>JAEUPE010000268.1 GCA_016790435.1 Rubrivivax sp. | reverse complement strand
TGGGCGCGAGCCCGGCGGGGCGCATCTGCGGAGCCGAGCAGCGCAGGGCCGGGGTCGGCGCGCGTACCCGCGCGCGTCGACAAACTGACTCGCGAACACTGTTCGAGCGAAACGAGCGCAGCGAGTGAAGCGAGTTGTGAGCGCGACCCCGGGCCGAGCAGCGCAGGGAAGGCGGGCCCCCAGGGCCCGACCGCCGCATCTGCGCCCCGCCGGGCTCCCGCCCGCGGCCTTGCCCGCAGCGGCCTCAGAACGCAGAGAACAACGAGCGCCGACGAAGCGCGGAAACCTACCCCGCGCTCGCCATCCGCACCGCCAGCTCGAACGCCGCGCGCAGCCCGTCGATGCGCGCCACGCCCTTGCCGGCGATGTCGAAGGCGCTGCCGCTGGCCGGCGTCGTCACCGGCACCGGCAGCCCGCCGTGCAGCGTCACGCCGCGCTCGAAGCCCATCAGCTTCATCGCGATCTGGCCCTGGTCGTGGTACATCGACACCACGGCGTCGTAGTCGCCGCGCCGCGCGGCGATGAACACCGTGTCGGGCGAGAACGGCCCGCGCGTGTCCAGGCCCTCGGCCTGCATCGCACGCACGGCCGGCTCGATGACCTCGATCTCCTCCATGCCGATGCTGCCGCCGTCGCCCGCGTGCGGGTTCAGGCCCGTCACCGCGATGCGCGGCTTGGCCACGCCGGCCAGGCGCAGCGCGCGGTCGATGATGAGCACGGCGTTTCGCACGGCCGGGCCGGTGATGAGCGGCGCCACGTCCTTCAGCGGCACGTGCGAGGTCACGCGCGAGGTCCAGAGGTTGCCGGTGATGTTGAACTCGCAGACGAAGCCGGGGACCGCCAGCATCTCCTGCAGGTAGCGCAGCTCGTCTTCGTGCGTCATGCCCGCCAGGCGCAGGCTGTGCTTGTTGAGCGGCGCAAACACGATGCCCTGCACGCGCCCCTGCCGCGCCGCCGCGGCCGCCTGCGTGATGCCGTGCAGCGCCGCCCGCCCGGCCTCGGTGGTGCTTTGCGCCAAGGCCGGCACGGTGCCGTGCAGCACGTCGTCGGCCAGCCAGGCGATGCGGCCTTCGCGTTCATTTCCCGCCGCGGGCGCGTCGGCCGCGGCCACGCGCTGCACCGGCAGCTTCACGCCGGCCACGCGCTCGCCCTCGGCCAGCACCACGGGGTCGGCGATCAGCAGCACGTCGGCGGCGGCTCGCACCGCGGCGTCGGCCAGCAGCTTGACGCCCATCTCCGGGCCGACGCCGCCCACGTCGCCGAGCAGGAAGGCGATGCGGGGGCGGACGGTTGTCGACGTGCCCATGCTGCTCACTGCCCTTCTGCCTTGATGCCGGCCTCGCGCACGAGGCGGCCGTAGCGCTCGAACTCGCTCTTGTTCATCTCGCCAAACTGCTCGGGGCTCATGAGCTGGATGTCGCCGCCCAGGCCCTTGATGCGCGCCACCACGTCGGGCAGCTTGAGCGCGGCCGTCAGCTCGGCAGCCAGGCGGTCCACCACCGCCTTGGGCGTGCCGGCGGTCACGTACATCGCGTACCAGGTCTGGATGTCGGCGCCGCTCACGCCCTGCTCGGCGAGCGTGGGCACGTCGGGCAGCTCGGCGCTGCGCTGCGGCGTGGTGATGGCGAGCGGGCGGAACTTGCCGCCCTTGATCTGGCCCATGGCCGAGCTGGTGGTGTCGAACATCATCTCCACCTGCCCGCCGATGATGTCGATGTGCGCCTGCGCGCTGCCCTTGTAGGGGATGTGGATGGCCTTGGTCTTCGTCGAGAGGTTGAAGGCCTCGCCGACGATGTGCTGCGTGCTGCCGATGCCGGAGCTCGCGTACTTCAGCGCACCGGGCTTGGCCTGCATGTCGGCCAGCAGGTCCTTCACGCTCTTGTAGGGCGAGGTGGCGCTGACCACCAGCACGTTGGGCACCACCGCCACCAGGCCCACGGGCTGCAGGTCCTTCAGCGGGTCGAACTTCAGCTTGAGCAGGTGCGGCGCCACGGCCTGGCCGGTGTTGGTGGCCAGCAGCAGCGTGCTGCCGTCGGGCGCCGCGCGGGCCGTCAGCTCGGCGGCGATGGTGTTGCTGGCGCCGGGCCGGTTCTCCACCGTGATGGTCTGCTTCAGGGCCGGGCCCATCTTGTCGGCGAGCAGGCGCGCCAGGATGTCGGTGCCGCCGCCCGCGTTGGCGCCCACCATGATGCGCAGCGGCTTGTCGGGCCAGCCCTGGGCCGCCGCGGGCGCGGCAGCCCCCAGAAGCACGAGACCGCTGGCCAGCGCCAGCTGCAGGGCGCCGCGTCGCGGCAACAGGGGTCTGCGGGTCTTCATCGGTTTGTCTCCGGTCGGGTTTGGCCGCGAGGCTAAGCGCCTCGGCCATGCATTTCCAATGCGGTTGTCGGAAGGTTCGATGACAATTCCGGCATGACAACGCGCGCTCCCGCCACCCGGCGCAAGCCGCTGGCCGACGCGCCGGCGCTCATGCGCCTGCGCACGCGGCAGCTGCTGCTGGCCGCCGCGCTGGGGCGCGAGAAGCACCTCGGGCGCGCCGCCGCCGAGCTGGGCATCAGCCAGCCGGCCGCCACGCGGCTGCTGCAGGAGCTGGAGGAGACACTCGCGGCGCGGCTCTTCGAGCGCAATGCCCGCGGCATGACGCCCACGCCGGCGGGCGAGGTGCTGGTGCGCTATGCGCGGCAGGTGCTCAACGACTTCGGCGCCACGCGCCGCGAGCTGGCCGCGCTGGCCGCCGGCCTGCACGGCACGCTGCGCGTGGGCTCGGTGCCGAGCGCGCTGCCGCCGCTGCTGGCGCCGGCGCTGGCGCAGTTCAAGGCGCAGCACGCGCGCGTGGCCGTGGCCATCGAGGTCGACACCAGCGACGTCATGCTCGCGCGGCTCGGCCGTGGCGAGGTGGAGCTGATGCTCGGCCGCCTCGTCGAGGGCCACCACGACGACGAGCACGAGACCGTGCCGCTGCTCGACGAGCCGCAGGTGGCGGTGGCGCGGCTCGGCCACCCTTTGCTCGACGCGCCGGACACGCACGCCGGTCCCACCCCCGGCGCGGCGCGCGGCGCCGGCGCCGGCGCCGGCGACAACGGCGAAGCCCTCACGCTGCGCGACCTGGCCCGCTGGCCCTGGGTGGTGCAGCCGCCGGGCTCGCCGCAGGCCAGCCGCTTCATGGCCATGATGCGCGAGGCCGGCGCGCACCGCCGCATCGACGTCACCGAGACCGCCTCCACCGTGGCCACGACGGCGCTGCTGGAAGCGAGCGACATGCTGGCCGTGATGCCTGCTTCGCTCGCGGCGCACTACGCGCGCCTCGGCGTGCTGCGCACGCTGCCGCTGGCGCTGCCGCTGCGCGTGCCCGACATCCACCTGGTGTGGCGCCGCTCGCGCGAGTTCTCGGCGCCGGCGGCAGCCTTCCGCGACCTCGTGCTGGCGCAAGCCGCGGCGGCGCGCGCCGCGGCGGCTTGATCAGGCTGCGTTCAAACCGGCGCCGCGGCGACGGCAGGTCGAACGGCTCTTCCCGACCCAGAGGAGATGGCCGCTGCACCGGTCTCATTTTTGCGGCGAAGCGGCCGTCCCGATTGGCACAAACTAGATGCCCGACAGCACTGCGTCCAGGGCTGACACCAGCGCGCTGGCTTGCGAAGCCACGTTGTCCACCGGTCGCTTCAACGCCTTTGCAGGCAGAGGCGCGGCGTAGTGCGCCAGCGCATGCAGGCGCTGGCCCTTGACCATGATGACCGGGCACAGCGCGGTCGGCACCTTGGTCGCGACATCGAGCACAGCCAGCGGCATGGTCAGCCGCGTTGCCAGGGCATCCAGAAGGTCGCTCTGGACGACGACGACATAGGGGATGCCGTCGGTCGCGCTGCCGCTGGGGTTGGTGAAGACGTCGTACTGTGCCATCCGCCGCTCACCAGGGGCGAAGGTCGGCGCCTGGAATGCCGTGCGTCTCGAATCGGGCGTTCTGGGCGGCAATCCAATCACCATACTCGGCTTCGAACGACTTCTTGCGCGCGGCACGGCCAGCCTTGTCGTGGTTGGACCGCAGGGCCTGGTACTGCTCGGCAGAGAGGATGACGGTATCGATCTGGCCAGCCTTTTCCACAAACACAGGTCCGCGCTTGGCCTGAGCGCAGAGGCTGCCGAATCGGTTCTTGGCTTCCGTGGCGGTGACACGCATGGTGGGCTCCCTATGGGTTTGGCCATTTTAGCCAAGCGCCGACGTCGGAGCGGCTAGCGCGACGCTACGGCCCACCCACCGCCCAGCGAGGCAACCAGGTCGTGATGGCCGGCACGTAGGTGATGAGCAGCAAGGTCACGATCAGCGGCACGTAGAACGGCATCATCTCGCGCAGCACCTCTTTCATCTTCACCTTCGCAATGTCGGCGACGAGGAAGAGCGCCAGCCCCATCGGCGGCGTAAGCAGCCCGATCATCAGGTTGAAGACCACCACCATGCCCAGGTGCACCGGGTCGACACCCGCGGCCACCAGCGGCTTGGCGAGGATGGGCGCGATGACGAGGATGGCCGTGGTGCTGTCGAGGAACATGCCCACCACCAGCAGCAGCACGTTCACGAGCAGCAGCAGCACGTAGGGGTTGCTCGAGATGGCGAGCATGGCGCCGGTGAGCTTCTGCGGCACACCCTCCACCGAGAGCACCCAGCCGAAGAGCGCCGCCACCGCCACGATGAGCAGGATGCCGGCCGAGGCGCCGAGTGTCTCCACCGCCGCCGCGCGCACGCCCGCCCAGGTGAGCTCGCGGTAGAACAGCGCGCTGATGAGCATCGCGTAGGCCACCGTCACCGCCGCGATCTCGGTGGGCGTGAAGAAGCCGGCCAGCATGCCGGCGATGAGGATCACCGGCGCGGCAATGGCCGGTGCCGCGGGCTTGAAGTCGCGCCACAGCTCGGCGAGCGTGGGCCAGCGGCCGGCGCGCGGGTAGCCGCGGCGCAGCGCCAGCCAGCCGGTCATCAGCATCAACATCAGCACGCACAGCAGCCCGGGCAGGATGCCGCCCAGCAACAGCTGGATCACCGAGACGCCGGTGACGGTGCCGTAGATGATGAGCGGGATGCTCGGCGGGAAGATGGGCCCGACGATGGCCGACGAGCAGGTGACGGCGCTCGCGAACGCCGGCTTGAAGCCTTTGTCCTTCATCGCGTCGATCTCGATGCGGCCGATGCCGCCGATGTCGGCCAGCGCCGAGCCCGACATGCCCGCGAAGACGAGGCTGCCGAAGATGTTCACCTGCGCCAGGCCGCCGGGCAGCCGGCTCACCGCCGTGTCGGCGAACTTGTAGATGTGTTTGGAGATGCCGGCCGCGTTCATCAGGCTGCCGACGAAGAGAAACACCGGCACGGCGACGAGCGGGAATGAGTCGAGCGCGTACAGCGTGCGCTGCGCCACCAGGTCGAGCGGCAGGTCGTTGAGCAAGAGGTAGGTGACGCTCGGAATGCCGATGGCCAGCACCACCGGGAAGCCGAGCATGAAGAGCGCGAGGAATGCCGCGATGACGAGGAAGCCGGCCATGGGGAGTCAAGTCAGCACGGTGTGCTTGTCTTCAGGCCGCTTGCGCTGCCAGGTGTGCTGCAGGCGCATGAACGTCTCCAGCGACAGCAGCGCCATGCCCACCACCAGCGGTGCCATGAAGAGCCAGAACGGCATCTCCAGCGTCGCCGTCTGGTTGCGCAGGTTGTTCGAGATGGTCACGCCCGCCGCCACCGCCATGAAGCCGAAGAAGGCGATGCCCGCGACCTCGATGCCCAGCTGCAGCCACCAGCGCGGCCGCGGCGGGATGCGCGCCTGGAACTCCTCCATGCCGATCTGCGCACCGTCCAGCGTGACGAGCGGCGCGGCGAGAAAGACGACGCAGATCAGGAAGTAGCGCGTCAGCTCCTCGGCACCGGACATCGGCACGTTGAAGATCGAGCGCATCACGATCTGCGCCAGCGGCGTGGCGATGAGCAGGGCCAGCAGCACAAAGCTGACCCAGCGCAGCCCCCCGCGCAGGGCGGTGAGCGGCGAGCTCATCGGCAGGACGGGCGGCGCGGGCCGGGGCGCTGGCGCGAGCGGTGCCGGGCCGAGCGCTGCTGGGCCGTCACTTCACGGCCTGGATCTGCGCGACCAGCGGCTTCCAGTCCGGGAAGTCCTTGTCCACCTGCGCCAGCACGGCCTTCTGGAACGCGGAGATGTCGAGGCCGTCCTTGACGTCGACGAAGGTCATGCCCTTGGCCTCGAGGTCCTTGCGGTACTTGGCGAAGGTCTCGTTGTCCCACGCCAGGGTCTTGGCACTGACCTCGGCCATCGTGTCCTCGATGATCTTGCGGTCGCCGGCCGGGATGCCCTGCCAGATGCGCTCGTTGACGAACACCGACAGCACGCTCTGCATGTGCCCGGTGAGCATGACGAACTTCTGCACCTCG
>JAEUPE010000184.1 GCA_016790435.1 Rubrivivax sp. | reverse complement strand
CTTGTTCACCGCCTGCACGACGATGGGGATGCCGGCGAACTGGCCGTGCACGTCGGTGCTGGCGAGCAGCTTCTCCTTCGCGTGCACCTCGCCCTTGTTGAACTTGAAGGCCTTGGCGCGCAGCATGAGGTGCGGGAAGTCCAGGTTCCACGCGTGCGGCGGCGTGTACGGGCACTTCGTCATGTAGCACAGGTCGCACAGGTAGCACTGGTCGACCACCTTCCAGTAGTCGACCTTCTTGACGCCATGCACCTCGCCGTCTTCGGTGGCGTCGACGAGGTCGAAGAGGTTCGGGAAGCTCTGGCACAAGCTCACGCAGCGGCGGCAGCCGTGGCAGATGTCGAACACGCGCTCCAGCTCGGCGAAGAGCTTGCCTTCGTCCCGGAAGTCGGCGCTCTTCCAGTCCAACGGGTGGCGGGTGGGGGCTTCGAGATTGCCTTCGCGCATGGTGTCGGCCTGTGCCCCGCACCTGGCGGGGTGGGTCGTGAAGGGATGGGCTTCGGTTTGGTCGCGGGCGCGGTCGGAAAGAGACAAGGGGCACGAAGCCCCTTGTCGTGCGACCGCGGGGCCAGGCTCAGTCGACGAGCTGGTCCAGCGCCTTCTGGTAGCGATTGGCGTGCGAGCGCTCGGCCTTGGCCAGCGTCTCGAACCAGTCGGCAATCTCGTCGAAGCCTTCGGTGCGCGCCGTCTTGGCCATGCCCGGGTACATGTCGGTGTACTCGTGCGTTTCGCCGGCGACAGCGGCCTTCAGGTTGGCGCGCGTCGGGCCGATGGGCAGGCCGGTGGCGGGGTCGCCCGTCTGCTCGAGGAACTCGAGGTGGCCGTGGGCGTGGCCGGTCTCGCCTTCGGCGGTGCTGCGGAACAGGGCCGCCACGTCGTTCTGGCCTTCCACGTCGGCCTTGTTCGCGAAGTAGAGATAACGGCGATTGGCCTGCGATTCGCCGGCAAAGGCGTCCTTCAGGTTCTGCTCGGTCTTGGAACCCTTCAAGCCCATGGGGTGCTCCTCATCTGCGGTGGGGTGAACGAACGGTCACTGCGTCTGGCGCCCAGGCCGGCGGGCCTGCCTGGGGCGCGACGGGCGCAACGGTAGCAGAGGGTCGCAGACAGGCCAATGAAAAAGATCAATGCGGCCCATAGCCGCCGAGCACCGGTTCAGCGCAGGCCCAGGAGCCGCAGCGCCAGTTCGTGCAACCGCCCCTTCGGATCGACGAAGGCCTCGAGCACCGAGAAGTGGTTCTTGCCCGGTACCGTCTCGCAGATCGGCACGGCCGTCGGGCCCCACACATCGCGAATCAACAGGTTCTGGCGCAGGAACTCGTCGCTCTCGTCCAAGCCCACGGTGGCGTACAGCTTGCCCGCCTTCGGCCGCGGGAAGAAGGCCGGGCTCAGCCGCGCCACCGAGGCCGGCGTGAGCTTCAAGTCGGCCTGCAGGAAGGGGACATGGCGGATCGGCTCCAGGTCGTAGAGGCCCGAGATCGACAGCCCGCCCGTGAGCGGCTGGGCCGGCATCTCGAAGCCGAGGCTCGCGCCCACCTCCTTCCAGCGGCACGACAGCATCATCGCCACCAGGTGCCCACCGGCGGAGTGGCCGGCCACCGCGATGCGCTGCGCATCGCCGCCGTGCTCGGCCGCATGGCGCACGGCCCACGCCACGGCCTCGGTCAGTTGCAGCGTGATGTGCTCGACGCTGACCTCGGGGCACAAGTCGTAGTTGGGCACGACCACCATCGCCCCGTCGGCGGTGAACGAAGGGGCCACGAAGGAGAAGTCGCTCTTGTCGAGCGCACGCCAGTAGCCGCCGTGGATGACGATGAGCACCGGCGCACCGCCGGGCGCCGCCGTGCCTGCCGCATCGGCCGGAAAGACATCGAGCGTGGACTTCGGTGCCTTGCCGTAGCGGATGTCGAGCACGCAACGCGCCCGGGAGCGGACGAGCGCCGAGGCCTCCGCCCACCGGTCGAGGTGGCGCGCATGGTCCGGCACCAACGCCCGGTTGTTGTACTGGGCCTCCAGCCAGGCAGGATCGTTGCGGTGGCGCATCTCGGGCTTCTCCTCGGAGCTCGCGTCGCTGACGGGGTGTACTGGCGCGCGACGATATCGCAGCCCGGGCCGGCCGGCTCGACCCGCCCGGCGACTGCGATAGAATGCGCGCCGTTCGTGGGGGCGTAGCTCAGCTGGGAGAGCGTCGCGTTCGCAATGCGAAGGTCAGGAGTTCGATCCTCCTCGTCTCCACCAGCACATTTCCCAGTGCCTGATTCGCGAAGAGTCACGCGTCTGAGCCCAATGCGGCAGGGCCCCTGGGGAACGGCAGCTGTTTCGCGAGGCCCGACATGCCACCGGTGACCGCCAGGAGCCGGCAGCGCCTTCGAGGCGGGCGATCAACCTCGGTGATGAGCGCGCGCCTCTCGCTGGCCACAGCATTCGCAGCGCAACAGGTCGGCAGCGCGAGCGGTGCTCTCGGGCCCGTTGCCCCTGACAGACACGTTGGTATATTGCGCTCCGTTGGTGCTCGCTGCCCATTTCCCGGGCGGCAGTTCAACGGGAATCAGGAAGGGTGGCATCCGCCGCCCCAACCTGAGCTGCACCCGCAACGGTAAGCGGACGGGAGTTCACGCTCCCCGCTTGTGTCGAGATCCCACTGGGCTCTGCCGCTGGCAGGGTCTGGGAAGGGCACACAGGTTGTCTCCGCCAGCCCGGATACCGGCCAACGAGGCGGCACGCTGCTTTGCGGCGGGGTGCCGGGAGGTGCGAGCTTGCGGGGTGGCTGGCTGGCACGACTGTCTTGGGCTGGTCCTCATGTTCTCTTCCCGCAGGCATTGCAGTGCAAGGTCTTGGCCCTGCTTCGCCCCTCGCACCACGAGGTCCGGCGCAGTCAGCGCTGTCAGCGCCGTCACGGCCTTCTCCGCCATCACGGCCATCACGGCCTTGATCGCCGGTCCGGCGCAGGCACAGGGCAGCACCGGCGCCGACACCATCGTCGTCACCGGCGCCCGCACGCCGCAGCGCGTGGACCGCGCGCTGGCCGAGGTCACCGTCATCGAGCGCGCACAGATCGAAGCCGCCGCCGGCCGCACGCTGGCCGAGCTGCTGGCCGGCGAGAGCGGCGTGCAGTTCTGGAGCAACGGCGGCCTGGGCAAGATCGCCTCGGTCTCACTGCGCGGGCTCGAGGCGCGCCACACGCTGCTGCTGATCGACGGCGTGCGCTACGGCTCGGCGACGGTGGGCGCTCCGACCTGGGACAACATCCCGCTCGATGCGATCGAGCGCATCGAGATCGTGCGCGGCCCGATGTCGGGCCTGTACGGCTCCGACGCGGTGGGTGGCGTGATCCAGATCTTCACGCGCACCGGCCAGGCCGGTTTCCATCCCGATGCCACCGCCACCGTGGGCAGCCACCGCTACGGCGAGCTGACCGCCGGTGCCCGCTTCGGCACCGGCACCATCGATGGCAGCCTGCGGCTGCAGCACCGGCGCACCGACGGCATCTCGGACACCAACGAACGGGTGCTGTTCGGCAGCTTCAACGCCGATGACGACGGATTCGAGCAGACCAGCGTCAGCGGCCGCCTCGGCCTGCGCCTGGGCAGCTGGCGTGCCGAAACGGCCCTGCTGACGGCCAAGGGCACGAGCCACTACGACGACGGCCCCGGCGCCGACTCGCGCGCCGAATTTCGCACCGAGGTGCTGTCGGCCCAGCTCTCCGGGCCGGCGGCCTCCAACTGGCGCACGGCCCTGAGGTGGGCGCGTTCCGTCGACGAATACGACACGCTGGTCAGCGCGTCGGTCTTCACCGACCTGGGCACGATCGGCACCACGCAGCAGCAGCTGAGCTGGGAGAACCAGGTCACCACGCCAGTGGGCACGGCGCTGGTGCTGGCCGAGCGCATCGAGCAGGAGGTCGAACGCCCGGGCACGCCTTTCGCGGTGAGCGATCGCACGATCACCGGCCTGGGCCTGGGCCTGAACGGCGAGGCCGGCGCGCATGGCTGGCAGGCCAGCGTGCGGCGCGACCGCAATTCGCAGTTCGGCAATCAGACCAAGGGTTCGCTCGCCTACGGGCTGCAGGTGGCACCGGAGCTGCGCGCCACCGTCTCGTTCGGCACCAGCTTCAATGCGCCGAGCTTCAACCAGCTGTACTTCCCCGGCTTCGGCAATCCGCTGCTGCAGCCCGAGGAAGGCGTGCACCGCGAGATCGGCCTGCGCTGGTCGCAGGGCGTGCACGAGGTGCGCTTCGCCGCCTTCTCGAGTGACATCCGCGGCTACATCACGCCCGGCGCCAACCCCACCAACGTCGACGCGGACATCGAGGGCCTGACGCTGTCGCTGCGCACCGAGTGGGCCGGCTGGCGCGTGTCGGCCAGCGGCGAGCTGCTGGAACCGCGCAACCGCAACCCGAACAACGCCAACTTCGGCCGCCAGCTGCCGCGCCGCGCGAAGGAGGTGTTCCGCTTCGGCGCCGAGCGCCGCATCGGCACGTGGACTTTCGGCGCCTCCATGTTCCATAGCGGCGCACGCTTCGAGAACGCCAGCAACAGCACCGAGCTGCCCGGCTTTACCGTGTGGGACCTGCGCGCCAACTGGGTCCTGGCGCGCGACTGGGCGCTGGGCATGAAGCTCAACAACGTGGCCGACCGGCGATACGAGACGGCGCTGGGCTACAACCAGCCCTCTCGCGAGGCTTTCGTGACGCTGCGCTGGGCGCCGCTCTGAGGCGGCACCAGACGGTGAAGGAGCAGCCATGACGTCCTGGACCCGTGCTGGCCTGGGCCCGCTGCGGAAGGTGGCGGGGCTGGTGTTGTGTTCGCTCATCAGCCTGTTCATGCCACCGGCCGCGGGCACGGCCTGGGCCCAGCCGCTCGTGGTACGCGACGACCGCGGCACCGAGCACCGCTTCGACGCACTGCCGCAACGCATCGTCAGCCTGTTGCCCTCACTCACCGAAACCGCCTGGGTGCTGGGCGTCGGTGCGCGGCTGGTGGGCGTGGACCGCTACTCCAACTGGCCCGCTCAGATCGCAGCCCTGCCGCGGCTGGGCGGGTTGGACGATGCGCAGATCGAGGCCATCGCCCGGCTCAAGCCCGACCTGGTGCTGGCCTCGACCTCGGCGCGCTCGCTCGACAAGCTGGAGGCGCTGGGCTTCACCGTCGTGCGCCTGAAGTCCGACAGCCACGCCGACGTGCGGCGCACGCTGGGCCAGGTGGCGCGGTTGCTGGGCACGCCGCAGGCGGCCGAGCGCGTCTGGGCCCAGGTGGAGGCCGATCTCGCCGCCGCCGCCGCGCGCGTGCCTGCCGCGCTGCGTGGCCGGCGCGTTTACTTCGAGATCGGCGGGGGGCCTTATGCCGCGGGCACCACGTCGTTCATCGGCGAGACGCTGGCACGCCTGGGCCTGAGCAACATCGTGCCGCCGGAGCTGGGCCCGTTCCCCAAGCTCAACCCGGAGTTCGTGGTGCGCGCGCGACCCGAGTTGATCATGGGGGTGGGGCGCGAGCAGACGGCGGTGCTGGCGCGCCCGGGCTGGCAGTTGCTGCCGGCTGTGCAGCAGCGTTGGCTGTGCGGGTTCGACGATGTGCGCTATGAGATGCTGGTCCGACCCAGCCCGCGCCTGGGTGAAGCCGCCGGCGTGCTGGCCGATTGCCTGGCCGATCTTGGCAAGGTCAGGGGCCAAGTCATGGGCCATGGCGCCGGCAAAGGCACCGACCAGGGCGCCAGCAAGGAGGTACCACGATGACAGGCTTGGCCGCTGTGCTCTCCGCCCCTGCCGACGCCGCCGGCCAGGACCAGCGCCGGCGCCGCCGCCTCGCCTTCGGGTTGCTCGCCGCATTGGTGCTGGGCGTGGGCGCAGGCCTGGCCACGGGCTCGGGCGGCTTCTCGCTGGCTGCGCTCTGGGCCGACCTGCACGGGCCCGATGCCGAGCTCCTGATCGGCCAGATCCGCGCCCCGCGCACGCTGGGCGCGCTGCTGGTGGGCGCGCTGCTCGGGCTCTCGGGTGCCATCGCGCAGGGCCTGTTCCGCAACCCGCTGGCCGATCCCTACCTGCTGGGCTGCGCCGCGGGTGCCGGCCTGGGCGTGGTGATCGTGCTCGCGGCCGCGGCGCTGGGGGGCGCCGCCATCAGCCTGGCCACCGTGGCGTGGATCGAGCGCATCGGCCTGGTGGCCGCTGCCTTCGTCGGCGCGCTGGTGGGCGTCTCGCTGACGCTGATGCTGGCGCGCGGGGCCGCGCACACCTTGCGGCTGCTGCTGGGCGGCGTGGTGGTGGGCGTGATGCTGGGCGCGGTGAGCGACCTCATCACCGTGGCCTCGCCCGATGCGCTGCGCGGCAAGCAGGCCTTCATGCTGGGCAGCACCAGCTTCCTCGGATGGCCCGCGCTGGCACTGCTGGCCACGGGCCTGGCGCTGCTGCTGGCCATGGTGCGGCGCTTCGCGCGCGCGCTCGATGCCTTGACGTTGGGTGAAGACAGCGCCGCCAGCCTGGGCCTGGACCTGGCGCGCGTGCGGCTGGCCCTGGTGCTGATGCTGAGCCTGGGCACGGGCCTGGCGGTGGCGCAGGCCGGCCTGGTGGCCTTCGTCGGGCTGGTGGCACCGCACCTGGTGCGCCGCGCCGCCCCCGGAGCCCATGGCTGGCTGCTGGTGGCCAGCGCCGGCATGGGGGCGGCGTTGCTGCTCGGAGCCGATGTGCTCTCGCGCGCGCTGATCGCGCCCGAGGAGTTGCCGGTGGGCGTGGTCACGGCGGTGCTCGGCGGCCTGTACCTGGTGTGGCTGCTCAAGCAGCGCACGGCGACATGAGTGCCGTCATGAGGGCCCGGGTCGGCGACGCCCGCACTGAAGACGCCGTCGGCCGGTCCGCCGACCACGACGACGACCGCACCGGGCTGCGCGCCAAGGACCTGCGCGTGCGTCTCGGCCAGCGCGACGTGCTGCAGGGCGTGAACCTCGCCGTCGGCGCGGGCTGGACGGCGCTGGTGGGCCCCAACGGCGCCGGCAAGTCCACGCTGCTGCGTGCGCTCGCGGGCCTGCAGGCGCCGTCCGGCGGGCAGGTGTGCCTGCGCGGCCGGCCCCTGCAGGCCGTGCCAGCGGCCGAGCGCGCACGGCACCTGGCCTGGCTGGCGCAACAGGGCGCGGTGACCGGCGAGCTCACTGTGCGCGAGACCGTCGAGCTCGGCCGCATCGCGCGGCTGGGCCTGCTCGGCACGCCGGGGCCGGACGACCGCCGCGCGGTGGACGCCGCGATGGCGCTGACCGAGTGCACCGCCTGGCAGCAGCGGCGGCTGCACGAGCTCTCGGGCGGCGAGTGTCAGCGCGTGCTGCTGGCGCGCGTGCTGGCCACCGAGGCCCCGCTCTTGCTGCTGGACGAGCCCACCACGCACCTGGACGCGCCGCACCAGGTGGCGCTGACGCGGCTGTTCCGCCGCCTGGCGCACGACACCACCGCGCCGCGCGCCGTGCTGACCGTGCTGCACGACCTGCCCATCGCGCTGCAGGCCGACCGGCTGCTGGTGCTCGACGCCGGCCGACTGCAGGTCGATGGGTCGCCGAGCGACGCGGACGTGCAGGCGGCGTTGATCCGCACCTTCGGCGGCGCGATCTGCATCGACAACCGCACTGGCGGCCGCCCGCGCGTGGTGCTGGCGCTGGACGAGACCTGAGCGCCGCGCGCCTTGATGCCCGTGGACCCGAGCGCATGACCGCGCCCCGCCCCCCTGCCCGCTGCCTGATGGTGTGGGGCACCAGCAGCGGTGCCGGCAAGAGCCTGCTGGCCACGGCGCTGTGCCGGTGGGCGGCACGCGAGGGGCTCGACGTGGCGCCGTTCAAGGCGCAGAACATGAGCAACAACGCGCGCGTCGTGCCTCTTGCGGAGGAAGGCGATGGCGCTCATGCGGGTGGTTATGGCGAGATCGGCGCCGCGCAGTACTTCCAGGCCCTGGCCGCGCGCGTCACGCCCACGGTGGACATGAACCCCGTGCTGCTCAAGCCCGAACGCGACACCGCCAGCCAGGTGGTGCTGGCCGGCCGCGTTGCCACCGAGCTCTCGCCACTGCCCTGGCACGAGCGCAGCCGCCATCTGGCGCGGGCGGCGCGCGCGAGCTTCGAGCGCCTGCGCCGCCGGCACGACCTGCTGGTGATCGAGGGTGCAGGCTCGCCGGCCGAGATCAACCTCGCCCACAGCGACTACGTCAACCTCGACACTGCGCGCTGGGCGCGCAGCGACGGCGGCACGCTCGCCAGCCTGATCGTCACCGACATCGACCGCGGCGGCGCCTTCGCCCACCTGTACGGCACCTGGTCGCTGTTGCCCGACGACCTGCGCGGCGCCACGGCGGGTTTCGTGCTCAACAAGTTTCGCGGCGACGCCGCGCTGCTGGCGCCCGGCCCGGCGCAGTTGCAGGCATTGACCGGCGTGCCCATCGTCGGCGTGCTGCCGATGCGGCGCGACCATGGCCTGCCCGACGAGGACGGTGTCCACGACTTCGGCGGTGGTGCCGCGAAGCCGGGCACCGCCTTGCGCGTGGCCGTGGTGGCCTACCCGCACATCAGCAACCTCGACGAGTTCCAGCCGCTGCGCCAGGCCCCGGGCCTGCGCCTGCTGTGGGCGCGCGACGCGGCGGCGCTGGCCGAGGCCGACTGGATCATCCTGCCCGGCTCCAAGCAGACACGCGCCGACCTGCAGTGGCTGCGTGAGCGCGGCATGGCACCGGTGATCGCGCGCCACGCCGCCGAGGGGCGGCCACTGCTGGGCATCTGCGGTGGCCTGCAGATGCTGGGGCGTCAACTGGACGACCCGCAGGGGCTCGACGGCGACGTCGGCGGCGACGCCGGCCTCGACCTGCTGCCGCTTCACACCACCTACGCGGCCCCCAAGCGCGTGCTGCCCGTGCGCTGCCGCTTCGCCGCGCTGGCGCCGCCTTGGCAGGCCCTGTCGGGCATCGAGGCCGAGGCCTACGAGATCCGCACCGGCGTCACCAAGGCCGAGGCCGACGCACCCGCCGGCGACGAAGGTCCGTGCCGGGCCGCATTGAGCGATGGCCAGGGCAGCACGATCGGTTGGCAATGCGGACCGGTGCTGGGGGTCTACGCGCATGGCCTGTTCGAAAGCAGCGCGGTGCTGCGCGCGCTCTTCGGCGCTGACGTGCGCACGCTCGAGGCCAGCCTCGACAGCCTGGCCGATCTCGTGCAGCAGCACTTCGAGCCGGGCGTGCTGCAGGCGTGCTGCCCGAGCGCCTGGGTGCGCTCGAAGCCCGCTTGGGGCTGAAGGCCACTGGAAGACCCTCGCGGCGAGGCGGCGTCGCGCGGTGGTGGTCCGGTGCTTATGGCCTGCTCAGAACAGGCCTGAGATCTTGCCGTCGGGGCCGACGTCGATGGTGCAGGCTGACGGCACCTTTGGCAGGCCGGGCATCGTCATGATGTCGCCGCAGACCATGACCACGAACTCCGCCCCAGCGGCGAGCCTGACCTCGCGGATGTTGACCCGGTGGCCCGATGGTGCACCGCGCAGCGCCGCATCGGTGGAGAAGGAGTACTGCGTCTTGGCGACACAGACGGGATAGTGCCCGTAGCCCGATTCCTGCAGCTTCTTGATCTGGTCGCGCACCTTGGCATCGGCGGTGATGTCGGAGGCGCCGTACACCTTCGTCGCAATGGCCTGCATCTTGTCCCACAGCGGAGCGCTGTCTTCGTAGACGAACCTGAAGGCGCTCGGCTCTTCGCAAAGCCGCACCACCTCGTGCGCCAGCTCGGCAGCACCCTTGCCGCCTTCGGCCCAGTGCCGGGCCACGACCACCTTGGCACCCAGCCCCGACAGGCGATTCATCAGCAACTGCACCTCGGCGTCGGTGTCCTCGGTGCGGTGGTTGATGGCAACGACGCACGGCAGGCCATACTGCTCGCGGACATTTCTGACATGGCGCTCGATGTTGGCCATGCCCTTCTCCAGCGCCGCGAGGTCCGGCTTGCCGGTGTCCTTCACCTCCACGCCACCGTGGTACTTCAGCGCCCGCACGGTGGCCACCAGCACCACCGCGGCCGGCTTCAGGCCGGCCTTGCGGCACTTGATGTCGATGAACTTCTCGGCCCCCAGGTCGGCGCCGAATCCGGCCTCGGTGACCACGTAGTCCGCCAGCTTCAGTGCCGTCTGGGTGGCCAGCACGGAGTTGCAACCGTGCGCGATGTTGGCGAACGGCCCGCCATGGATGAAGGCCGGCGAGTGCTCGAGCGTCTGCACGAGGTTGGGAGCGAGTGCGTCCTTCAGCAGCGCAGTCATGGCGCCGTGGCATTTCAGCTGGCTGGCGAGGATGGGCTTCTGGTCCCTGGTGTAGCCGCAGACGATCTTGCCCAGGCGCTCCTTCAGGTCCTGCACCGAGGTGGCGAGGCAGAAGATCGCCATCACCTCCGAGGCCACGACGATGTCGAAGCCGTCTTCGCGCGGATAGCCGTTGCCCGGCCCGCCCAGCGACACCGTGATGTCGCGCAGCGCGCGGTCGTTCATGTCCATCACCCGCTTCCAGGTGATGCGGCGCACGTCGAAGCCGAGCTCGTTGCCGTGGTGAACGTGGTTGTCGATCATCGCCGCCAGCAGGTTGTTGGCCAGCGCGATGGCGTTGAAGTCGCCGGTGAAGTGCAGGTTGATGTCCTCCATCGGCACCACCTGCGCGTAGCCGCCGCCGGCGGCGCCGCCCTTCATGCCGAACACCGGGCCGAGCGAAGGCTCGCGCAGGCAGATGGCCGACTTCACGCCGATGCGCCTGAGGGCGTCGCCCAGGCCCACGGTGGTGGTGGTCTTGCCTTCGCCGGCCGGCGTGGGGCTGATCGCGGTGACGAGCACGAGCTTGCCGTCCGGGCGTGCCGGGTC
>JAEUPE010000099.1 GCA_016790435.1 Rubrivivax sp. | reverse complement strand
CGACAACCTGCCCAAGACGCGCAGCGGCAAGATCATGCGCCGCCTGCTGCGCAGCATCGCCAAGGGCGAGGCGATCACGCAGGACACGAGCACGCTGGAGAACCCGGCCATCCTCGAGCAGCTGGCGCAGACCAACTGACGCCACCAAGCCCGGGCGCCGGGCTCAGAAGAACTCGACGCCCGCGGCCGAGTCCTTGGCCTGGGCCGCAGACGCGCGGCTCGTGGCACCGGCAGGTGCCGGTGCCGCCTCGGCCGCCGAGTGGTGGTGGGGGCGGCGCTCGTCGTCCTTCCCCGTTGCGGGCGCTGTGCCGGAGGGTGCCGCCGCGGCGGACGTGTCGGCAAGGGGGGCCTGCGGCAGGTCGGTTTCCGGCGCGGACGTGCCCTGCAGGTCACGCTCGATGTCGGCCACCACCTGGCGCAGCCGTTGGGCGTGCTCGCGCATGTCCTCGGCAGCCATCACCGATTCGGCCACCATGCCGGCATTGGCGCGCGTGAGCTCGGCCAGGTCGTCCAGGCCGCCGAGCACGCGATTCAACGAGTCGCCCTGGTGGCGCGCCTCGGTGGAGACCGCGCGCATGTCGTCCGCCACCGCCTCGACGCCGCTGGCGATGCCTTCCAGCGCCTGGCGCACCGCCAACGACTCCTGCACGCCGACCCCGGCCTGCTCGGTGGCGCGGGCGATGAGGGCGCGCACCTGCTGTGCCGAGCCGTGGCTGCGCGAGGCGAGCTCGCGCACCTCGGCCGCCACGACGGCGAAGGCGCGCCCGGCGTCGCCGGCCCGTGCCGCCTCGACCGCGGCATTGAGGGCGAGGATGTTGGTCTGGAACGCGATGGCCTCGATCAGGCCCACTGTCTCGCGCATCTCGCGCGTGCGCGCCGCGATGCCCTCGATCGCCTCGACGCCGCGGGTGACGACCGCCATGCCGGCGCGCGTCTGCTCGCGCAGCGCGGCGCATCGGCTGTCCACCGAACCGACGTGGGTGGCGCTGGTCTGGACCTGGCCGACCACCTCGCGCACGTGGCCGCTGGCCACGGTGAGCTGGTCGCCCTGCTGGTCGGTACGAATGGCCAGCGTCTGCGCCGCCATCGACATGGTGGCGCCGGCCGCGGCGACCTGCGTCGAGCCCTCGACCATGGTGTCGACGACCTCGCGCAGCTGCACGGCGCTGCGGCGCAGCGCCACCACCAGGTGCTCCTGCCGCTGCATGTGCCGGCGCAACACGGTCGCGAGCCCCAGCACGCAGAAGGTGAAGAGCAGCGCCCCAGTGCAGACCGCCACGCTGCGCATCTGCCATGGGGCCATGATGGCGGCCATGGGCCGCCCGCTGATGACGAACAGCCCCTCGGCCTTGAGTGTCCGGAAGGCCCAGAGCCTTTCGACGCCATCGACCGCGCTGACCTGCCGGCTGACGCCGCCCTCGCCGGCGGAGGCGGCGGTCATGATGCGAAAGAGCGGCTGCTTGCTCACGTCGGAGCCCAGGCCTTGGTCGTCGGGCGAGCGCGCGCGGATGATGCCGTCCAGGCCCGTGAGGGTCGTGATGGTGCCGTGGCCCGCGCTCGTGCGCTGGAAGAAGGCGCTGAAGAGGCTGGGAGGTACCGAAACGACGACCACGCCCCGGAATGTACCGTCGGCGTCCTGGATTCGCCGGGTGAGCTGGAGCGACCATTTGCCGCTCGCCTTGCCGAGCACGGGCTTGCTGACGAACAGCCGGTCCGTCGTGGCTTCCGCATGCACGCGGAAATGCTCGCGGTCGCGCAGGTCCACGCGCGTGAACGGCACCGACGAGTGCGACAGGTAGCCGTCGGCGCCGATCACACCCATCTGGTGGATGTCGGTGTCGGCCATGTCGACTTCCTTGAGCATGGCGCGGATGTCCAGCGCGAGACCGAAGCGCCGGTACTCGCCGCGCAGCACCCGCAGCGCCTGGTCGGCCGCCTGCAAGGTCTTGGAGACGTGTTCGGCATAGGCGCGCGTGAGCGTGATCATTTCGCTCTCGGCATGCTGCATCGTGGTGTGGCGGTCGACGACCACCGCTGCCAAGGCGATGGCCCAGGCCAGGACGACCACGGTCCAGGCGCCGGCGATGACGAGCCGGCCGTGGGAGGGCGGGGTGTCCGACGACAAGGGGCGGCTGCTCGAGCGCCCCCGGAAGATGTTGATGCGCATGACCCGTCACGTTGGGCGGACAGCACCGCCCTCGTGCCGATCATCCCTTGCCAGGCTGCTGGGGCAATGCCGGAACAGACCGCCCGGAGGCCCGGTGTTTGCCGCCTCGCGCGGCTACTTCAATGAAAGCACCCAGGCGGCGAGCCGTGCCGCGTCTTCCCTGCTCACCTGCGGGTTGGCCGCCATCGCCACCGGTCCCCACGCACCGGCGCCGCCCTTGACGATCTTCTCAGTCAGGTAGGCGGGAGCCTCCTTCTTGCCGGCGTACCTTTCGGCCACCTGCTTGAAACCCGGGCCCACCACCTTGCGGTCCATGCCGTGGCAGTTGAGGCAGTTGCGTTGCCGGGCCAGCGTTTCCGAAGCGAAGGCGGGCGACGGCAGGGCGGTCAGTGCCGCGACGGCCGCGGGGGCCACGAAGGTCAGCAAGGTCGCCATGGCCAGTGTGGTCCTGCCGGCCCTGCGCGGCTTTTGGGCTGCCAGAAGACCCGCCGTGCCGGCGTCGATGCGGTAGAGTGCCTGCTCTCGTCTTGCGGGGCCTGCAGCCATGCTGTTCGTCGTCATCGGCGTCATCCTGTTGGTGATGAACTGGACCGGCATCGGGCCGCCGGCGGCCTGGAACTTCGACCTGCTCGGCGACATGTGGAAGTTTGCATGGCCGTTCCTGGCCGCGATCATCTGGTGGAGCTGGTCGGATTCGACCGGGCGCACGCAGCGCAAGGCCATCGAGCGCATGGAAAAGCGCAAGGTCGACCGGCGAGAGCGGGCGATGGAGGCCCTGGGCCTTGGCCCGAAGGGCCGCAAGTCCCGGCACACCGGCGCCAACGATTCGGCCGTGCGAACCAGTGCCGGAGCGCTCGACCAGAGCGACGACCGCGACCTGGCCCGCCGGCAGGACCCACGCCTCTGAGCCAGCACGGCAGCCCCTGCTGACGGGCGTCGCCCGCTCGTTCCGCCTCAGTCTCCGTCCAGCACCGCGCCCCGGCTGGCGCTGGCGGCATTGCGCGCGAACTTGGCCAGCACGCCGCGTGTGTAGCGCGGCGCCGGCTGCTTCCAGCCCGCGCGGCGGCGCGCGATCTCGTCGTCGGCGACGTTGAGTTGCAGCAGCAGCTTGTGGGCGTCGATGGTGACCGAGTCGCCTTCATGAATGAAGGCGATCAGCCCGCCGGCATGGGCCTCGGGCGCCACGTGCCCGACCACCATGCCCCAGGTGCCGCCTGAAAAGCGGCCGTCGGTGATGAGGCCGACGCTCTCTCCCAAGCCCTGGCCGATGAGGGCGCCGGTGGGCGCCAGCATCTCCGGCATGCCCGGGCCGCCCTTCGGGCCCAGGTAGCGCAGCACCATCACGTCGCCCGGCTTGATGCGGCCGGCCATGATGGCGGCGAGCGCGCTCTGCTCGTCGTCGAACACGCGCGCCGGGCCGGTCATCACGGGATTCTTCAGGCCGGTGATCTTGGCCACGGCGCCCTCGGGGCTGAGGTTGCCCTTGAGGATGGCGAGGTGCCCCTCGGCGTACAGCGCCTTCGCCACGGGCCGGATGACGTCCTGGTCGGCGCGCAGCGGCGCCACTTCGGCAAGGTTCTCGGCCACCGTCTTGCCGGTGACGGTGATGCAGTCACCGTGCAGCAGGCCGGCGTCGAGCAGCACCTTCATCACCGCCGGGATGCCGCCGGCGCGGTGCAGGTCGATGGCCAGGTACCTGCCGCTGGGCTTGAGGTCGCACAGCACCGGCACCTTGCGGCGCATGCGCTCGAAGTCGTCGATGCTCCACGCCACCTCGGCGGCGTGGGCGATGGCCAGGAAGTGCAGCACCGCGTTCGTGCTGCCGCCGGTGGCCATGATGACGGCCACCGCGTTCTCGATGCTCTTCTTCGTGACGATGTCGCGCGGCTTGATGTCGGCCTTCACGGCGCCCACGAGCGCCCGCGCCGCTGCCTTCGTGTGCTCGACGATGGGGTCCTCGACGTTGGCCATCGTGCTCGCGTAGGGCAGGCTCATGCCGAGCGCCTCGAAGGCGCTGCTCATCGTGTTGGCGGTGTACATGCCGCCGCAGCTGCCGCTGCCCGGGATGGCGCGGCGTTCGATCTGGCAGAAGTCCTCTTCGCTCATCTTGCCGGCGCTGAACTGGCCCACGGCCTCGAAGACGCTGACGATGTTGAGGTCCTGCCCCTTGTACTTGCCGGGCAGGATGGTGCCGCCGTAGACATAGACGGCGGGCACGTTGGCGCGCAGGATGCCCATCATGCCGCCGGGCATGTTCTTGTCGCAGCCGCCGATGACGAGCACGCCGTCCATCCATTGGCCGCCGACGCAGGTCTCGACGCAGTCGGCGATCACCTCGCGCGACACGAGGCTGTACTTCATGCCCTCGGTGCCCATGGCCATGCCGTCGCTGATGGTGGGCACGCCGAAGACCTGCGGGTTGGCCCCGCTCGCCTTCAGCTCGGCCTCGGCCGCATCGGCCAGCCGCTGCAGGCCGCTGTTGCAGGGAGTGATGGTGCTGTGGCCGTTGGCGATGCCGATCATCGGCTTGCCGAAATCGGTTTCCTTGTAGCCCATCGCGTAGTACATGCTGCGATTGGGTGCGCGGGCCACGCCTTCGGTGATGTTGCGGCTGCGGCGGTTGGCAGGGGTGGTCATGGTCGGCGGCGCGTGGGGGTGAGGTCTTCGTGCGGGTCGGATGAGACCGGGTCGAGACGGGTTCGAGATGAGCCACGCACTATAGTCCGCCGCCATGCTGGTGCATCCGCAGTTCGACCCCGTCGCGCTCTCGCTCGGGCCCATCCAGATCCACTGGTACGGGCTCACCTACCTCGTCGCCTTCGTGCTCTTCCTGTGGCTCGCTTCGCTGCGGGTGAAGATGCCGCAGTTCGCTGCGCGCGGCTGGGCGCGGCCCGATGTCGACGACCTGCTCTTCTGGGGCGTGCTCGGCGTCGTCGTCGGCGGGCGGCTGGGGTACGTGCTCTTCTACAAGCCCGGCCACTACCTCGAGAACCCGCTGGAGATCTTCGCGGTGTGGAAGGGCGGCATGTCGTTCCATGGCGGCCTGCTCGGCGTGACGTTGGCGATGGCGGGCTACGCCAGGATGCGGGGCCGTTCGTTCCTCGACGTGATGGACCTCGTGGCGCCCTGCATCCCCACCGGCCTGGCTTCCGGTCGCATCGGCAACTTCATCAACGGCGAGTTGTGGGGTCGCGCGGCCGACCCCTCGCTGCCGTGGGCGATGGTGTTTCCGCAAAGCCGCACGGACTTCGCCCGCCATCCCTCGCAGCTCTACCAGTTCGCGCTCGAGGGGCTGCTGCTCTTCGTGCTGCTGTGGCTGTACAGCCGCAAGCCGCGCGCGCGCGGGCAGGTGGCGGCGGCCTTCGTCGTTCTGTATGGCCTGATGCGCTTCATCGTCGAGTACTTCCGCGAGCCCGATGCCTTCCTCGGGCTGCTCGCCTTCAACCTCAGCATGGGCCAGTGGTTGTGCGTGCCGATGATGCTGGTGGGCGGCGGCTTGTGGTGGTGGTTCGGGCGCAGCCCGGCGCGTCCGCCCGGCCAGGCGGCCAAGGCCTGAAACATCCAGCAAGAAGCTTCCGGCAAGTACATCCAGCGAGCAATAGTAGGCATGCGCCAGGTCTTTCTCGACACCGAAACCACCGGCCTCTCGGCCGAGCAGGGCGACCGCATCGTCGAGATCGGTTGCATCGAGATGGTGAACCGGCGGCTCTCGGGCCGCACGCTGCACCACTATGTCAACCCCGGCCGTTCGAGCCACCCCGATGCGCTCAAGGTGCACGGCCTCACCGACGAGTTCCTCGCCGACAAGCCCACGTTCGAGCAGGTCGCCAAGGAGATCGTGGACTTCATCGACGGCGCCGAACTCGTCATCCACAACGCGGCGTTCGACACGGGCTTCCTCGACGCCGAGTTCGAGCGCATCGGGCACCCGCGCGTGACCGACGTCGTGGGTGCCGTCACCGACAGCCTACTGCTTGCACGCGAGCTGTTCCCGGGCAAGGGCAACTCGCTCGATGCGTTGTGCAAGCGGCTCGAAGTGGACAACTCGGCGCGCGAGTACCACGGCGCCCTGCTCGACGCAGGCCTGCTGGCCGAGGTGTATGTGCGCATGACGCGCGGGCAGAAGGCGCTGGTCATCGACGCCGGCGAAGGCCCCGGCCGCGACGCCTCGCTGCCGGCGGTGGACCTCGCCACCTTCGTGCTGCCGGTCATCGAGCCGAGCGCGGACGAGACTGCCGCGCACGAAGGGCTGCTCGCCGACCTGGACAAGGCGAGCGGGGGCAAGACGCTGTATCGCCAGCTCGAGCCGGCCTGAGGCGGGGCGGCGGGGCAGCGGGCCAGGGGTGCATGGCATAATCGCGGCCACTTCCGGACGCCTCGACCGCATCAATGCGGAGCGTGCAACGACCGGGCGGTTAGCTCAGCGGTAGAGCACTGCCTTCACACGGCAGGGGTCGCAGGTTCGAACCCTGCACCGCCCACCAGTCAAGTCAGACATTGGCGGCGCCTTCGGGCGCCGCTGTCGCTTCGGCGGCGCAGGATACGCGGCGCTTCGGCCGCAATTCGGGTTGCGCCGCGATCGCATGAGACCAATGCTCGCGCGAGCGATGCGTGCAGCAAGCGCTGGTGCCATGCCCCTCGGCGACTAGTTCATCCTGCGGCGGCCAGGGCGCGCTCGCGGCCATCTGCCGCCAGCATCTCGTCATACAGCTCCCACGCCACGCGTGCCTCTTCGGCGCTGATCTTCTGCACCGCATGGCCGGCATGGACGGTGACCATGTCGCCGGGAACGATGGTCTCGTGCATCAGCAGCATGAGGCTGACGCTGCGCTCGACGCCCTTGGCTTCGCAGCGCGCGGTGAGCCGGTCGACCGCGATCACTTGCATCGGAATGGCCAGGCACATGCTCCTCTCCTCCAGCAATGGGGCGCCGGCGGTGGGCGGGATCATCCGCAGGCCACATCGGTGCGCTGTTGATGGATGTCAATCGAACCGGCCGTCGCCGTGCTTAAGGTGGCTGACGCCTCGACAGGCACCGTGGCGGGTAGAACAACGATGGCAGGAGAAGAGACCGTGCTGGTGCTCGGCTTGGGCAACCGGCTGCTCGGCGACGACGCGGCAGGCCCGCTGGCGGTGGCGACGCTGGCCGCCTCAGACGGTGATCGCGGCGCCATCTTCCGCGACGGCGGCACGATCGGCCTGGCCCTGCTGCCCGAGATTCAGGACGCCAGCGGCTTCATCGCTGTCGACGCAGCGCGGTTCGGGGCCGAAGCCGGCACCGTGCGCGTCTTCGAAGGCGAGGCGATGGATGCGCAGCTCGGCGGCCGCAAGCGCAGTGCGCACGAGGTGGCACTGGCCGACCTGATGGGCGCGGCGGCGCTCAGTGGTCGCTTGCCCGGGCGGCGCGCGCTTGTCGCCGTGCAGCCCGAAAGCACCGCGCTTGGTCTCGAGCCGACGCCGGCGGTGGCGGCGGCGATCCCGCAGTTGTGCCGGGCTGTCGACGAGTTGCTGCAGCGCTGGCGGGGCCGGGCATGAAACGCGCGGCCGCTGCGAAGGCGAAATTCGAAGCGCAACACCGCGAAGCACATCGCGTGAGCGCGCTCGGCCGGTGCGAAACGTTCATCGGGCCGCGCTCGCCTGGCTGGGCCCTCGCATGAGCACCACACCTGGCATGGCCGAGGGCATGCTGCGCGAGATCGCACGGTTGCTCGACGCGCTGGCGCGCGACCCGGGCTTCATCGAGGCGATCGACCTGCACAGCCTGCCCGTCTCCGACGCCGACCGTGCCTGGCTGCGCCAACGCCTCGGCCGCGGCGAAGTGGAAGCGACATTCAACCTCGGCGGCCCCACGCGCATCGAAGAGACGTCCTACGCCGGCGTCTGGTGGATCCGCCACGCCGATGCCGACGAGCACACGGTGCTGGAACAGATCGTCGTCGCGCGCGTGCCGGCGCTGCTGCTGGCCGACACCGTTGACGTCACCGCGGCCGCGCGACGGCTTGGTAGCGAACTCGAAGGCGCAGCGGCGCCAGGAGAGCCTTCATGAACGATCCCGGAACGCTGGGCGAGTTGCTGGCTGCGCGCGGCGTGTCGCGCCGCGCCTTCCTGAAGTACGCGACCTGCATGTCCTCGTTGATGGCCCTGCCGCCCTCCGCTGCCGCTGCGATGGCCGAGGGCTTGGCCAAGGCGCGCCGGCAGGCGGTGATCTGGCTGAGCTTCCAGGAATGCACCGGTTGCACCGAGTCGTTCACGCGCTCGTTCGGGCCGACGCTCGAGGACCTGATCCTCGACTTCATCTCGCTCGACTACCACCACACGCTGCAATCGGTGTCGGGCGAGGCAGCCGAGGCGGCGCGGCGGCAGTCGATGCAGGACAACAAGGGCAAGTACCTCGTCGTCGTCGACGGCTCGGTGCCGATGGCCGACGGCGGCGTGTATTCAATGATTGCCGGCAACACCAACATCGCCATGCTGGCCGAGACCGTGGAACACGCCGCCGCGGTGATTGCCGTGGGCAGTTGCGCGGCCTTCGGCGGGCTGCCCGAGGCCGACCCGAACCCCACCGGTGCGGTGCCGATCAGCCAGCTCGTGAAGAACAAGCCGGTCATCAACATCCCTGGCTGCCCGCCGCTGCCGCAGGCGATGGCGGGCACGATCGCGCATTTCCTCTCGTTCGGCAAGCTGCCCGAGCTCGACCACCTGAACCGGCCGCGGGCCTTCTTCGGCGAGAGCATCCACGACCGCTGCTACCGGCGGCCGTTCTACGAGCGCGGGCTGTTCGCCAAGAGCTTCGACGACGAAGGGGCGCGCCAGGGCTGGTGCCTGTACGAGCTCGGCTGCAAGGGGCCGGTGACCTACAACGCCTGTGCCACGGCCAAGTGGAACGGCGGCGTCTCGTTCCCGATCCAGAGCGGGCACGGCTGCATTGGCTGCAGCGAGCCGCGCTTCTGGGATCGCGGCGGCTTGTACAAGCCGCTCTCGGCCGGCACCGCCGACATGGGCCGTGTCATCGCCATCGCCGCCGTCGCGGGTGTCGCCGCAGGCGCGGGTGGTGCGCTGTTGGCGCGCAGCCGGCAGAAGGCTGCGCAAGAGAGGGAGGGCTGAACCATGGAACTGCTCGACTTCGCCCGCGGACCGGCGCTGAAGTTCGCGCTCGCGGTGTTCGTGCTTGGCACGCTGTGGCGACTGGCCGGGGTGCTGCTGCTGCCCCGCATGCGCGACCTCTCGCCACCGCGCGAAGGCGCGCCGGCACCGATCGCCGGGGCACTGCGCACGATCGTGCGCCGCATGTGGCCGCGCGCCGAGTTCGTGCAGCGCACGCTCTTCACCACCATCAACAGCTATGTCTTCCACATCGGGCTGGCGGTGGTGGTGTTCGGGTTGGCGCCGCACATCCTGTTCATCCGCAACCTGATCGGCCTGCACTGGCCGGCGCTGCCGAGCAACCTCGTCTTCGGCGTCAGCGTCATCACGCTGGCGGCGCTGTTCGCGGCGCTCGCGCGCCGGCTCACGCATCCGGTGACGCGCCTGCTCTCGCACAGCGGTGACTACCTGAGCTGGTTCGTGACGACGCTGCCCGTGCTCACCGGCCTGCTGGCCACCAGCCATCTCGGCGCGCGCTACGAGACGCTGCTGGCGCTGCACGTGCTCAGCATCGCCGCCTTCCTGATCTGGTTCCCGTTCGGCAAGCTGATGCACGCGTTCCTGTTCGTGTTCTCGCGCGGCGCCACCGGCATGCGCTTCAGCCATCGCGGGGTGTCGGTATGAACACGGCCACGGCGGCACCCGCCTTCGACAAGCAAGGTCAGCTTTCCGACCAGGCGCGCGTCGATGCCGCGATGACGAGCTTCGTGCGCGAGTTCGGCGTCACCGCCGCGCTGCACATGGAAAGCTGCGTGCGCTGCGGCCTGTGCGCCGAGGCCTGCCACTTCCACATCGCCACCGGCGAGGCCAAGTACACGCCGATCTACAAGCTGGAGCTGTTCCGCCGCGCCTACTTCCGCGAGGCCTCGCCGTTTGCGCCGGTGGTGCGCGCGCTCGGTTTGGTGAAGAAGCCGACGATCGCCGAGCTCGAGCAGTGGCAGGAGCTGATCTACGACTCGTGCACGATGTGCGGCCGCTGCACGATGGTGTGCCCGATGGGCATCGACATTGCCGAGCTGGTGAAGGAAGCGCGGCACGGCATGTTCAAGGCCGGCCTGATCCCCGAGCGGCTGGCGCTGATGGACCGCACGGCCAGGCAATGGGGCAGCCCGGCGACGCCCGGCGAAGACCTGCCCGACATCCTGGCCGAAGTGGCGCAGGAGCACGGCGTGGCGATCCCCTGCGACCTGCCGCAGGCCGACCTGCTGGTCACCGCTGCGCCGGCGGAGCTCGGCGACCACACCAAGGCGCTGGCCGCCGCGGCCAAGATCCTGAACCGCATCGGCGTCAAGTGGACGATGCACCAGAGCGGCTTCGACGCCAGCAACATCGGGTTCAACAACGGCGACCTGCCCTTGCAGGAGAGGCTCACGCGCGCGTTGATCGACACCGCCGTGCGCATCGGCGCCAAGACCGTGCTGCTGCCCGAGTGCGGCCATGCCTACGGCGCAGCGCGCTGGGAGGCGGCCAAGTGGTACGGCGCGGCGCTGCCGGTGCACATCGTGCACATGACCGAGTTCCTCGACGAGCAGATTGCCAGTGGGCGCATCCGCGTCAAGTCCATCGGCGCCAGCGCGACGTTTCACGACCCGTGCCAGATCGTTCGCCGCGGTGGGCTGGAGGCGGCCGCGCGGCGCGTGCTGGCCGCGCTCGGCTTCGAGCTCAAGGAACTGCAGGATCACGGCATCAGCGGCTTCTGTTGCGGCGGTGGCGGCGGCGTGGTCTCCAACCAGCGCGCCACGCCGCTGCGGCACAAGGTCTTCGCGATGAAGCAGGCGCAGGTCGAGGCCACCGGCGCCACGCGCTTCGTCACCAGTTGCGGGCAGTGCCGCATCACGCTCGAGCAAGGCGCGAAGCACGCGCACTGGAACCGGAAGGTCGAGAGCCTGCTGGAGCTGGTGGCCGACAACCTGGCCGACGACCCGGCCGACAACTTGGCTGACTGAGGACCGAACATGAGCCACCGCGTCGTCGTCGACCCTGTCACCCGCATCGAAGGGCACCTGCGCATCGAGGCCGAGACCGCCGCCGACGGCAGCATCACGAGCGCCTGGAGCTCGGGCACGATGGTGCGCGGCATCGAGCTCATCCTCAAGGGCCGCGACCCGCGCGAAGCCTGGGCCTTTGCGCAGCGCATCTGCGGCGTGTGCACGCTGGTGCACGGCATCGCCTCGGTGCGCTCGGTGGAGGATGCGCTGAAGTGGGCGGTGCCGGCCAACGCGCAGCTGATCCGCAACCTGATGGTCGCCGCGCAGCACGTGCACGACCATGTGATGCACTTCTACCACCTGCACGCGCTGGACTGGGTCGACGTGGTCTCGGCGCTGAAGGCCGACCCGAAGGCGACCTCGGCGCTGGCGCAGTCGATCTCGAGCTACCCGAAATCCAGCCCGGGCTATTTCGCCGATACGCAGAAGCGCATCAGGCTCTTCGTCGAGAGCGGCCAGCTCGGCATCTTCGCCAACGGCTTCTGGGGCCACCCCGAATACCGGCTGCCGCCGGAGGCCAACCTGATGGCGCTGGCGCACTACCTCGAAGCGCTCGCCTGGCAGCGCGAGGTGGCCAAGCTGCACGCCATCTTCGGCGGCAAGAACCCGCACCCGAACTTCCTCGTCGGCGGCTCGCCGAGCCCGATCAGCGCCGGACCGGGCAGTGCCGGCGCCGCCGCGACCACGGTCAACATCGTCACGCTCGAAGAGGTGCGCGGCATCATCAAGTCGATGCAGTCCTTCGTCGACCAGGTCTACCTGCCCGACACGCTGGCCATCGCCGGCTTCTACAAGGACTGGTTCGCTCGCGGCGAGGGGCTGGGCAACTTCCTCACCGTCGGCGACTTCCCGAGCAAGGGCATGGACGACCCGAGCTCCTGGTTCATCCCGGCCGGCGTCGTGATCAGCCGCGACCTGAAGAACATCCAGCCGGTCGACCTGCGCGACCCGGCCCAGGTGCAGGAGTTCGTGGCGCACTCGTGGTACGACTACAGCGGCGGCAAGCAGCAGGGGCTGCATCCGCATGCCGGCGAAACCAAGTTGCACTACACGGGCCCCAAGCCGCCCTACGAGCAGCTGGACGTGGCTGGTGGCTATTCGTGGCTGAAGTCGCCGCGCTGGCGCGGCAAGCCCATGGAGGTGGGGCCGCTCGCGCGGCTGGTGATGCTCTATGCCAAGGGCCACGAGCCGACACGAGCGCTGGCCGACCAGGCGTTGAAGACGCTCGACCTGCCGCTCACCGCCATCTTCTCGACACTCGGCCGCACGGCGGCACGCACGATCGAATCGAAGCTCTTCGCCGACCAGATGATGGCCTGGCTGGACCAGCTGATCGCCAACATTAAGGGCGGCGATGTCTCGGTGCACAACGACGCCCTGTGGGACCCGGCCACCTGGCCGGCCGAGGCCAAGGGCGTGGGCTTCATGGAAGCACCGCGCGGCGCGCTGGCCCACTACGTCGTCATCAAGGACGGCCGCATCGACAACTACCAGGCGGTGGTGCCCAGCACCTGGAACGCAGGCCCGCGCGATGCGGCCAACCAGCCGGGCGCCTACGAGGCGGCGCTGATGGACCGGCACAAGCTGCGCGACCCCAAGCAGCCGCTGGAGATCCAGCGCACGGTGCACAGCTTCGACCCCTGCATCGCCTGCGCGGTGCACGTGGTCGATCCGCAGGGCGAGGAGTTGACCCGCCTTCGTGTCTGCTAGGGCGACGGGCACCAAGGGTGTCCGCGATCGTCAACCGGGCGGGCGGAAGCCGCCGCAGGGCCGCCCGGGCCATCAACGCATCGGATCGCTCACCTGCTCAGGCGACCGGCCGACCCCGCGGCTCACGGCCACGCCGAGCAGCATGAGCGCCAGCGCGCACGCACTGAAGACCCAGGCCACCGAGCCGCGGTCGATGGCGACGGAGACCGCGGCCACGCCGGCCGACTGGCCGAGGAAGAGCACGCAGGCGAACAGCGCCACCGCGTTGCCGCGCTGCGCCGGCGCCATCTGCGTGGCCTGCGTCTGCAGGGTCGTGTGCAGCATGTAGAAGCCGGCGCCTGCACACAGGCAGGCCGGCAGCGCGCCGAGCCAGTGGCCGCCCCAGGTGAGCAGCAGCAGCGCCGCGCCGATCAGGGTGCCGCCGAGGATGGCCAGGCCGCGTTCGCCGAGCGCTCGCAACAGCCGCTTCGCGCCACGGCTGTAGAGCAGCCCGCCGACACCGTACAGCGCCAGCACCGAGCCAGCGGCCGCGGTGCCGAGGCCGTGCTGGCGTGCGAGATGGCTGGGCACGAAGGCGAGCACGCCGAACATGAGCGCGCCCTCGATCGCCACCATGGCCAGCACCCAGCGCACGCGCCGGTCGCGGGGCAGGCGCAGCAGGTCGAGCAGGCTCTGCCATGCCGGCGCGGTGGGCTTGGCGGCCGGCGCCACCGTCGTCGGCTCCGGTGTGGCAGGTGCACTCGATGCGTTCGATGTGTTCTGCGCGAGGGGCGCGATGGCCGCGGGGGCCGGACCCGGAACGGCACTCGCCGGGCGCGCTCGCGTGCCGCGATGCAGGGGCACGGCGGCGGCCGCAAAGGTGAGAGCGAGCACCACGAACACCGCGCGCCAGCCAAAGGTCTCGGTGATCCACGCACCGAGCCACAGTCCGGCGATCATGCCGCTCACGGTGGAGCCGAGCAGACGCGCCAGCGTCTCCTGCCGTTCCTCGTAGGGCACGTGGTCGCCGATCCAGGCGATCGTCATCGGCACGATGCCCGCGGCGGTGGCGCCCATCAGTGCCCGCGCCCAGACGAGTGTGTCCAGCGTCGGCGCCAGCGCAGCGATCGCCGAGGCAAAGGCGCAGCCGGCACAGGCGAACGCGATGACGCGCAGCTTGCCGATGCGCTCGCCCAGCGGGCCGTAGAAGAGCTGCAGCAGGCCGTAGGCAATTGCGAAGGCCGAGACGACGAGCGCGGCCTCGCCCAGGCTGGAATGGAACTCGCCGGCCAGCGTCAACAGCATCGGATCGCAGGCGCGCATCGACGCGATCGAAGCAAAGGCGGCGACACTGGCCAGGCGCAGTTGCCGCTGCAGCGCCGCGTCGCTGCGCCAGGCGCTCAACAGCGGACCCCAGGCCGAAGGAAGAAGGGTGTTGGGCCGGGCGGGGCGGCGAGGGCGTCGGTCACGGGGTCCATTCTCGGTCCAGCCGGGCAACCGGCCTGGCGAGAGGGCCGGATGGGAGGGCCGGATGGGAGTGCCGGACGAGAGGCCGGGCAGCCTTGCGGCAAACTCGCGTCCCATGGGACCCCTGCACGGACTTCGCGTCATCGAACTCGCCAGCATCGGTCCCGGGCCGATGTGCTGCATGCTGCTCGCCGACCTCGGCGCCGACGTCATCCGCGTCGACCGCCTCGAGCCGAGCGGCCTCGGCCTGGCGATGGACCGGCGCTTCGAGGTGAACGGTCGCGGCCGTCGCTCGGTGGCCATCGACACGCGCAAGGCGGCGGGACGCGAGGCGGTGTTGCGGCTGGTGGCCGGCGCCGACGTGCTCATCGAAGGTTTCCGCCCCGGTGTCACCGAGAAGATGGGCCTCGGGCCGGCCGACTGCCAAGCGCGCAATGCGAGGCTCGTCTACGGCCGCATGACGGGCTTCGGCCAGCATGGCCCGCTTTCGGCGGCGGCGGGGCACGACCTCAACTACATCGCGCTCACCGGCGTGCTCGATGCCATCGGCCCGGCCGGTCGCGACGGCGCGAGCAGCCGCCCGGTGCCACCGCTCAACCTCGTCGGCGACTATGGCGGCGGCGCGCTGTACCTCGCCTTCGGCGTCATGGCGGCGCTCTTCGAGCGGCAGCGCTCCGGGCGCGGGCAGGTGGTCGATGCGGCGATGGTCGACGGTGCGGCCTCGCTCGCCTCCGTCTTCTTCGGTTTGCAGGCCGCGGGCACCTGGGACACCGGCACGCGCGGGGGCAACCTGCTCGACGGCGGCGCGCCGTTCTACGACACCTACGAGACGAGCGATGGGCGCTTCGTCAGCCTGGCGCCGCTGGAGCCGAAGTTCTTCGCCACGCTCGCCGCCGCCATTGGCCTCCCCGAGCGCTTCGTCAAGCGCCAGTACGACCGCCGCCTGTGGCCCGAGATGCGCGAGGCCATCGCCGCGACCATGCGGGGGCGCACGCGCGACGAGTGGTGCGCCGCGCTCGAAGGCACCGACGCGTGCTTCGCACCGGTGCTGCGCTTCGACGAGGCGCCGGCACACCGCCACGCACGCCATCGGGCCGGCTTCATCGAGGTGGACGGCGTCGTGCAACCGGCGCCGGCGCCGCGTTTCGACCGCACGCCCGCCGGCACGCCGCGCGGCGCGCCGGCGGTGGGTGCGCACAGCGACGACATCCTGGCCGAGGCGGGTTACGACGCCGCGGCCATCACTGCGCTGCGCGCCGAAGGGGTGGTGAAGTGACGCACAGGCACCCATTCGCGCATGCCGGTGCCGACGCGTCGGCCCGGGCTCGCCCGCACCACCAGCCGCCGGCCGATGCGCGCGTGGCAGCCTCGGTGCTGTTCCTGCGCGACGGCGACCCCGGCCTCGAGGTGCTGATGCTGCGCCGCGCCGAGCGCGATGGCGACCTGCGCAGCGGTGCCGCCGTCTTCCCGGGTGGCGTGCTCGACGCGCGCGACCGCGAGGCGCATGCCTACTGCGTCGGTGCCGATGACGCGGCGATGAGCGAGCGCCTCAACCTGCCCGAGGGCGGGCTCGACTACCTCGTGGCGGCGGTGCGCGAGTCGTTCGAGGAGGTGGGCCTGCTACTCACCCCCGGCACCTTCGACGCCGGGGCGCTGCACCCCTGGCGCGACCGGCTGCAGGCTGGCGAGGTGGGCATCGCTGCGCTGTGCCGCGAGCACGCGCTGCAGCTCGACTGCTCCGGGCTCGTCTACTGGAGCCACTGGCTCACGCCGCCCGGCGTGCCCAAGCGCTTCGACACGCGCTTCTTCGCCGTGCGCGCGCCCGCGGGCCAGGAGGCGTTGGCCGACTACGGCGAGGCGGTGGAGCTGATGTGGCTGACGCCGGCCGCGGCACTCGATCCTGCGCGCGGCCTCAAGCTGCTGCCGGTGACGCAGCGCACGTTGCAGCAGTTGGGGCGGCATGGCCGGGCGGAGACGGCGCTCGAGGAGGCCCGCGCGCGCACGGGCATTCCGGTGACGATGCCGCGCCGCGCCTTCGCGGCCAAGGGCATCCGCGTCGTGCTGCCCGACGAGCTGCCCTATGCCGAGATCGGCCGCCTCGACCCCGAGGGACGCGCCGACGTGCACGCCGACATCGTGGCCGGTCGCGTCGTGCGGCTGTCGCCGCACGTTATCCGCATCACCGCCCCAAACCCCGGGCCGATGACCGGGCCCGGGACCAACACCTACCTGGTCGGTCGCGGCGACGCCTGGACCTGCATCGACCCCGGGCCGGCGTTGCCCGAGCATGTGCGCGCACTGGTCGACACGGTGAAGGCGCAAGGTCCGTCGGCGCGTCTCGAGCGCATCCTCGTCACGCACACGCACCGCGACCATTCGCCAGGCGCCGCGCCGCTGTCGCTGGCCACCGGTGCGCCGGTGCTCGGCCGCCTCGCAGCGCACCCCGATTGGCTGGACGACACGTTCGCGCCCATGCGCGTGCGGGTGCACGGCGCGCGCCTGGCGCTGGCCGAGGGTGTGACGCTGCGCGTCGTGCACACGCCCGGCCACGCCTCCAACCACCTGTGTTACCTGTTCGAGGAAGAGAAGACGCTCTTCACCGGCGACCACGTGATGCAGGGCAGTACGGTGGTCATCAACCCGCCCGACGGCGACATGGCCGCCTACCTGCGCGCGCTCGAGGCGCTGCTGGCCGAGGACATCGAGTGGCTGGCGCCCGGCCACGGCTTTCTCGTCGCCGAGCCGCACGAGGTGTTGCGCGCGCTCATCGCGCACCGCCTGCGGCGCGAGGCCAAGGTGGCGGCGGCGCTGCAGCGCCAGGGCGCGCCCGCCACGGCCAAGGCGCTGGTGCCTGCCGTCTACGACGACGTGCCGGCCGCGCTGTACGGCGTGGCCGAGCGCTCGCTGCTTGCCCACCTGCTGAAGCTGGAGGGTGACGGACGCGCCGCGCGCAGCGATTCACTCTGGCGCTGGCTCGGCTGAGGGCCGTGCGACGAGCGGCTGAGTGGCGCGGCGGCTGAGTGGCGGCGCGGTGCGGGCCGAGGGGCCAGCACGGGTGCCGGCCCCGCCCCAGGCCTCAGCCCATCGGGATCTCGGGCTCGACGAGCAGGGCCAGCAGTGTCAGCGACTCCTGCCAGCCGAGGTAACACTGCTCCACCGGGATGACCTCGGGAATGCCTTCCTGCACCACGCGCAGGTCGGTGCCGCAGCTGACGGCTTTGAGCGTCACCGTCGTCGTCATTTCGCCGGGCAGGTTGGCGTCGTCGAAGGTGGCCGTGTAGCGCAGGCGCTGGCCGGGCTTCGTCTCGAGGTAGCGACCGCCGAACGAGTGCTTGTGCCCCGATCCGAAGTGGATGAACGACATGCGCCAGCGGCCGCCCTCCTTCGGGTCCATCTCGTGCACCTCGGCGGCGAAGCCGTGCGGCGGCAGCCACTTGACCATGGCCCCGGGGGTCGTGAAGGCGCGATAGATGCGCTCGGGCGGGCAATGCAGCACGCGGTGCAGGGTGACGGTGCCTGTGGGCATGGTGGCTCCTGGTGGGTGGGAAGAGGATGGCCCTCAACTGCACGACGACCGGGCCGGCCCGGATTCGACAAGCCGGTTCGGTGTCTCTGCCGGCCGCGCCGGCGGCTGACCGCGTCTGGCCGGGTCAGCCAGGCGGCTGGCGGCCCGGCTGCCAGCGACCGTCCACCAGCACCTCGTGAGGGCGGAACTGCGACTTGTAGGCCATCTTCGGGCTCTGCTCGATCCAGTAACCGAGATACACGTGCGGCAGCTTCAGCAGCTTGGTCTGCTCGATCTGCCACAGCACGCTGTAGGTGCCGTAGCTGGACTGCGTGTCGGGTTCGTAGAAGGTGTAGACGGCGCTGATGCCGTCCTCGAGCACGTCGAGGATCGACACCATCTTCAGCGCGCCCGGGATGCCCGCGGCGTTGGGCGGCTCTCGGAACTCCACGAGGCGCGAGTTGACGCGGCTTTGCAGCAGGAACTGCGTGTACTGGTCGACGCTGTCATGGTCCAGGCCGCCGCCGCTGTGCCTGCCCGACTGGTAGCGCAGGTAGAGCTGGTAGTGCTCGGGCACGAAACACAGGCGCAGCACGCGCGCTCGAAGCGTCTTGTGCTTGGCCCAGGCGCGGCGCTGGCTGCGCGTGGCCTCGAAGCGGTTCACCGGCACGCGCAGCGGCACGCAGGCGCGGCAGCCTTCGCAGTAGGGCCGGTAGGTGAACATGCCACTGCGCCGGAAACCGTTGGACACCAGGCCCGAGTAGGCCTGGGCGTGGATCAGGTGGCTGGGCGTGGCCACCTGCGAGCGCGCCAGGCGGTCGGGCAGGTAGCTGCACGGATACGGCGCGGTGGCGTAGAACTGCAGCGAAGCGAGGGGCAGTTCCTTGGGGTGGGTCACGCTCGGGAGTCCAGGATCGAAGCCTTCATGCCGACGCGCCACGCCGAACGGACCGAACGCCTGCCGCCACATCGGGCCGGTGGAGTCAGTCCGGAATCAGGCTGCGCCAGTGCGCTTCATCATAGGTCCAATCGGTGATGCCCGGCTCCCCCAAGGTGCGCGCCAGATGGCGCTCGAACGCAGCGCGCGGCACCTCCCGCGCTCCGAGGCTTGCCAGGTGGCCGGTATTCTGCTGGCAGTCGATGAGCGGCACGCCGCGTGCCCGGCACGCGGCCACCAGCGCCGCCAGCGCGATCTTCGAGGCGTCGTTGCGGTGCGAGAACATCGACTCGCCGAACACCATGCGGCCGATGGAGACGAAGTAGAGCCCGCCGGCGAGCTCCCCATCGATCCAGGTTTCGGCGCTGTGCACGCGGCCGCGCTCGTGCCACTCGGCGTAGGCCTCGACGACGGCGGGCACGATCCAGGTGCCGTCCTGGCCGGCGCGCGGCGTCATCGCGCAGCACTCGATGACGCGGCGGAAGGCGCTGTCGAAGCGGACCTCGCAGCCGCGGTCGCGGCCGGTGCGCAGGAAGCGCTTGACCGTCTTCTTCAGCGAATGCGAGAGGCGGAACTCCTCCACCGGCAGCACCATGCGCGGATCGGGGCTCCACCACAGCACCGGCTGACCGGGCGAGTACCACGGGAAGATGCCCTTGCGATAGGCCTCCTCGAGCCGCGCTACCGTGAGGCGGCCGCCCGCGGCCACCAGGCCCGGTGCTTCGGAGTCGGCCGAAAGCGCCTGCGAGGGCGCGGGCAACGGGGTTTGTTCGTCGAGCCAGATGAGCATGGACGGGCGGATTGTCGCGTCCCGGCCCGACGACTCCATTCCGCAAAGGCTTGCGAGGGCCTTCAGGCGGCCGGCTGTGCGTGCGCCAGCGTCTGCCAAAGGAACGTGTACTCCAGCGCCATCATCAGCGAGCGCTGCGCGTTGTCGGCCGCACCGCCGTGGCCGCCTTCGAGGTTCTCCCAGTACAGCGGCCGGTGTCCGAGCGCCACCAGCCGCGCCGCGAACTTGCGCGCATGGCCCGGGTGCACGCGGTCGTCGCGCGTCGAGGTGTCGATGAGCATGGGTGGCAGCCGTTTCGCCGCCGCGCCGCCCTCGGCCGGCGGCACGTTGTGGTACGGGCTGTAGGCGCGGATGAAGGCCCATTCGGCGGGGTCGTCGGGGTTGCCGTACTCGGCCATCCACGAGGCGCCGGCGAGCAGCCGGTGGTAGCGCCGCATGTCCAGCAGCGGCACCTGGCAGACGACGGCACCGAAGAGCTCCGGCCGCTGCACCACCACCGCGCCGACGAGCAGGCCGCCGTTGCTGCCGCCCTGGATGCCCAGCCTCGCCGGCCGCGTGATGCGCTGCGCCACCAGGTCCTCGGCGACGGCGATGAAATCGTCGTAGCTCTTCTGCCGATTCGACTTCAGCGCCGCCTGGTGCCAGGCCGGGCCGAACTCGCCGCCGCCGCGGATGTTGGCCAGCACGTAGACGCCGCCGCGCGTCGTCCAGGCACGCCCGCACGTGCCGCTGTAGCTGGGCTGCATCGAGACCTCGAAACCGCCGTAGCCGTAGAGCAGCGTCGGGTTGTCGCCGTCGGCCTTGGCACCGCGCGGCCAGACGACGAAGTAGGGCACGCGCGTGCCGTCGCGCGAGGTGGCGAAGCGCTGCTCGGCGCGCATGCCCTCGGCGTCGAAGAAGCGCGGGCGCGCCTTCAGCCGCTCGCGCTCGTCGCTGCCGGTGCGGCCGAGCTGCAGCGAGTCGGGCTCGAGGAAGTCGGCGGCGTTGAGCAGGTAGTGCTCCTCGAGCGGGTCGCCCTTCCCGTCCGCCCCGCCCCTGTCGAGCAGCGGATCGTGCAGTGCCCCCACCGAGAGCGTGCCGGGGTAGGGCGCCTGCACGTCGCGCTTCACCCACGCGCCGCGGCTCACCTTGCCGCCACGGGCCGGTGCGCCGCCCTCGCGCCAGGCCCACTCCTCGAGCTTGCTGGCGACGTTGTCCATGACGTTGACGATGACCGTGCGTCGCGTCGTCGTCCAGCCGGCGAGCGAGCGCGTCGATGTGGGCGAGAACAGCGCCGTCAAACGGCGCTCGCCAGCCAGGTAGGCCTCGGCGTCGGCCACCAGCAGCGAGCCGGCGCGGTGCACCCCGTCGGCCACTGTCCAGTCGCTGCGCAGTTCGATCAGCACGCGCTCGCGCCAGAAGGCGAGTGTCGCGTCGTCGGGTTTGTCGACCGCCTTCAGCGTCGGCGCGCCCGCGGTCGGGGTGGCGCTGCCGGCGGGCGGGCCCAGCAGCCAGGTCTTCGAGCGATAGAAGTCGATCTGGCGGCCGAAGGTCGTGCGCTCGAAGCCAGGCGTCGCGTCGACCGACACCCAGGCCGAGATGTCGGTCTTCTCGGCCTCGAACACCGTCACCGCTGCCGACAGCGGCTGGCCGCGCCGCCAGCGCTTGACGATGCGCGGGTAGCCCGAGTCGGTGAGCGAGCCGGGCCCGAAGTTCGTGCCGACGTAGACCGTGTCGGCGTCGATCCAGTCGACGCGGCTCTTCGCTTCTGGCAAGTGGAAGCCGCCCGTGCCCCCGGCCGCGGGTTCGATGAAGCGTTTGTCGACGAGGTCGAACTCGCGCACGACCGAGGCGTCGGCGCCGCCGATCGACAGGCTGAGCAGGCAGCGCCGGTACTCGGGCCCGAACGGCGTGGCACCGGCCCAGACCCAGCTCTTGCCTTCGCTGCGGCCGAGGGCGTCGAGGTCGAGCACGGTTTCCCAGGCGGGCTCGGCGCGGCGGTACTCCTCGAGGCTCGTGCGTCGCCAGAGCCCGCGCGGGTTGGCCGCGTCGCGCCACAAGTTGTACAGCCACGGCCCGAGGCGCGAGACGTAGGGAATCTGCCCGCGGGAGTCGAGCACCTCGCGCAGCTGGGCGCGCAGCGCGTCGAAGCCGGGGTCGGCGCGCAGCTGCGCCTCGCTCTCGGCGTTGCGCTCGCGCACCCAGGCCAGGGCGCGCTCGCCCTGCACCTCCTCGAGCCAGAGGTAGGGGTCTTCGGTGTCGCGTGGGTCGGGCGTGTCGGGCGCTGTGCTGCGGGACGGCGGAAGGGGAGGCGTCATGGTCTGGGCGGTAGGCCGGCCGGACAGGCCGGCCAAGGCAAGAAGGGTCAGCAGTTGGCGGCGCTGCGATCGCCGCAGGGCGGTGCGGCCAGCGCGCATGCTGCGCACGCCTCGCATGGCAGGCGGGGTCAGGGCTTCTCGGCCAGCGCTTTGAGTTGCGCCAGGCCCTCGTCGAAGTCCTTGCCCACCATGCGGTCGGCGAACAGGGTCATCCAGCGGAAGAGCGGGTTGCGGCCCATGTTGCCGTTCATCGTCCAGGCGACGCGCGTGCCGCCGTCGGCGGCGCTGAAGCGCAACTCGCCCTGCGAAGTCGTGCCGAAGTCCGGGAAGTAGAGGTCGAAGGCGACGCGCTCAGGCGCCTGCGCCGCGGTGAAGGTCATCTTGCCGTCGCCCTGGCTCGCGCTCTTCCACTCCCAAGCCGCCCCCGGGCCGCTGGACGGGCCGGAGTAGGTGATCTGCATGGCCGGGTCGCGCGTGTTCCACACCGACCACTCCTTCCAGCGCCGCGGCTCGGCCACCAGCGCATACACCTTCTCAGGCGCCGCCTTCACCTGCACCGTGCGCGTGACGGTGAAGAGCGGCGACAGCATCAGGCCGCCGAGCAGCAGCACGGCGGCAAGAGCCACCACGATCATCACGATCCATTTCAGCGCCTTCATTCGGTCTCACCCTTTGTTGGTCCGTTCGTGCTTCGTTCATGCTCCGCTTCATGCGTCGCCGGATGCGAAGGCCCCGGCCGTCGATCGACGGCCGGCGCGTCCCTGCGCGGCGGCGCAGTGTGCCGCCGCGCCGCATGTCGGACAAGGGCTTGCGCGCATGTCGCCCAGGGGGGTGGATGGCAAAATCGCGACCCTTGGCGGACGCATCGCGCCGCCGCCCCATTCCGAGGACCCCCATGCATTTGAACCGATCCGCCAAAGCGCGGCTCGCCGCCGCTTTGGTGGCAGGCGGCGCCTGCATCCCCTTGCTGGCGCAACAGCCACCGGCCAAGCCACCCACCGCGGCGCGCCCGGCGCCGGCCGCTGCCACGGCCCCTGCGGCGCCGGCTTCGGCTGCACGGGGCTTCGGCGCGGCGCGGGGGCCGCTGCTCACGCGCGACGAGTTGCGTGTGTGCTTCAGCCAGGAAGACGAACTGAAGAAGCGCCTCGAGGGGCAGGACGCCGCGCGCGGCCCGCTCGAGCAGGAGAAGAAGTCGATCGCCGACGAGCAGGCGCTGATGCGCACCGAGCGCGCCAAGATCGACGGCGCCGAACTCGCTGCGGCCGTGACGGCGTTCACCGAGCGCAGCAAGGCCTTCGCCGAGCGCCGTGCGCGCTGGGACGAGCGCGTCAAGGCCTACAACGACGCCGGCCGCACGGCCACGGCAGAGGAGCGTGACGCGCTGAACACCGAACGGGCGGCCCTCGAGAAGGAACACGGCGCGCTCGAGGCCGAGCGCCAGCGCCTGCAGGGGTTGCAGACGGCACGCGCGGACGCCGTGCAGGCCTTCAACGTCAAGGTGCGCGCGCTCGACGTGCGGGTGGTGGAATGGAACAAGCGCAACAACGCCTACAACGACACCAACAGCGTCATCGAGGCCGACCGCCTGGCCTGGAGCGCGAGTTGTGGCAACCGGCGCTACCGAGAGGAAGACGAGATCGCCATCCGTTCCGGCAAGTGAGCAGGGGGCCACGATGATGAAACCGCTGAACGAGAGCCTGCTGCCGCCCGCCGCCGGTGCCGGCACGGTGGGCAACCCGCTGCTCCAGGCGTGGACGGCCCCCCACGGACTGCCACCTTTCGCCGAGATCCGCGCCGAGCACTTCGAGCCGGCACTGCGCGAGGCGATGCGCCGCGAGCGCAGCGAGATCGCCGCCATCGCCAGCCAGGTGACGGCACCCGATTTCGAGAACACGGTCGCTGCCTTCGACCGCAGCGGCGTGCTGCTCGAGCGCGTGTTGTCGACGTTCGGCACGCTCACCGCGTCGGCCACCAGCGAAGCCCTGCAGGCCGTGCAGCGACAGATGGCGGCGCCCTTGGCGGCGCACTTCAACGCCGTGTACATGGACGCGGCGCTCTTCGCCCGTCTCGACGCGCTGCATGCGCAGCGGGCCACGCTCGGCCTCGCGCCCGAGGCGCTGCGCCTGCTCGAGCGCATCCACCTCGACTTCACGCGCTCGGGTGCCCGCCTCTCCGGCGCTGCCCGGCAGCGCTTCGGCGCGGTGATGGAGGAACTGGCCGCGCTGACGACTCGTTTTGCGCAGAACGTGCTGCACGACGAGTCGACGTGGACGCTGCCGCTGCCCGACGCGGCAGCCAGCGCGGGGCTGCCGCCCTTCGTGCTCGACTCGGCGCGCCAGGCGGCCGCCGAGCGCGGCCTGCCTGGTGCGGTGGTCACGCTGTCGCGTTCGCTCGTCGTGCCCTTCCTCACCTACTCGACCCGGCGTGACCTGCGCGAGCAGGCTTGGCGCGCCTGGGTGGGCCGCGGCGAGCGCGGTGGCGACCACGACAACCGCGAGGTGGCACGCGCCATCCTGCGCCTGCGCTGCGAGCAGGCTTCGCTGCTCGGGCATGCCTGTTATGCGGACCATGCGCTTGCCGACACCATGGCCGGCAGCCGCCGCGCCGTGGCCGGCCTGCTCGACGAGGTGTGGCCACGGGCGCTGGCGGCCGTGCGACGCGAGGAAGCCATGCTCGAGGAGGCCCGGCGCGAGGCGGCGGCGAGCGGCGAGTCCGGCACCGACGGCCCGTTGGAACCCTGGGACTGGCGCTTCTGGGCCGAGCGCGTGCGGCGCGAACGCTTCGCCGTCGACGACGCCGAGGTCAAGCCTTACTTCAAACTCGAGAACGTGGTGGCGGCCGCGTTCGACTGCGCGCAGCGCCTCTTCGGCCTGCGTTTCACGCCGCGCGATGACGTGCCCGTCTACCACCCGGACGTCAAGGCCTACGAGGTGCACGGCACTGACGGCCGGCTCGTCGGCCTCTTCCTGCAGGACAACTTCGCCCGTGCGTCCAAGCGCAGCGGTGCGTGGATGAGTTCGCTGCGCCTGCAGCGGCGCAACGGCGTCGAAGGCGAGGCTGGCCTCGAAGGCCGGCCGATCATCCTCAACAACAACAACTTCGCCCGTGGCGAGCCGACATTGTTGTCGCTGGACGATGCGCGCACGCTGTTCCACGAGTTCGGGCACGGGCTGCACGGCTTGCTGTCCGATGTCACCTACTCGCGGCTTTCGGGCACGCAGGTGCTGCGCGACTTCGTCGAGCTGCCCTCGCAGATCTTCGAGCACTGGATCACCGAGCGCGAGGTGCTCGAGCGCCATGCGCGGCACTGGCAGACCGGCGCGCCCATCCCGGCCGAGCTGGTGGCGCGGCTGGAGCGGGCACGCCGCTTCAACCAGGGCTACGAGACGGTGCGCTACACCGCGAGCGCGCTCACCGACATGGCCGTGCACTCGCGCTCGGAGGCCGAAGCGCCGGCCGACCTGTGCGCCTACGAGGCCGAGCTGCTGGCGGCGAAGGGGTTGCCACACGCGGTCGGGCTGAACCACCGCTTCGTGCACTTCCAGCACCTCTTCGCCAGCAGCGGCTATGCCGCCGGCTACTACGTCTACCTGTGGGCCGAAGTGCTTGACGCTGACGGCTACGACGCCTTCGTCGAGGCGGGCAGCCCCTTCGACGGCGAGGTGGCGGGCCGGCTCAAGCGGCACATCTACAGCACCGGCAACAGCGTCGAGCCCGGCGCCGCCTACCGCGCCTTCCGCGGGCGCGACGCGGCGGTGGCGCCGCTGCTGCGCAAGCGCGGCCTGCTGGAGGACGCACCGGCCTGAGGCTTCGCCAGGGGCGGGTCGCGGCGCTTCAGCCCGCATGGGGCGGCAGCAGCCGCGCCATGTTCTGCAGGAACAGCGCCATGTCCAGTGGCTTGGTCCAGTAGTCAGTGAGGCCTGCGGCCATGCCGCGGCTCACCTGGTCGGGCATCACGTTCGCGGAGAGCGCCACCACCGGCAGCGGGGCGGTGCGCGGCTGCGCGCGCAGTCCACGCAGGACCGAGAAGCCGTCCATGTCAGGCAACTGCATGTCGAGCAGCACGAGCTCGGGCGGGTCGCGCAGGGCGAGCGCCAGCCCGCTGGCGCCGTCGGCGGCCACCGTCAGCCGGTAGCCGGGCACGGTCGCCAGCACCTCGCGCACGATGAGGGCGTTGACGACGTTGTCCTCGATGTAGAGCACGTGGCGTTCGCGGGCCGGCGCGTGGTCGGTCGCATCGGACTGCGCCGTGGCATGGGTCAGGGCATTCGCTGCGGCCGGCGGGTCCGACAAGACGGGCCCCGCCCCGGCGCCCGGAGCGATCCCCATGGACGCGGCGTGGACGGCGGCGGGGCTCGCCTGATCGGCGCTGGCGGTGTCCCGCGGCAGAACCACCTCGAACAGGCTGCCCGCACCGGGCGTGCTGCTCACCTGCACGTGGCCGCCCATGCGTTCGACGAGCGACTTGACGATCGCCAGCCCGATGCCCGTGCCTTCGATGGCCTCGTGTTCGGCGCCGAGCCGGTTGAAGGGCTGGAAAAGGCCGGCGAGCTGCGCCGGCTCGATGCCGCGGCCGCTGTCGCGCACGCGCAGGTGCACGAGGGCGCCGGCCGCGACCGCGTCGACATGGACCTCGCCGCCGGCGCGGTTGTACTTGATGCCGTTGCTGAGCAGGTTCAGCAGCACCTGGCGCAGCCGCGTCTCGTCGCCGAGCACGGCGAGGTCGAGGGCGCCGGTGGTGATGCGCACGCCGGCGGCGCCTGCCTGCGGCTGCACCAGCGGCAGGGCGTACCGGACCAGGTCGGCCAGCGGCAGGGCCGCGCGTTCCAGCATCATCTCGCCGGCTTCGATGCGCGCGAGGTCGAGGACGTCGTTGATGAGCGTGAGCAGGTGTTCGCCAGCGCGCTGGATGTGGGCGATCGACTGCCGCCGTGCAGCGTCGGAGGCCGTGCGGTCGGGCGGCTCGGCCTGCAGCAGTTGCGCGAAGCCCAGCACCGCGTTCAAGGGCGTGCGCAGTTCGTGGCTCATGCGGGCCAGGAAGCGAGACTTCGCCTGGCTCTCGCGCAGCGCCACCTCGACGTCGCGCCGCGCCTGCTCGGCCACGCGCCGGTCGGTGACGTCCCAGTTGGCGCCGATGCGGCGGCGCTCGCCGGTGGCCGTGTCGGGCAGGTCCACCGAGCGCGAGGCGATCCAGCGCACCGCGCCGTCCGGCCGCACGATGCGGAACTCGTAGGCGAACGGTGTGCGCTCGCCGGCGCTGCGCTCGCTCAGCCGCCTCACCATCTCGCGGTCGTCGGGGTGCACGAGCGCCATGCGTTCCTCGTGCGTCAACGCGCTCTCGCGAGGTTCGAGCCCGCGCAGGCGGAACATGTTCTCGTCCCAACGCGCCGCGTTGTCGCGCGCGAACCACTCCCAGATGCCGATGCCGGCGCCGCCGACCGCAAGCGCCGTGCGCTCGCGTTCGTCGTGCAGTTCGCGCGCCGCCTGGCGCCGTTCGGTCACGTCGATGAGCATGCCGAAGCGGGCCGGGTGCGCGCCGTGCGGCTCGAAGGCCGCATGGCTCACGATATCGAGCACGCGACCGCCGGGGGCGAGCAGGCGGAACGAGAAGTCCAGGCTCGTGCGGCCTTCCAGGCGCCAGGTCTGCAGGCTCTCGTGCAGCCTCTGGCGGTCTCCGGGATGCACGTAACGCTCGATCCAGGTGTTCGGTGGCGGCACCGCTTCCTCTGCCGCGAGGCCGACCATGCGCCGCAGTTCCTCGCTCCACGTCAGGCGCGCGGGTTCGCCCTCGACAGCCCACCAGCCGACGCCCGCGGCGCGCGCCATCAGCGCGATGCGGCGGGCGTTTTCGCCGGCCAGCACTTGCTGCTCTTGGCGCTCGGTGACGTCCAGCGTGACGCCCAGCATGGCGGTCGGCCGGCCCTGCGCGTCGCGCAGCACCGAGCGGCGCGACAGCAGGTGCACGACGCGGCCGTCGCCCAGCACGTAGCGCAGCTGGCTCTCGAGCGGCCCGTCGCCGGCCACCACGGCCTCGTTCAGCGCCTGCGCCCGGCCGCGGTCGCCCGGATGCTGCATGCCCTGCAATTGCCGCGCCGAGAGGCCCCCGAGGGTGGGCGGAAGCCCGAGGATGCGGAACATGTGCGGGTTGCACGACACATGGTCCTGCCAGAGCACGCGGTGCCACACGCCGATGCCCGCCAGGTCCACGGCACGTGCCGCAAGGGCCTCGCTGAGGCCGGTCCCGGTGGTGTCGAGAGTGGGCTCGATCGGTGCGCTCATCGCGAAGGCGGCGGATGCCCGGCTGTGGTGTCGGCGGCAGGGTCGTCTGAAGGTCGTCTGAAGGGTCGTCTGAAGGGGCCGACACCCGCTGTGCGAGTATCGCCCTTCGCGTCCGCCCGGCGACCGAGTCCGGGCACGATGCCGGAGAATCGCGGCCGCTTCGAAAGGGACGCGATGGGTGGGCAGCAAGGTCAGGTCGGCCGCTGGCTGAAGGCGGGCGTGCATGGGGCGGTCATCGGCATCGAGGTGCAGGCCGGCGACCGCGTCGTGGCCGGTCAGGTGCTGCTCGTGCAGGAAGCGATGAAGATGGAGGTGCCGCTGGAGGCACCGGCCGCCGGGCGTGTGCTCGCCATTGCGGCCGCCGTCGGCGAGGTCGCCGAGGAGGGCGCGGCGCTCATCGAGTTCGAGCCGGGTGCCGCGACGCCGGCCGATGTGGCGGTCGCGTCGGCGGCCCAGGCGGCTGTCGCCGACGCGGGCGCGGCGACGGAACGCGCCAACCTGCAGCGCCTGCGTGCGCGCCGCGCGCTCACGCTCGACGCGGCGCGCCCCGAGGCCGTGGCGCGCCGCCACGCCACCGGCCTGCGCATGGCGCGCGAGAACGTGGCCGCGTTGCTCGACGCCGGCAGCTTCACCGAGTACGGCGCCTTTGCCGTGGCGGCGCAGCGCAGCCGGCGCCCGCTCGATGAGCTGCAGCGGCAGACGCCCGCCGACGGCCTCGTCACCGGCACCGGCGCGGTGGCCGGCCGGCCGGTGGCGGTGATGGCCTACGACTACACCGTGCTTGCCGGCACGCAGGGCATGCTCAACCACCGCAAGAGCGACCGCCTGCTCGAGCTGTGCCACCGCCACCGCTGGCCGCTGGTGCTGTGGGCCGAGGGCGGCGGCGGCCGCCCGGGCGACGTCGACTGGATGGGCGTGGCCGGCCTCGACTGCACGACCTTCGCGCGCCTCGCGGGCCTGTCGGGCCAGGTGCCGATGGTGGGCATCGTCGCCGGTCGCTGTTTCGCCGGCAACGCGGCGCTGCTCGGCTGCTGTGACCTCGTCATCGCCGTCGAGGGCGCGAGCATCGGCATGGGCGGCCCGGCGATGATCGAAGGCGGCGGCCTCGGCCGCGTCGACGCCGATGCCGTGGGCCCGGTGGACACGCTCGCGAAGGTGGGCGTGGTCGACCTGCGCGTGCCCGACGAGGCGGCCGCCGGCGAGGCGGCGCGCCACTACCTCAGCCTCGTCGGGCAGCCGCTCGCGGCGGCCGGTCCGCCCGGCGCCGAGCCGGCCACTCTGCGCCAGGCGCTGCCCGAGAACCGCAACGCGCTGTACGACCCGCGCCGCATCGTCGAGACGGTGATGGACAGGGGCAGCGTGCTCGAGCTGCGCCGCGAGTGGGGCACCGGCCTCGTCACCGCGCTGGCGCGGCTGGAGGGCCGGGCCGTGGCCGTGGCGGCGAGCAACCCGCGCCACCTGGGCGGCGCGCTCGACGCACCGGCCTGCGACAAGCTCGCGCGCTTCATGCAGCTGGCCGACGCGCATGGCCTGCCGCTCGTCACCTTCGTCGACACGCCGGGCTTCATGGTCGGGCCGGAGAGCGAGAAGACGGCGATGGTGCGGCACGCCGGGCGCCTCTTCGTCAATGCGGCAGCGCTGCGCGTGCCGGTGGCGAGCGTGGTGCTGCGGCGCGGCTACGGCCTGGGCGCGATGGCGCTCGCGGCCGGTCACTTCCATGCGCCGGTGGCCACCTGCGCCTGGCCGAGCGGCGAGTTCGGGCCAATGGGCCTGGAGGGGGCCGTGCGCCTCGGGTTCCGCAAGGAACTGGAAGCGGCTCCGGCGGGCGAGCGCGAGGCCCTGTTCCAGCGCCTGCTGGCGGCGGCCGTGGAGCGCGGCGAGGCGCTGAACATGGCAAGCCACCTCGAGATCGACGATGTCATCGATCCGGCGGACACGCGGGCCTGGCTGGCGCGCGTGCTGGCCGTGGCGTGCGCGTCGCCGTTGCCGGCGCGGCGGGGCTTCATCGACGCCTGGTGAGGCCGCGGGGCAGCAGCCGGCCTTTCAGCGCGCCCGGTCCCGCACGGCCGGCATCGACTGGCGCCGCTCGCCCAGTGGGCCACCCCGCTACATGGGCTTGAAGCGCCAGGCCCACGCCTGGCTCACCGCCAGCGTCTCCTTGTGTCGCTTCAGGTGCAGCGTGTGGCGGCCGAGCTCGTCGCGCACGGCGCGCGTGATCTCGCTCGCGCGCACGATGGTGCCGCGGTGCACCTGCCAGAACACCTCGGGGTCGAGGCCGTCGGCGATCTCCTTCAGCGGCTTGCGCACGTGCGCCTCGTCGCGCTCGGTGACGACGCGCGTGTACTTCTCGTCGCTCTGGAAGAACAGCACCTCGTCGATGCCGAAGAGCTTGATCGTGTCGCCGACGCTGGCGCTCACCCAGCGCAGCCGCGGCACCTCGGCGCCGGCCCCATCGCCGCGCAGGCGCGCCGTGATCTGCTCGACGAGGCTGCCGAGATCGGGCGCGGCCGCCTTGGCGGCCAGGCGCTCCTGCAGGCGTGCCACGGCCCGCGCCAGGCGTTCGAAGGCGATGGGCTTGAGCAGGTAGTCCACCGCGCCGGCTTCGAAGGCGGCGATGGCGTGGTTGTCGTAGGCGGTGGTGAAGACCACATGGCAGCGACCTGCCGCGGCACGTGCCACGTCCAGGCCCGAGGAACCGGGCATGCGGATGTCGAGGAAGGCGACATCGGGCGCGTGCTCGGCCAGGGCCTCGACGGCCGCTGGCCCGTGCTCGCACTCGGCGACGATCTCGAGCGCCGGCCAGGCCTGCGCGAGCATGCGGCGCAGTTCGGCGCGCGGCAGGTCTTCGTCGTCGGCCAGTAGCGCGGTGGGGGCGGTGGGGTGCGTGCGGGGCATCGCGCGGTTCTCCAGGCGATTCGGTGGCGGTGCTATCGCGGTGGGTCGGTGCTCAGCCGGCAGGCAGTGTCAGGCTCGCTGCGACACCGCCCTCGGGGCGAGCACGCAACTCGAGCGAGGCGCGCTCGCCGTACATCTGCGCCAGGCGCTCGCGGATGTTGGCCAGGCCGAGACCGGTGCCCGCGCTGCCCGCGATGCCGCTGCCGAAGCCGGCCCCGTCGTCGGCCACGGTCACCTGCAGGCGACCGTCGTCGGTGCGGCGAGCGCTCACGTCGATGCGCGCGGGACCGATCTTCGGTTCCACGCCATGCTTGACGGCGTTCTCGGCCAGCGAGATCAGCATCAGCGGCGGGAACGACCGTGCCGCGAGGCCCGCCGGCAGGTCGATGGCGAAGTCCAGACGCGGCATGCGGGCGCGCATCAGGCCCAGGTAGGCACGCACGATCTCCAGCTGGCTGCCGAGCGTCGCTTCGGCGCCGCCGTCGCTGCGCAGGCGCGGGATGGCGGCGCGCAGGTAGTCGGTGAGGCGGTCGATCATTTCGCTGGCGCGGCCGGGGTCGGTGGCGATGGCACTGCGCACGCCGGCGAGCGTGTTGAAGAGGAAGTGCGGTTCCACCTGCGCCGCCAGCACCGACAGGCGCAGTTCGGCCTCGCGCCGGGCCGCCTCGGCACGGGCCAGCTCGCGCTCCTGCGCCAGCGCGGCCAGCCCCTCGCGCTCGCGCCACCAGCGCGGCAGCGCGAACCCGCCGGTGAAGGCGAAGGTGCACAAGGCCACCATCAAGCGGCCCAGGGCGTTGGGCCCCGGCTCCGGGGCGGCGGCTTGTGCGTCGCGGGCGAACACCGGATCGGCCGATGGCGCGGAGGCCGGCTCGGCCGTCTGCGCCGCTGAAGCCGCGGCGGCGGCACCGCGAGCGGTTGCGGTCACGGCCGACGCCGCCGGGTCCGGTGACTGGATGGTGACGCCGATCATCAGTGCCACGCGTCGGCGCTGGCCCTTCTCGTCGACCATGCCCGTGTGCTCGGCGATGCGCTGCTTGATGGGCTCGGCGCCCCATTCGTGGAAGGCCGCCATGCCGAGCACGATCGAGACGACCAGGCCCAGCAGCGCCCAGCCCTCCGCGCGCGCCGGCCAGCCGTGCCGGCGCACCACGCTGCCCAGCCAAGGGCCGATGAAGAGCGGCAGCGTGACGCCGATCATGGCCTGCGCCATCGCCCCGTAGGGCCGGTCGCCGGGGGCGGCGATGACGGCGCCCGTCAACAACAGCAGCGCGGCCGCGCTGATGCCCAGGCCCAACGTCGCCGCGCGGCCGCGCGCCCAGGCCGGGCTGAAGACGGGATAGCGGCGATAGCGCGTGAACCAACCGTGTGCCCGGCCCGTGAGCTGGTCGGGCAGGGGCGAATCGAGGTCGACCAGGGCGGTGTGGGGCGGCAGGGCCGGGGCGGCACTCATGGCGGACAGCTTAGCGAATCGACCCCCGCGCGGGCCGGGCCGGGACGGAGCCCCTCACCGGGCCGATGAGCGCCGGCCGTCGCGCGATGAACGGCGCCCCGTCCCGCCGCGACGCGCCTGGCGCCCGCAGCGTAAGCTCCGGTCCCCGCGTCGCCACCGAGGAGAGCCCCCATGTTCGAGACCGCCATTGCCGGCAGCCTGCCGAAGCCCGCCTGGCTCGCCGAGACCGGCAAGCTGTGGCCGAAATGGCTGCCGGCCGGCGAGGACCTGGCGCGCGCCAAGCTCGATGCCACGCTCCTGTGGATCAAGCTGCAGGAGGAGGCCGGCCTCACCGTCATCGGAGACGGCGAGATGAGTCGCCAGCACTTCGTGCATGGCTTCCTCGAGCGCGTGGCCGGCATCGACTTCGCCAACAAGGTCGAGATGGGCATCCGCAACGACCGCTACAAGGCGATGGTGCCGCAGGTGGTGGCGCCGCTCGCCCTCACCGGCCGCGTGCACGAGACCGAGGCGCGCTGCCTGCGCGCGCACACGCCGCGGCGCATCAAGTTCACGCTGCCCGGGCCCATGACCATCGTCGACACCGTGGCCGACCGCTTCTACGGCGACCGCGCCAAGATGGCCTTCGCGTTTGCCGAACTGCTCAACCAGGAGGCGCGCGCGCTGCAGGCCGACGGGGTCGACATCATCCAGTTCGACGAGCCCGCGTTCAACGTCTACATGGACGACGCGGCGAGCTGGGGCGTGCAGGCGCTCGAGCGCGCCGCCGCGGGCCTCGACCAGCCGAACGCGGCCACGGGCCGCGCGTGCACGACGGCCGTGCACATCTGCTACGGCTACGGCATCCAGGCCAACGTCGACTGGAAGAAGACGCTGGGCCAGGAGTGGCGGCAGTACGAGAAGGTCTTCCCGGCGCTGGCGAAGAGCTCGATCCGGCAGGTGAGCCTGGAGTGCTACCACTCGCACGTGCCGCCCGACCTGATGGCGCTGCTGCAGGGCAAGGACGTGATGGTGGG
>JAEUPE010000061.1 GCA_016790435.1 Rubrivivax sp. | reverse complement strand
CCTGGGTCTGGTGGCACTGCCTTCGACGATGCCGCCGCTGCTGTGGCACGCCCACGAGATGCTCTACGGCTTTGCCGTGGCAGTGATCGTCGGCTTCCTGCTGACGGCCGGCAAGGCCTGGACGGGCCTGGCCACGCCGCGCGGCGCCACGCTGGCGGTGATGGCGGGGCTGTGGCTGGCCGCGCGTCTGTCCGCTTTGGCAGCACCTTTCGCGGTCTATGCCGCTCTGGACGTGGTGCTGCTGCCTTGGGTGGCCTTCGTGCTGATCCGGGTGCTGTTGAAAGCAGGCAACCGGCGCAACCTGCCGCTGGGCGCGATCCTGCTGCTGCTGGCGACAGCGAATGCCTCCTTTCACGCTGCCGTTCTGGGTTGGCTGAACATCGATCCGCGGCGGGCACTGCACGCCGGGTTGGCGCTGGTCGTGATGATCGAATGCGTGATCGCCGGGCGGGTGATTCCAGCGTTCACGATGTCTGCGCTGCCGGGCCGGCAGTTGAAGGTGCCACCCTGGCTGGAGCACAGCACGCTGGCGACGACGGCGCTGTCGCTGGCATCGTGGGTGCTGCTGCAGGCCAACCCGGTCACGGCGGCTGGGTTCGCCCTGGCGGCGCTGTTGCATGCCGCCAGGTTGTGGCACTGGCAGCCCTTGCGTACCCGTGCGCGCCCCATCCTGTGGGTGCTGCACGCGGCGTACGCCTGGTTGTCTGTCGGCTTCCTGCTGCTGGCATGGGCGCAGCTGGGTGGTGTGGCTGCTTCTGCCGGTATTCACGCTCTGGCGGTGGGTGCCACGGCCGGGCTCATCGTCGGCATGGTCACCCGGACCGCGAGAGGTCACACCGGGCGCCCGCTGAAGGTGTCGCGTCTGGAGGTGGCCGCCTACCTGCTGGTGGCGGGTGCTGCCGTCGCCCGGGTGCTGCTCCCCTTGGTGGCGCCGGCCCACACGGCCGACTGGCTCGTGGTGGCTGCAGCCGCCTGGGCTCCGGCTTTCGCGCTCTACCTCTGGGTCTTTACGCCTTGGCTGCTGAGCAGTCGTCTCGACGGCAAGGACGGCTGAACGTTCCTGTTCCCTCATCGCACTTCCACCGCGTATGTCGCGCGGCCAGGTGCGCACTTCACTCCTGAAAGGTTCCCATGACTGCAACCCTGATTCAACCCACCTTTGAGCTGGACCTGCGGACCATCCCGCCGCGTGAACGTCACCCGCTGATCTTCGGCCGCTTCGATGCCCTGGCCACCGGCCAGGCGCTGCAACTCGTGAACGACCACAACCCGCAGCCCCTGCGCTATCAGTTCGATGACCGCGCTCTGGGTCAGTTCGAATGGGCCACGCTGGAAGCCGGCCCGTCGGTCTGGCGCATCCAGATCACCCGCATCGCTGATACCGCCGTGCCTTCGGCGGGCGCCAAGGGCGATTCCTGCTGCTCAGGCGGCGCCTGTTGCGGTTGACATTCCGCTCGCGCAGCGATGACCTTCGTCGTCACCGAGGCCTGCATCCGGTGCAAGTACACCGATTGCGTGGACGTGTGTCCGGTCGACGCATTTCGCGAAGGTCCGAACTTCCTCGTCATCGACCCGGACGAGTGCATCGACTGCGCGGTCTGCGTTCCCGAATGCCCGGTGAATGCCATCTATGCCGAAGAAGACGTGCCCACCGGCCAGCAGCACTTCACGCCGCTGAACGCCGAGTTGTCGCGCGAATGGAAGCCGATCACGAAAACCAAGCTCTCGCTGCCGGATGCCGAAGCCTGGAGCAAGATTGAACACAAGCTGGGCGAGCTGAAGCGATGAAAGCCTTGATGCGATGTGACCGCTCGTTGGCCGGCTCGCCCTGAGCATGGCAAGTTCCCGGAAGGTCATCCCCATCGCACCGGCAGCGGGCTCGAGCGACGACGGCGCGCAGTTCGTCTCGATGTACCAGAAGCAGGCGACGATCTACCCGCGTGCAGTGAAGGGTTGGTTCGCCGCCTGGCGATGGGTCTTCGTCTGGCTCACACAGTTGCTGTTCTACGGTGTCCCCTGGCTGCAATGGGGCGGACGCCAGGCGGTGCTGTTTGATCTCGAGGCGCAGCGCTTCTACATCTTCGGCCTGCTGCTCTATCCACAGGACCTGATCTTCCTGGCCGCATTGCTGGTGCTGTCGGCACTGGCCTTGTTTTTCTTCACCGCCGTGGCCGGCCGGCTTTGGTGCGGCTACACCTGCCCGCAGACGGTCTACACCGAGATCTTCATGTGGGCCGAACGTCGGATCGAAGGCGACCGCATCGCGCGCATGCGGCTGGACCAGGCGCCCTGGGGCGTGAACAAGATCCTGCGCAAGGGCGCCAAGCAGGGGGTGTGGCTGGCCATCGCGCTGATCACTGGCTTCAGCTTCGTCGGCTACTTCACGCCGATCCGGGAGCTGGCCGCCGCCGCGGTGGCCCTGGACATGTCGGCATGGAACGCCTTCTGGGTGTTGTTCTATGGCGCAGCCACCTATGGCAATGCGGGCTTCCTGCGAGAGCAGATGTGCAAGTACATGTGCCCCTACGCGCGATTCCAGAGCGCCCTGATCGACAAGGACTCTCTCGTCATCGCCTACGACGCCGGGCGTGGCGATCCGCGCGGCTCGCGCTCGAAGAAGACGAACGCCGCCGCGCAGGGACTGGGCGACTGCATCGACTGCACCTTGTGCGTGCAGGTGTGCCCCACGGGTATCGACATCCGAAACGGGCTGCAGAACGAGTGCATCGGCTGCGCTGCGTGCATCGACGTCTGCGACGACGTGATGGACAAGATGGGCTACGCCAAGGGGCTGATCCGCTATTCCACCGAAAACGGTGTCGTGAACGGCTGGACGCGGCTGCAGATGTTCAAACGCGCGCTGCGGCCGCGTGTGCTGATCTACGGGGCCATGCTCTCCGCGGCCAGCATTGCCTTCGCGGCCAGCGTGGCGATGCGCAGCCCGTTCAAATTCGATGTGGTCAAGGACCGCGGCGCGTTGGCGCGTGTGGTGGAGGAGGGATCGGTTGAGAACGTCTACCGCATCCAGATCATGAATCGCACGGAGGCCCCGCAGACCTACCGGGTGGCCGCCTCCGGGATCGATGGCTTGGAGATCCTGGCAACGCCAGCCAGCGCCGGCCCGGCTGCCGTGGCGTCGATGTCGGTGAGCCTGCGCCTGCCCTTCGCCATGGCACAAGGGCTCGCGGGCCGGTCGGTGCCCGTGATGTTCGAGGTCACGGTCGTGGAGCCCACCTCCGGCAACAGAGCAGACCGATCGGCCCTCCAGTTCGAGAAGTCGACGTTCTTTGTTCCGCGCTGAGCCGCGACGAAAGGGGCCGCGATGGCTGTGGGAATCTTGCGCACCCCACGTTGGCATCTGCCGTTGTTCAACCCGTGCTCCAGGCGCGAGGACGCTTCATGCCCGCAATCTTGCAGGCCTGGGCCACGTAGCCATATGGAAAGAGCTCGAACATTCGCTGCCTGCCCCTGGTCTGGTAGCGCTGCTCGAGACGCTGCATGGCATGGCGGGCGTCCGGCGTCACCTGGTGTTCCTGGTACCAGTCGCGCATGAACTGGATCACGAACCAGTGGTCGTCGTCGAGACTCAGGTTCAGCAAATGGGCCTGCTGGGCGGCCCATTCCTCGGTCCATTGGTCTGGATCGAGCAGATACCCTTCATCGTCCACAGTCGGCATGGCTGATCCAAAGCGAAGCGGGATGTATAAGATACATCCTTTGTATATGTTTTGGAATAGGGTGTCTGGTCAGGTCATCGGACGAGCTTTTCGCCAAGCTCAGACCCGACGACCCCAATGCCGTTGACGTACTTCATTCCTGAATTGCCTCATGTCTTGGCGCGAATACCGCATGGCTTCCACTGGCCGTGGCGACGAGCTTGTCGGCGAGGTTCACCTTGGACTCCTGGTTGGCCACCGTTCTGCCACGATTCAAGGGTTCGGCGATACAGACGAGCTGTCCTGAAGCGACGGGCTTGAAGTAGTTGATCTTGATCTCGATAGTGGCGCAGATCTGGCTATCACCCAGCGTCGGGTACAGGGCCGCTCCCATGCCCGTATCGGCCAGAGCAAACACCACCGCGCCATGCACGACGCCGTGTGGATTGAGGTGATCCGAGTTGACGACGAGGCTCACTCGGCTGTGGTCAGCGCGACGCTCGTCTTCAGACAGGGAGATCAACTCGGCGAAGCGATGCGATGCGACATGAGATTTGCACTCCTGAGCATTGCAGGGACATTCTCGCTGCGATGCGCAAGGCAAGGCCGCGCCAGAATGGGCGCGCGGGCCCGAGTGTTGCCGTCAGAATTCGATGCTGGCTGCGACCGAGCCGTACGAATGCCGCGATGTTTGCTGCTCGAACTCGCGCGTTCGCCAGACGCGCATCCATGCCAGTTTGACACCCCGCCCAGCGATCGGCAGCTGGGTGCTGAGCCCCAGCGACGCCTGCGC
>JAEUPE010000059.1 GCA_016790435.1 Rubrivivax sp. | reverse complement strand
ACGAACTCCTGGATCTCGTTGGTGACGTGCGGGATCACCTGCACCGTCTTGCCGAGGTAGTCGCCGCGCCGTTCCTTCTCGAGCACGCTCTTGTAGATCTGGCCGGTGGTGAAGTTGTTGCTGCGCTTCATCCTTGTCGTGATGAAGCGCTCGTAGTGGCCGAGGTCGAGGTCGGTCTCTGCGCCGTCGTCGGTGACGAAGACCTCGCCGTGCTGGAACGGGCTCATCGTGCCCGGGTCGACGTTGAGGTACGGGTCGAGCTTGATGAGGGTGACCTTGAGGCCGCGCGATTCGAGAATCGCTGCCAGCGAGGCCGCCGCAATGCCCTTGCCGAGCGAGGACACCACGCCGCCGGTGACGAAGACGAACTTGGTCATTGCAGCCGGCCCGGCACGCTGCCGCGCGCCTGGGCCCTGGTGGAAAGCACGAGTATATCGGCGCGCCCCGATGCGCCGGCCGAACACGCGCTGCATACGCGCCGATCACTCGCCGGTCGTGCGGGCCCGTGCTGTCCAGGCGACATGCCGGGTGGGGGCCGGGGGTGAGATGCCGGTGCGGTAAGGTCGCGCGCATGGACCGGTCCCGCGACGACGAGCACCCATCACCAGCGGCCGAGCCACCGGGCGGGCGTGGGGGGGAGGCCGGCCCGCGGCGAATCGTCGCCCTCACCGAGGAGACGACCGAGTGGCTCTACCTGCTCGGCGAGGAGCGGCGCCTCGTCGGCATCAGCGGCTACACGGTGCGCCCGAAACGCGCACGGCAGGAGAAGCCGCGCGTCTCGGCCTTTCTCGACGGCAAGATCGACAAGATCGTCGCGCTCGAGCCCGACCTCGTGATCGGCTTCTCCGACATGCAGGCCGCGCTTGCCGACAAGCTCATCCGCGCCGGGCTCAACGTGCTCGTCACCAACCAGCGCAGCGTGGCTGAGATCTTCGGCACTCTGCGTCTGGTGGCCGGCCTCGTTGGCGCGCACGAGCGCGCCGAGCGCTGGATCGCGCAGTGCCAGGCTCGGCACGCGCAGATCGCGGCCGCGGCGGCGGCGTGGCCGCGGCGGCCGCGTGTCTACTTCGAGGAATGGGACGAGCCGATGATCAGCGCCATCCGCTGGGTCTCGGAGCTGATCGCCTTGGCTGGCGGCGATGACGTCTTCCCGGATCTGGCCCGGCAGTCGATGGGCCGCGACCGCGTGATTGCCGATGCCCTGGAGCCGGTGCGACGCGCGCCGGAGGTGATCTTCGGGTCTTGGTGCGGCAAGAAGTTCCGGCCCGAGAAGGTGGCTTCGCGGCCGGGGTGGGGCGAGGTGCCGGCCGTGCAGAGCGGGGCGCTGTTCGAGATCAAGTCGTGCGACATCCTGCAGCCGGGGCCGGCGGCGTTGACGGATGGGGTGGAGCGGATGCACCGCGTGCTCGCTGCGGCGGTGGGTGTGGCGGACGGTTGCTGACCTTTGTGCAGGCCGGGTCTCGCCCCGGCGAGGCAAAGAAAGCACCTTGATGTCCTGCGCTGATTGATGGCTTTCTGAGGCGGGCCTCCATTTGGCCTGCTCGCTCCGGCGCGAAACACCATCGTTCGAACTTCGCGCTGCGGCCCGCGCTCGTGAGTTCGGCCAAGCCCAGAGAGCGCCAGCGTCTGTGCCCCAGCGAGCGCCAGCGTCCGTGCCGAACTCATGAGCGCCAGTCGCGGCGCGCCAGCTTTTCGTGGGTGTTTGTGGCCGAAGCGCGCCGGCCAAATGGAGGCCCGCCTCAGAAAGCAACCCACCTTGTCAGGACATCAGGCCCTTTGCTTTGGTTACTTTCATTTGGGCCAGCAAATGAAAGTGACTCGCCCGCCGGGGCGAGACCCGGCACGTTGAAAAGTCAGCCGCCCTCGACCCCACCGAGCAAGGCTGAAACAAGAAAAGGCAGGCGTCTCACCGCCAATCCAATGCCTCTGCACGCATGGCGCCTCCACGAGGAAGAACTGCCCCTCGCGAGCCCTGCGATTCCACCGATTGCACGAGGCGTCCTCCAAGCAAAGTGGCAACACACCGCGAGGCCGAGCGGGCTGTGCGCAACCCACGCGCGCAGACCTGCAAGGCCAAGGCCCGATCAGCGATGGGCGCCGCGGAGCCACATACAAAAGGACGCCCCGAATGATCTCGAAGCTGCGGCGGCAAGCCCGTCTCGCGCTGCGCCTGCTCGCCACCGGCCTGATGGCCTGGGTGTGCACCGGTGTCGCGGCGCAATCGGCCGACGCCAAACTCTCGCCCGAACTGCGCAAGGCCAGCCGCGAATGGCCGCTGGCACCTTGGCACCGAACGGTGGCGGGGCAGCAGTACGTGAAGGTGCTCGTGCTCGCCGCGGGCAACGACCCGGAGCTGATTTCGCTGCGCCGCGCGGTCGTTGCGGTCGGCGGCTCGGTCTTCTACAACTACCAGAGCGTGCGCGCGCTGCTCGTCATGGTGCCGGCGTCAGCGCTGGGCACTCTGGCGGCGCGCGAAGACGTGCGCAAGGTCGTGCCCAACCGCAGCACCGTGCGCGAGACTGTCGGCCGCCACGCCGGCGCGGCCACGAGCCTGGTGCAGGCCACGGTGGGGGCGGGCAGCTTGCTGGACCCGCTGGCGCCGCACGGCAGCGCGCTCGACGGTCGGGGCGTGGGCATCGCGGTGCTCGATTCGGGCATCGATGCCGCGCATCGCAGCTTCCTCGGCGCCGATGGCCGCAGCCGCGTGCGCGAGCGCGTCGACTTCGTGACGCTGGGCCGTTGCCTGCCTGAGGGCGGCTGGCGCCGAGGTGTCGACCTTTCGCCCTTGCTGCGCCCCTTGCTCAACGGTGCCGGTTTGAACCTGTCTCTGTTGGAGCGGCTGCCCGACGAGGTGGCGCGCCACCCGGTGGTCTCGGCCTGCCTGGCCGCGATCCGCGAGGCGAGCCGTGCGGCCGACCCTTACGGCCACGGCACGCACGTGGCCGGCATCGCCGCCGGCCGCAGCGACGCGATGATGCAAGGCCCGGACGCCGCCGGCGTGGCACCCGGTGCCGACCTGTACGACGTGCGCGTCATCGACGAACGCGGCGTGGGCAGCGTCGCCGACCTGCTCGCTGGCATGGACTGGGCCATCCAGCGCGCCAGCAAGGGTCAGCGTGCGGGCCATGGTGCCGCCGCGCCGTTGCGCATCATCAACCTCAGCATCGGTGCCGATTCGACCGAGTCGTTCATTGTCGACCCGCTGGCCGTGGCGGCGCGCAGCGCCGGCGCGGCCGGCCTCGTGGTGGTGACGGCGGCGGGCAACCACGGCCGCAACGCCGCCGGCCAGACGGTCTACGGCAGCATAGTCTCCCCCGGACATGACCCGTCGGTCATCACGGTGGGCGCGGCCAATCCGGCTGCCACCGGCTCGCGCGGCGACGACCTCGTCACTTCCTTCAGCTCGCGCGGCCCGACGCGCGGCGCCTGGCGCTTCACGAACGGCAAGCCCTGGATCGACAACCTCATCAAGCCCGACCTCGTGGCGCCGGGCAACCGGCTGCTCGGGCCGATGGCCACCGATGCCGGCGGCGCTGCCGCGGGCTGGAACCTGCTGGCGCGCACGTACCCCGAACTCACGCAGGTGCCCGGCGCTTCGCAACTGCCTCGCCAGGCGCTGATGTCGTTGTCGGGCACGTCGGTGGCGACGCCGGTGGTCGCCGGCGCGGCGGCCGTGCTGCTGCAGGCCAACCCGGGCCTCACGCCGGCGCTGGTGAAGGCACTGCTTCAGTACACGGCCGAACCGCTGCCCAACGCCAGCCTGCTCGAGCAGGGCACGGGCCAAGCCAACCTCAAGGGCGCCGTGAAGCTGGCGCAAAGCCTGCGCGGCGATATCGGTGTCGCTCTGGCGAACGGCCGTCTGCAGGCGGGTGACAACCTGCTCGCCGCCGGCCGCACGTTGCCGCCGGCGCGCACGACGATCAACGGCCGCACCTTCGAATGGAGCGGCATGGTTTTCGCCGGCGGCAACCGAGTCGTTGGTGGCGCCACCTTGTTCCAGCAGTGGCAGCCCATCTACGAGCCGGGCCTGACCTGGGTGCGCCAGATCGCCGTGCGCAGCCAGATGGTCACGCCATCCGGCCGCCGCCTGCCGTGGTTGGCCGAGGGCAGGCCGGGCGCCTACATGGAGACCGATGCCGCGCCGCAGTGGCTGCTCACCGCCGGCGTGCGCCTGCTCGACTCGCTGGCCCCTTCGATTCCGACGCAGAGCCAGGCGCTCGCGACGCCGGTGCAGCAGCTGGCAGCCCGCGTGCGAGCCGGTGTCGGCGTCACGCTGGCCAGCGGCCTGCAATGGGCTCCCGGCGGCACGCTGGTGGCCGACGGCCTGACGCTCAGCCAGGGCTTCTTCCTGACCGAGGGCTTCTTCCTCACGGAGGGCTTCTTCCTGACCGAAGGGTTCTTCCTCACGGAGGGCTTCTTCCTGACCGAGGGCTTCTTCCTCACGGAGGGCTTCTTCCTGACCGAGGGGTTCTTCCTCACGGAGGGCTTCTTCCTGACCGAAGGCTTCTTCCTCACCGAGTCGGCCGACCCGGCCGCCCGGTTCGACGCGGCCTTCCTGGGCGATCGGTGAATGCGTGGTTCCCGGCAGCGGACCGACGTTCTAGGGGGCGTCCCGCATCCGGGTGTAACAAGGCAGCGAGAATCGCCCCGCCTCGATCGCCGCTTTGGCGTCACCCGAGGCGGGGACGATGCTTCGATCGATTGCCAGATTCCGCCACGCGCATCTCTATGACTACCACCCCGGTGCGGTTCGCGCCTGGGTGATCCTCGTCGCAGGTGGGGCTGCCTGCTTGGTGTGGGCGGCCTGGTTCCTCGCGACGCAGGCGGCCGAGGGCGGCGGCGGCCGCCCGGGCGCGCTCGGGCAGGTGGTCGTCGGCCTGGCGCTCGTGGCCGTGGCCGCGATGTTCCCGGTGCTGATCCCGCGCACGAGCTACTTCATCGGCGTCACCGACATCTTCATCTTCTCGCTCATGGCGGCGGCCGGGCCCGCGGCGGCCGTGCTCGCCGCGGCGCTGGACGGGGCCATCGGCACGCCGCGCGCCACGCGCCGCCTGGCGCCTCGCCTGTCGAACCCGGCGATCGCCGCCATCGCGATGTTCGCCAGTGCGCACGCGCAGGTCGCCATCGAGGCTGCGCTGCGGGCGCAGGGCTTGTCGCCGATGGCGGCGACCTTCACGTCGTTGTGCGCCGTGGCGCCGATCTACTTCGCGCTCTCGACATTGATCCCTGCCTGGCTGCTGAGCTTCAAGCAGCGGCGAAGCATCGACGTCGCGCAGTGGTGGCGCGCGTACTCGTGGGTGCTGGCGATCTACCTGATCTCCGCCGCCGTGGCCGGCATCGTGCACGTGAACGCCCAGCAGCTCGGCGTCACGGTCTCGCTCGTCGGCGCAGCGGTCTGCCTCGTCGTCGTGACGCTGCTGCGCTACACGCTCAACCGCGCCGAGTGGGAGCGCCGCGCCCAGGAGGCCCGCATCGCCGAGGCCGAGCGAGAGGCGAAGCTGAATCAGCAGCGCTTCACGGCCGCGTTCACGCATGCGGCCGCCGGCATGGCCATCGTCGACCCCGCCGGCCGGCTGATGCAGGTGAACCAGGCGTTGTGCGAGCTGCTCGGCGCCACCGAGGAGGAACTGCTCGGCAAGCCCTTCGCCGGCCACCTGCACAGCGGAGACGGCGAGCTGTTCGAGCGCCAGACGGCCGAGGTCAAGCGCCATCGCGGCCGCTCGTTCAGTATCGAGCTGCGCCTGCTCACCAGGAGCGGGCACGACCGCAGCGGTGACATCTGGGCGTCGCTGCACTGCAGCCACTTCGACGACCCGGGCCAGACCGGCACCTGCCTCATCTACCAGTTGCACGACATCAGCTCGCGCCGCCTGGCCGAGAGCCGGTTGCAGCACATCGCCTTCCACGACACGCTCACCGATCTCGCCAATCGCCACTTCTTCGAGCAGCGTCTGGCCGTGGCCGTGGAGCGCTGCCGCCGCGATCCGGGGCGACCGTTCGCGGTGATCTTCCTCGACCTCGACCGCTTCAAGCTCGTCAACGACAGCCTCGGCCATGTCGCCGGCAACCACCTGCTGCGCGAGGTGGCGCGGCGGCTCGTCGAGGCGCTGCCGCCCGACGACCTGGTGGCGCGCCTGGGTGGCGACGAGTTCGCGGTGCTGCTCGAGGGCCCCGACGCGCCGGCGCGCGGCCGCGAGCGCGCGCAGCGGCTGCTCGCGGCGCTCGGCCAGCCGCTCGTCATGCACGGCACCGAGGTGCTGCCGATGGCCAGCATCGGCATCACCTTCAGCGGCGACGGCCCGCGCAGCGTCGACGAGGTCATCCGCGACGCCGAGCTCGCGATGTACGCCGCCAAGGAAGCCGGGCGCGGCCGCGTGCTCGCCTTCGACGGCGTCATGCACGAACGCATCGCCGACAAGCTGGCCCTGGAGGCCGACCTGCGCCGCGCCATCGGTGCCGGCCAGTTGACGGTGATGTTCCAGCCGATCTACGACCTGGAGCCTTACCGGCTCTACGGCTTCGAGGCCTTGGCGCGCTGGGAGCACCCGGAGCGTGGCGCGGTGAGCCCCTCGGTCTTCGTCACGCTGGCCGAGGAGTCGGGCCACATCGAGGCGCTCAGCGCCTGGGTCGTGGACCATGCCGTGCAGCAGCTGGCCGCGTGGCAGCGCAGCGAGCCGCGCTTCCGCGGCCTTTGCATGCACGTCAACATCTCCGGCCGCGACCTGCAGCACACCCGCTTCGTCACGCACGTGCAGAACGTGCTCGGCCGGCACGGCGTGGCGCCGGGCCAGCTGGCGCTCGAGATCACGGAGACGACGCTGATGGGCCAGCTCGACACGGCGCTGGCCGCCATGCACCGCCTGCGCGAGGTGGGCGTGCGCTTCTCGATCGACGACTTCGGCACCGGCTACTCGTCGCTGGCCTACCTGGGCACGCTGCCCATCGACAGCCTGAAGATCGACCGCAGCTTCGTCATGCACATGGAGACGAAGCCGCAGAACGTGGAGATCGTGCGCGCGGTGATGAACCTCGGCACTTCTCTCGGCAAGCGCGTGGTGGCCGAGGGGGTCGAGACGGCTGCGCAGCTGGCGCAGCTGCGCGCGCTGGGCGTGCCGTCGGGCCAGGGCTTCCTGCTCTCGCCGCCGCTGCGCGCCGACCAGGTGCCGGCGGCGCTCGTGCAGGCGGCCGTGTTCTGGACCTGAGGGTCGCGGGCCGCGTTCGGGCGGGTGCCCGTCGACGCCCTTGGCCGCTCATCCCTCGCGGCCCGCAGTTCATCGCACGCCACTGGCCGTGGCTCGGGGCCCCGGCCATCATGCGGCCGCAGTCCCGACTGAATGCCGTGCTGCCGGCCGACGAAGGAGCCCACGATGAACCGCCGCCTGTCCGACCGCCTCACCTCGCTGGCCATGGCCTTCGTCGTCACCTTCGGCCTCGCCACCGGCATCCACAGCCTCGCTGCCAGCGAGGCCGCCGCGGCGGCGCAGATGGCGCATGCCGGTGCGCCCGTGTGCGCCCGTGTCTGAGGCCCTGCTCGTGCTTGCCGCCGTGACACGCTGCGACGCCGCGCGATGAACGCGCTGCTGCTCTTCATTGGCTGGTGCCTGCTCTTCGTGCTGAGCTGGCCCCTGGCGCTGCTGGCCCTGGTGGTGGCGCCCGTCGTGTGGCTGCTGTCGTTGCCGTTCCGGCTGCTCGGCGTGGCCGTCGGCGCGGTCTTCGCGCTGCTGAAGGCCGTGCTCTACCTGCCGGCGAGGCTACTGGGGCATCGGCCCGGCTGAGCGTGGTCAGTCCGGACGGCTACAGGATCTGGCGGCCCCGAGCTCGAGGGCGATGCCGCGGCCGGCGCCCCGGCTGACGCCTGTGACCACGGCCACGCGGCCAGCCAGGGGAAGGGGGCGCGCGCCGCCATCATGCAGCCCGCCGGCAGAAGGTGATGATCTCGGGCGAGTCCGCGCTGAGTGGCGAGCCATCCCAGTCACCGAACTGCCGCTCGATCGCGAAGCCCGCCGCGGCCAGCAACCCGGCCAGTTCGTCCGGCGCCGTGAATCGGCAGGCGATGCGGGCGGTGCGGCGGTGAGGTTGACCCGTGCCGGCATCGGTCCAGCGGCGTTCGGTGGTCCAGTGCAGCACGCGCGTGGCGGCATCCCAGCGCTGCGTGCCGCCGACGTGCACGCGGTGGCCCTCGGTGCTGCGGTACTCGAACCAGGGCTCCCACACGGTGATGTCGCGCAGCGGGTGCCCGGAGGGGTTGCGCGTCTCGAACACGAAGAGTCCGCCCGGTTCCAGGTGCGCGTGCACGGTGGCCATCAGCGCTTGCTGGTCGGCGTCGGTGAGGAACGCCTGGAAGGCGTTGCCGGTGAGCACCGCGCTCGCGACATGCCCGGGCAGCCGGACCTGGCGCGCATCGGCGTGATGCCAAGAGGTGCACCCGTCCAGTCCCATCGCCGCCGCCTTGGTGCGCGCGTGCTCGAGCATCGGCCGGCTGAGGTCGACACCGGTGGCGTGCTGGCCGGCGGCGGCGAGCGGCAGCGTCACGACGCCCGTGCCGCACGCCAGCTCGAGCGTCGTCGATCCCTGGGCGGTCACCGCCGCGCGGATCATCGCGATGCGGTCCTCGGAGCCTGGGATCTCTTCGAGGTCGTAGTTGACCGGATCCTGGAACTCTTCGAGATTGCCTTCGTGCTGCATCGTGCGCGACCTGGTGGCAGTGCGCCCCGGCTCGATTGCCCGATCAGGCACGATCAGGCGCGGGAGCGAGCGGGCGGGATGCGAATGATGCCCGCAGCGGTGCGCGTCGCCGCGGGCAAAGGGGCTGGCTCGCCAGTGCGCGGCCCCGATCTCGCTCCGGGCTGCGTTCAGCGCGTGCTGAACTCCGGCGGTGAGTTGCTGCTCACCTCGTCGCCCGTGTCGAAGTACATCACCATCTGCGCCAGGCCCGAAGGCGAGATCGTCACGACGCGCGTGTGGCTCGTCGGCGCGCCGGGCCGCACCTGGCCGTAGGAGGCGATCACCTCGTAGCGGCCGGGCGGCAGCGCCGCCAGCACGAGCGGCCCTTCGCTGCGGTGCTCGAGCACCACGTTGCGCGAAGGCAGCGAGCGCACGACGACATCCACGTCGGCGAGGTAGGCGCCGCTGCGCTTGGCGGCCAGGATCAGCTTCAGCGAGTACTCGGAGGCTTGCCGGTTGAGCTCGGCAAACTCGTCGACGCTGACGCCGCCGCTGCGCACGGGAATGGGGGGCGGGTTGGCCGCGAAGGCGGCCCCGGCGAAGGTGAGTCCCGCGGCCGTGGCGGCCGCCCAGCGGTGAAGAGTTCTGCTCATGTCGTTTCTCCTGGAATGGTGTGGGGCGGGTTGCGCGGCGCTTCAGCCGTCGACGCGAAGCGCCGGGATGTCGAAAGACTCGTCCGTGAGGTGAGCCACCGCGGCCACCGTCGAAGCGACGACCACGACGAGGACCAACAGCACGGAGCGGCTGACCTTCATGTCGGGGTCCTTCGGTGGGCTGGCGGTTGGCATGCGGTGGGCGAAGTGCAGCGCGCCGGTGCGGCAAAGCCCGCCGGTCAGCCGCTGACGCGGATGTCGTTGCGCACGCGGACGACGCCCGAGGCGGCGGTCATCTCGGCCACGGCTGCCTTGGCCGCGAGGTGGGGTGGGCGCAGTGTCATGGGTCTTCTCCTTCCTTTCGGCCTCGCGGTTGCGAGGGCCGTGCAGGGACTGTGCCGGTGCGCCGGGCGGCAACCCGTCGGTCGGTGCCGTCTTGCCGTGTAGGACAGCGACCCAAGGTCGACGGGCCGCCGGCGAGGGGACGAGGGCCGACGGACGACAGACGGCAGTGAAGCCTCATCATGGGCGCTCCCGGGCCAACGCCTCGCAGTACTCGAGCAGCCGCTCGACCTCGGCCGACTTGTCGAAGACGCGATCGGCACCCAGCGCCAGGCAGTGCTCGCGGATGAGCCGGGTCGCATAGTTGGTGAGCACCACGCAGCGGGGACGATGCGCGCGGAAGCGCAGGGCCTTCAACACGTCGACGCCGGAGCCGCGGCGCAGCAGCACGTCGAGGATGACGAGGTCGCAGGGTGGAGGGTCGTGCGCGATATGGGCGATCGCACCGTCGGCATCGTCGGCATACCCCACCACCTGCACCGGCGCCATTTCTTCGAGCGTGGCGACGAGGTTCTGGCGGATGGTGGCGCTGTCCTCGACGACGAAGACGGTCAGGCGGGACATGAAGGAGGCATCCGACCGGTCACGATGCAGGCAGCACGATGCGAGGACAGCGCCAGTCTAGGACCGCCGGATCGAGCGGCCTGTAGGACGGCACCGGTTCCGGCGCCGCAGACGACTGTCAATGCCCGGCGCCGGCCACCATGCCCGTCACGCCGGCAGGCGTGCCTGCACGAGCGTGCCCTGGCCGGGCGCCGACTGCACCAGCCATTGGCCGCCGCACGACTGCACGCGGAACTCCATGCCGGCCAGGCCGTGGGCGCCGTTGCGTGCCTGGCTCGGGTCGAAGCCGACGCCGTCGTCGCGCACCTGCACGCTGACATGGTCGCCGTCGGGCTGCAGGCTCACCTGCACACGCTTGGCGCGGGCGTACTTGGCGACGTTGGTCAGCGCCTCCTGCACGAAGCGGTAGATGGCGAGCTCGCGTTCGTCGGTCAGGCCGACGTCGGCGATCGAGGCCTCCACCGGCACCTCGGCGCGCTGGCTGAACTCGGCGCACTGAATCTCCAGCGTCCGCTGCAGCCCGAGGTTGGCCAGCGAAGAAGGGCTCAGGTCTTCGATGATGCGGCGCTTGAGCGCGATGCCCGCGTCGAGCGTCTCGCCGAGGTGGCGGATGCGCTCCAGCACCTCCGGCCCGGCCTCCTGCAGGCGTTTGCGCACACGCGCCACGTCCAGCTTGGCGGCGGTGAGCAGGCCGCCGAGCTCGTCGTGCAACTCGCGGGCGAGCCGGCGGCGCTCGTCCTCGCGCACGGTCTGCAGGTGCTGCGCCAGCGCCGACAGGTCCTGCGTGCGCCGGGCCACCTCGTGCTCGAGCTTGTCGCGCTCGGCCTGCAGGTCCTGCACGTGGCCTGCGCGCTCGCGGTCGCGCTCGCGGTTCAGCCGCATGGCGGTGAAGGCCGCGCCCAGGCACAGCAGCACGAGGCCCACGAGCGCCAGCACGGTCCAGATGCGCACGCGCTCGCGCTGGCGGCCGGCGCTGCCGGAGGCGGCCTCCTCCTTGCGAACCACCTCCTCGACGAGTTCGTTGATGCGCTCCATCTGTTCGCGCCCGATGTCGGTGAGCATGAGCGCCAGCGCGCGGTCGCGCTCGTTCGCCTCGAAAAGCCGCACCACCTCCGCCAGCTCGGACACGCGCTTCTGCGTCGCATCGATGAGCAGCAGCAGGTTCTGCCGATGCGTCGGCGCGCGCTCGGCCAAGGCACGAAGCGACTGCAACACCTGATCGGTCTGCGCGCGCGCCTCGTCGTAAGGCACGCGGTAGTCGGCCTTGCCGCTCAGCATGTAGCCCCGCTGGGCCGACTCCATCAGCAGCACCATGCGCCGCGCGCGGCCGACGGTGAGGCGCGTCTCCACCGCGGCATCGCGACGTGCCACGAGGTCGGCGTCGGCCCGGTAGCCTGCTTCGTTGATGGCCAGCACCGCCACCGCCAGCAGCACGGCGAGCGGGCCGGCCAGGTGGTAGGACAGGCGCGAGCGCCAACCTGGCAGCGACAGCATCATCGCAACTCCTTAAACTGCGGCGGTCGCGGACCCGCGCCCGAGCTGTCAACATGATCCGCATCGGCATCGTCGACGATCACACCATCGTGCGCTCGGGGCTGCGCCAGTTCCTCTCCGAGGAAGTGGACTTCCGAGTCACGGCCGAGGCCAGCGACGGACGAGAGGCGCTCGAAATCGCGCGCGGCGGCGAGGTCGATGTGCTCGTCATGGATCTCTCGATGCCGGGGCAGAGCGGCATCGACGCGCTGGCGGCGATCAAGGCCCGCTACCCAGAACTGCCGGTCCTCATCCTGAGCGGTTTTCCGGAGGCGCACTACGCGACGACGATGCTGCGCCAGGGCGCCAGCGGCTACCTGAACAAGGAGTGCGACCCCGAGGAGATCGCCACCGCCATCCGCACCATCGCGCGCGGGCGGCGCTACATCACCCCGGCCGTGGCGGAACTGCTCGCCGACGGGGTGTCCGCGGGCGTCGACAAGCCGGCCCATGAGGCCCTGAGCGAACGCGAACTGCAAGTGTTCCTCCGGTTGGCCCGGGGCGAGACGGTGGGCCACATCGCCGAGCAGATGTTCCTCAGCGTCAAGACCGTGAGCACCTACCGCTCACGCATCCTGCAGAAGATGAAGCTGCAGTCGAACAGCGACCTGACGTACTACGCCTTGAAGAACGGGCTGATCCAGTGAGGCCGGGGCCTCTCGGGGCCATCGTAGTCGCGCCGACGTGATGCGCCTGTCGGACGGCGCCGACAGAGGGATGGTGCCTGAGTCATGCGCCGGCTCGATGCATGCCGGGGCAGGGCCGGGCACGCATCCGGCCCGCGGGCCACTCAGCTGCGCAAGTGACACGCGACCCGGTGCCCAGGCCCCACGTCCTTGAGCACCGGCCGCTCCTTGTCGCACAAGCCCTTCTGTGCGATGGGGCAGCGCGTGTGGAAGTGGCAGCCCGGCGGCGGCCGCAGCGGGCTCGGCACGTCGCCCTGCAGCCGCACGCGGCTGCGCTTGACCTTGGGGTCGGGGATCGGCACCGCCGACAGCAACGCCTCGGTGTAGGGGTGGCGCGGGTTCGAGTAGAGCGCGTTGGCCGGCGCGATCTCGACGATGCGGCCGAGGTACATCACGGCCACGCGGTCGCTGATGTGCTCCACCACGCTGAGGTCGTGCGCGATGAAGATGTAGGTGAGCTTGAACTGGCTCTGCAGGTCTTCGAGCAGGTTGATCACCTGCGCCTGGATCGACACATCGAGCGCGCTCACCGCCTCGTCGCAGACCACGAGCTTGGGGCTCACCGCCAGCGCGCGCGCGATGCCGATGCGCTGGCGCTGGCCGCCGGAGAACTCGTGCGGATAACGCCGCATGTGGTCGGCCGCGAGGCCCACCGTCTCGAGCAGCTGCACGATGCGCGCGTCGTAGGCTTCCTTGGTGGGCGCGAGCTTGTGGATGGTGAGTGCCTCGCCGATGATGGCGCCCACCGTCATGCGCGGGTTGAGGCTGGCATACGGGTCCTGGAAGATGATCTGCATGTCGCGCGCGAAGGCACGCAGATCGTCCTTGCCGGCCTTCGTGACGCTCTTGCCCTCGAACGTCACCTCGCCCGAAGTGGGTTCGATCAGGCGCAGGATGCAGCGCCCGGTGGTGCTCTTGCCGCAGCCGCTTTCGCCGACCACGCCGAGCGTCTCGCCGGCGGCGATGTCGAAGCTGACACCGTCGACGGCGTGCACGCGGCCGATCTCGCGCTGGAGCAGGCCGCCGCGGACGGGGAAATGCTTGACGAGGTTCTCGACCTTGAGCAGCGGCTCCGCCATGGGGTTCTTCTCGACCTTCAGGTCTTCTCTGCCAGGAAACAGGCCACCTTGTGGCCCGGCGAGATCTCGCGCAGCGGCGGGGTGGCGCTGCTGCAGGCGGCCTCGGCGTACTTGCAGCGCGCCGCGAAGCGGCAGCCCTCCCGTGGCTCGATGAGCTTGGGCACCGTGCCGGGGATGGCCTCGAGCCGCACCTTGTGCGTGGCGGCGAGGTCGATGCGCGGGATGCTGCGGATGAGCCCCTGCGTGTAGGGGTGCTTCGGCCGCGCGAAGAGCTCGTCGACCGTGGCCTCCTCGACCACCTTGCCGGCGTACATGACCACGACGCGCTGCGCCACCTCGGCCACCACGCCCATGGCGTGCGTGATGAGCATGACGGCCATGCCGAGGCGGTCCTTCAGCTCCTGCATGAGGTCGAGGATCTGCGCCTGGATGGTGACGTCGAGCGCCGTCGTCGGCTCGTCGGCGATCAGCAGCTTGGGATTGCAGGCGAGCGCGATGGCGATCATCACGCGCTGGCGCATGCCGCCGCTGAACTGGTGCGGATAGTCGTTGATGCGCTTGTCGGGCGTGGGGATGTTGACGAGCTTCAACATCTCCACCGCGCGGTCCATCGCCGCCTTCTTGGACAGCCCCTCGTGCAGGCGCACGCTCTCGGCGATCTGCTCGCCGATCGTGTAGACCGGGTTCAGGCTCGTCATCGGCTCCTGGAAGATGATGGCGATTTCCTTGGCCCGGATCTTCTGCATCTCGGCGGGGCCAAGCGGCACGAGGTCGCGGCCTTGCCACATCACCCGGCCGGCGACGATCTTGCCCGGCGGCATGTCGATCAGCTTCATCACCGTCTTGGCGGTGACGCTCTTGCCGCAGCCGGATTCGCCGACCACGCACACGGTCTCGCCGGCGTCGATGGCGATGTCGACACCATCCACCGCGTGCAGCCAGCCGTCGTCGGTCTTGAAGTGGGTCTTCAGCCCCTGGATGTCGAGCAGCGGCATCAGAGCACCCGGCGCGGGTCGAGCGCGTCGCGCAGCCCGTCGCCGATGAAGTTGATTGTCAGCACGGTGAGGAAGATGGCCAGGCCCGGGAACATCGCCCAGTGCACGGCCAGGTCCATGTAGTCGCGCCCGTCGTAGAGGATGCGGCCCCAGGTGGGGATGTCGGGCGGGAAGCCGAGGCCGAGGAAGCTGAGCGTGCTCTCGGCGATGATGGCCGCCGCCACGTCGATGGTGGCGGCGACGATCACCGGCCCCAGGCTGTTGGGCAGGATGTGCCGCACCACCTGGCGCGACGTGCTGGCGCCGAGCGCGCGGGCCGCCTCGACGAACTCCTTCTCTCGCAGGCTGAAGAACTGCGCGCGCACGAGTCGCGCCACCGGCATCCAGCGGAAGCCTCCGATCACCGTGACGATGAGGATGAAGATGCCCAGCTCGAGGCCGAAGGTCTTCTTGAGCGGGTCGCGGAAGAGGAAGATGAGCAGCAGCAGCAGCGGCAGTTGCGGCAGGCTGAGGAAGAGGTCGGTGACCCACATCAGCGCCGCATCGACCCAGCCGCGCGCCATGCCGGCGATGGCGCCGATGATCACGCCCACGGTGATGGCCATCAGCATGGCCGCCAGGCCGACCGCGAGGCTGATGCGCCCGCCGTACAGCATGCGCGCCAGCATGTCGCGGCCGAGGTCGTCGGTGCCCATCGGGTGCGCGGCGCTCGGCCCGGCCAGGCGGGCCTGGAAGTCGACCTCGTTGACGCCCACCTTGTAGAAGAGGGGGCCGACGAGCACGGCCAGCACCAAGAGCCCGAGCACCCACAGGCTCCAGTAAGCGAGCCGGTGGCGCTTGAAGCGCCGCCAGGCCTCGCGCCAAGGCGACACGCTGCTGATCGCCTTGCCGAGCGAATCGCTGGGCGCGACAGCGCCGCCGGTAGCGTCACCGGTAGCTGATGCGGGGGTCGAGCCAGCCATAGAGCACGTCGGCGACGAGGTTGAAGAAGATGACGAGGCAGCTGAAGACGAAGGTCACCGCCATGATCACCGGCGTGTCGTTGCGCAGGATGGCGTCGATGAGCAGGCTGCCGATGCCCGGGATGCGGAAGATCTGCTCGGTGACGATGGCGCCGCCGAACACGGCGGGCATCTGCAGCGCCACCAGCGTGACCACCGGGATGAGCGCATTGCGCACCACGTGCTTGTTGATGACAACGCTCTCGGTGAGGCCCTTGCTGCGCGCCGTGGTCACGTAGTCGAGGCGGATGACATCGAGCACCGCGCTGCGCACGTAGCGCATCATGCTGGCCGCCTGGAACAGGCCCAGCACGGTGATCGGCATGATGCTCTGCTTGAAGTGCTCCCAGAGGAACAACCACCCGGTGGCCGAGATGTCGCTGCGGTAGACGAAGGGGAACCAGCCGAGGTAGATGCTGAAGAAGAGGATGAAGATGATGCCGGTGAAGAAGGTCGGCAGCGAAAAGCCGATGAAGGCGATCGTGCTGGCGATGCGGTCGAACCAGGAGTAGGGCTTGACCGCGGCCAGGATGCCCACCGGCAGCGCCACCAGGATGGCCAGCACCTGCGACAGCCCGATCACGATGATGGTGGTGGGCAGGCGCTGCAGGATGAGCTGGTCGACGTTGATGCGGCTCTGGAAGCTGAAG
>JAEUPE010000053.1 GCA_016790435.1 Rubrivivax sp. | reverse complement strand
TCAAGCAACCTTGGCAGAGCGCTTTCCACAATCGCCACTGGTTCATCGGGGGGACTTCCTCGAAAGGGGGCCGATGCTGCAAGTACGCATCCACGGTCGCGGCGGGCAAGGGGTGGTCACGGCGGCGGAGATGCTGTCCATCGCCGCCTTCCAGCAAGGCCGCCACGCGCAGGCGTTCCCCAGCTTCGGCTCGGAGCGCACGGGCGCGCCGGTGGTGGCCTTCTGCCGCATCGACGAGCGCGACATCCGCCTGCGCGAGCCCATCCTCGAGCCCGACGTGCTGATCGTGCAGGACCCGACGCTGCTGCACCAGGTGGACGTCTTCCAGGGCCTCAAGCCCGCCGGCTACGTGCTGATCAACAGCCGGCGCAGCTTCGACGAACTGGGCCTGGCCGACATCGCCGCCCGCTTCCGCCACGAGAGGTTGTGCACCGTGCCGGCCACCGAGATCGCGCTCACGCACCTCGGCCGCCCGCTGCCCAATGCCGTGCTGCTGGGGGGCTTCGCGGCGCTGGCCAGCCGCGACGGCCTCGTCACGCTGGCCGCGGTGGCGCACGCGATCGACGACCGATTCACCGGCAAGGTGGCCGCGGGCAACCAGGCCGCCGCCGCCGAAGCCTACCACTACGTGATGCGCGAGATGCAGGAGCTGGAACATGGCCGCTGACACGCGGCAGACCACGCGGCAGATTGAGGGCTCGCGCGCCGTGGCCGAGGCGGTGGCGCTGTGCCGCCCCGAGGTGATCTGCGCCTACCCCATCTCGCCGCAGACGCACATCGTCGAGGGCCTGGGCGAGATCGTGAAGAGCGGCGCGCTCGCGCCTTGCGAGTTCATCAACGTCGAAAGCGAGTTCGCGGCGATGAGCGTGGCCATCGGCGCCAGCGCTGCCGGCGCGCGCGCCTACACGGCCACGGCGAGCCAGGGGCTGCTCTTCATGGCCGAGGCCATCTACAACGCGAGTGGCCTCGGCCTGCCGATCGTCATGACGGTGGCGAACCGCGCCATCGGCGCGCCGATCAACATCTGGAACGACCACAGCGACAGCATGAGCCAGCGCGACTGCGGCTGGATCCAGCTGTTCGCCGCCCACAACCAGGAGGCGCTGGACCTGCACATCCAGGCCTTCAAGCTCGGCGAGGAGCTGAGCATGCCGGTGATGGTGTGCATGGACGGCTTCATCCTCACGCACGCGGTGGAGCGCGTGGACATGCCGGCGCAGGCCGACGTCGACGCCTTCCTTCCACCATACGAGCCGCGCCAGGTGCTGGACCCGGCCGAGCCGGTGAGCATCGGTGCGATGGTGGGGCCCGAGGCCTTCATGGAGGTGCGCTACCTCGCGCACGCCAAGCAGCTGACGGCGCTGGAACGCATCCCGCAGATCGGCGCCGAGTTCGCCGAGCGCTTCGGCCGCACCACCGGCGGCCTGGTGCGCGGCTATCACCTGGAGGACGCGGAGACGGTGGTGGTGGCGCTCGGTTCGGTGCTGGGCACCCTGCGCGAGACAGTGGAGGAGCTGCGCTCCCCCGCCGGCGGCGGCCACAAGATCGGCGTGCTCGGCATCACGTCGTTCCGCCCCTTCCCGATCGCCGCGGTGCGCGACGCGCTGCAAGGGGCCCGGCGCGTGGTCGTGCTGGAGAAGAGCTTCTCGGTGGGGCTGGGGGGTGTCGTCTCCACCGACGTGCGGCTGGCGCTTTCGGGACTGCACCTGCACGGCTACACAGTGATCGCCGGCCTCGGCGGGCGCGCCATCACGCGGGTTTCGCTCGCGCGCATGTTGCACGAGGCGATGGCCGACAAGCTGCCGCCGCTCAGTTTTCTAGACCTGGATTGGCGCATCGTGCACCGCCAGCTCGAGCGTGAGGCGGCGATGCGCAAGAGCGGCCCGATCGCCGAGAACCTGCTGCGCGACTTGGGCACCGTGGCGTCGAAGGTGCATTGACGATGAATGCGCCGATCAAGTTCTACCAGACCGGCACCTTCACGGTCGGCAACCGGCTGCTCGCGCCCGAGCAGCGCAGCGTGCAGTCGTCGTCCGAGCGCAGCAACTCGCTCAACAGCGGCCACCGCGCCTGCCAGGGCTGCGGCGAGGCACTCGGCGCGCGCTACGCGGTCGATGCCGCGATGCGCGCGACGCAGGGCCGGCTGATCGCGGCCAACGCCACCGGCTGCCTGGAGGTGTTCTCGACGCCGTACCCGGAGACGAGCTGGCAGCTGCCGTGGATCCACTCGTTGTTCGGCAACGCCGCGGCCGTGGGCACCGGCATCGCCGCGGCGCTGCGCGTCAAGGGCCAGAAGGGCGGAAACCAGGACGTGCGCGTCATCGCCCAGGGCGGCGACGGCGGCACCACCGACATCGGCTTCGGCTGCCTGTCGGGCATGTTCGAGCGCAACGACGACGTGCTCTACATCTGCTACGACAACGAGGCCTACATGAACACCGGCGTGCAGCGCAGCAGCGCCACGCCGCCGGGGGCGCGCACGGCGACGACGATGGCCGTGGGCAGCGAGCCCGGGGCCGTGTTCGGCCAGGGCAAGAACCTGCCGCGCATCGCGATGGCGCACGAGATCCCCTACGTCGCCACGGCCACCGTGGCCGACCTGCGCGACCTCGAGGCCAAGGTAGAGCGGGCGATGGCGATGCACGGCGCGCGCTACCTGCACGTGCTGGTACCGTGCCCGCTCGGCTGGGGCGCGGCCAGCCACGACACGATCCGCCTGGCGCGGCTGGCGCGCGAGACCGGCATCTTCCCGGTCTTCGAGGCCGAGCGCGGCGAGGTGACGGCGGTCACGAAGATCCGCCGCCGCGTACCGGTCGAGGAGTACCTGCGGCCGCAGAAGCGCTTCGCCCATCTCTTCGCGCACCCGGGCCGCCCGGACATGGTGGCGCAGATCCAGGCCGAGGCCGACCGCAACATCCGGCGCTACGGCCTGCTCGACGAACCCCAGGAGGACGCGCGCGCCGCCGAGGCGGGCGAGGCCGCCGCCGAGATGGCCGAGCGTCTGCGGGGCCTGCCATGACGATGCCGCTGAAGCCCTTTGCGATCACGCTCGACCCGGGCTCGTCGCTGGCCAACAAGACCGGCACCTGGCGCACCGAGCGCCCGGTGTACGTCGACCGCCTGCCGCCGTGCAATGCGCAGTGCCCTGCCGGCGAAGACATCCAGGGCTGGCTCTACCACGCCGAGAGCGGCCACTACGAGGAGGCCTGGCGACACCTCGTGCGTGACAACCCCTTCCCGGCCATCATGGGCCGCGTCTGCTACCACTCGTGCGAGAGCGCCTGCAACCGCGGCCAGCTGGACGAGGCGGTGGGCATCAACTCGGTCGAGCGCTTTCTCGGCGACGAGGCACTGAAGCGCGCTTGGCGCTTTTCGCCGCCGGCGCAGGAGACGGGCAAGCGCGTGCTGATCGTCGGCGCGGGGCCTTCGGGCATGTCGGCGGCCTACCACCTGCGCCGGCGCGGCCATGCCGTCACCGTGCTCGAGGCGGGGCCGAAGGCCGGCGGCATGATGCGCTTCGGCATCCCGCAGTACCGCCTGCCGCGCGACGTGCTCGACGCGGAGATGCAGCGCATCGTCGAGCTCGGCGTCGAGCTGAAGCTGAACACGAAGGTGGGCCGCATCGAGGAGGCGATGGCGGGCTTTGACGCCGCCTTCCTGGCCGTGGGCGCGCACATCGGCCGGCGCGCCTTCATCCCGGCCAAGGACGGCTCGCGCATCATCGATGCGGTCTCGGTGCTGCGCAGCATGGAGGGCGAGGACAAGCCGATGCTCGGCCGCCGCGTCGTCGTCTATGGCGGCGGCAACACCGCCATCGACGTGGCGCGCACCGCCAAGCGGCTGGGCGCCACCGAGGCCATCATCGTCTACCGCCGCACGCGCGAGAAGATGCCGGCGCACGACTTCGAGGTCGAGGAGGCGCTGCAGGAGGGCGTGATGGTGAAGTGGCTCTCGACCATCAAGCAGCAGGGCGCTGGCGGCGACAGCGGCACGCTGACGATCGAGAAGATGGCGCTCGACGCCAAGGGCAACCCGCAGCCCACCGGCGAGTACGAGACGCTGGAGGCCGACTCGCTGGTGCTCGCGCTCGGCCAGGACGTCGACCTCTCGCTGCTGGACGGCGTGGCGGGCCTCGAGGTGACTGACGGCGTCGTGCGCGTCGATCCGGCCACGATGATGACCGGCCGCGCCGGGCTCTTCGCCGGTGGCGACATGGTGCCGGCGGAGCGCAACGTCACCGTGGCGGTCGGCCACGGCAAGAAGGCCGCGCGGCACATCGACGCCTGGCTGCGCGGCGCGGCCGTGGCGACCGTCGTGGCCGAGCCGAAGCACGCACCAGCCACCTTCGAGCGCCTGAACCCCTGGTACTACAGCGACGCGCCGAAGACGATGCGCCCGCAACTGGACCTCGCCCGGCGCACGAGCAGCTTCGACGAGGTGCAAGGCGGCCTGACCGAAGACAACGCGCTCTTCGAGGCGCGCCGGTGCCTGAGTTGCGGCAACTGCTTCGAGTGCGACAACTGCTACGGCGTGTGCCCGGACAACGCCGTCATCAAGCTAGGCGCCGGCAAGCGCTTCCAGTTCAACTACGACTACTGCAAGGGCTGCGGCGTCTGCGTGAGCGAGTGCCCTTGCGGCGCGATCGAGATGGTGCCCGAAGAGGGCTAGCGGAGCGGCCATGGCGCCGTGGAACCGCGCATCGCCGCCCGGGCGACCACGAACGCCCGGGCCCGCTGCCCTCAGCCCTGCGACGGCGGGGCCGTGCCCGCAGCCAGCCAGCTCCGCACCTGCGCGTAGACCTCGGCGCGGCCGAGCAGGTCGAGGTGGTTCATGCCGTAGCCCACCCATTGGTGATCTTCGGCAAAGGCGAGGCAGTGCGCCGGGTCGCGGTGATGGCCGAGCGCGCTGTCCAGCGGCACCAGGCCGTCGCCGAGCAGGCGGCCTTTCAGGTCCGGGCGGGCGTTCGCTGCCGCGCCTCCGGTCTTGGCGTCTTGCGCACCAGGAGCACCCTGCGCGCCGGGTGGGTCGCTGACACCGCTCGCACCGTCCGCCGGCCTGCCGAGGCTCGCCGCGATGGCGAAGCACCGAACGCCCGGCGGCAACGGCACCGGCAGTCGGCGGTCGGCGCCGCGGGCGAAGCGGTCGCGGCCGACCCAGTCTTCGTCGAGCAGGCTGCCGTGGCGCAGGTCGGTGATGCCGGCGCTGCGCACCTTGCCCAGGCGCGCGAAAGGCGCCGCATAAGGCGTTGCACCGAGCACGATGTCGACCCAGTGCCCCGCGCGCTCCAGAGGTGCGCCGTGGTGCGGCGTGCCGAGAAAGACCATGTCGCTCACCAGCGTGGGCCAGCGGTGGCCGGCCTGCATGCCGTGGTGGAAGGCGCTGCGCGCCAGCAGGCCGCCCATGCTGTGCCCGAGGAGCACCAGGCGCTCCACCGGCCGCGGCCATTGGCCGACGAGTTGCTCGAGCTGCTGCGCCAGCGCGTGCCCGTTGATCGAGACATGCAGGCCGCTGTTGTAGTGCAGGTAGACCGGCGTGAAGCCGAGGTCGGCGGCCAGCGCCGCGCCATGGTCGTGGCCCTCGCGTTGCCATTGCAGGTCGCACATGCACAGGCCGTGGATCGGCACGACGATGCAACCGCTGGCCTGCGGCAGCTGCGCGGCGAGCGCCGCGGTGTCCATGGGCAGTGCCCGGCCCTGCTGGCGCAGCGCCATCGTCGTGGCCAGCGGGTTGCCCGTGGCGGCGAGATAGTCGCCGAGCACGCCGTTCAGCGCCGCGATGAGCGCCTCGCGCTGCGGCACCGGATGCTCGGGCCCGAGCGCCGGTGCCAGCAGCCCGAGCAGGGCCTCGATGCTGCCGCCCACCACGCGCGTGACACCGCGGATCGTCTTGTAGACGAGACCCGTGATGCCGCCGGTGCGCCCCGCGGGCGCCCCCGATGCGGCGGGCGAGGCGCCGGGCAGGCGCGCGATGCGCTCGTGCAGGGCCTCGACCAGGTCGGTCAGCCCCGCGGTGGCATCGGTGGCCAGGCGCGCGACGCCCTGCAGGTCGGTGTGTTTGACGGGCAATCCTCGGGCCATGGGCCGATTCTGACCGGCACCCACCGCAGGGCTGTTCAGGCGCCGCGCACCAGCTCCATCACCGCGTCGGCAAACACCTGCGGCACCTCCTGCGGCATGTTGTGGCCCACCCCGGGCACCAGGCGGTGCGAGCGCGGCCCGGTGAAGTGCCTCGCATGCTGCGCGGCCGCGGCCGGCGGGCGCACGCCGTCGTCGGCGCCGTCGAAGGTGATCGCCGGCACGGTGATCGGTGGCTGCCGTGCCAGTTGCCGCTCGATGTCCGCACAGGCCGGGTCGCCCGCGACGAGCCCGAAGCGGTGGCGGTAGGAGTGGATGACCACGTCGACGAAGTCCGGGTTGTCGAACGCGACGGCGCTGCGCAGGAAGGTGGCGTCGCCCGCGTCCTCGAAGCGCCAGGTCGGCGACCACAGCTGCCACAGCAGCCGGCACACGGCGCGGCGGTCGCGCGCCAGGCCGGCACGGCCGCGCTCGCTGTGGAAGTAGTACTGGTACCAGAGGCGGTGTTCGTCCTCCGGCCGATCGGGCTCCATCGCGCGGGCGATGTCCTGGATGTTGTAGCTGTTGAACGAGAGCAGCCCGGCGCAGCGCTCGGGCCACAGCGCCGCCACGACGCAGGCGGCGCGCCCGCCCCAGTCGTAGCCGGCGAGCACGGCGCGTGGAATGGCCAGCGCATCCATCAGCGCCAGCAAGTCGGCCCCGAGCGCCGCCTGCTCGCCCGAGCGAGGCGTGGCCGGGCTCAGGAAACGTGTCGGCCCGAAGCCGCGCAGGTAGGGCACGACGACGCGGCAGCCCTGCGCCACCAGCAATGGCACGACCTCGGCGTACGCATGCACGTCGTACGGAAAGCCGTGCATCAGCAGCACCGGCGGACCGCCGGCGGGCCCAGCCTCGTGGCAGGCCATGTTCAGCACGCCGGCTTCGATGTGGCGCAGGGGTTCGAGTCGTTTCATGGGGGTGGGTGTCCCGGGGTTGCGCCGGCCCGCACGGCTTGTGCGGGCCACCTGCGCGGCGCCATTCTGGCCACCGGCCCGACGCGGCCGCGGCGTGGCCGCTACGATGGACTCGCCATCCGCGGCCAGCCATCCCCACCCGGAGAACCCCTTTCATGATCACCCTGCTGCATGAACAGCGCGAAACGCAGTGGCCCGAGGCCACCGGCACCGCATCCACGACCGAGTGCCTGGCCGAGGGCGACGCGCTCTGGCTCGACGCTGCCGCCATCGAGGCGGCCACCGGCTGGTCCTGGAAGCCCGAGGGCCTGTGCCACGGTGACACCTGCGTGCCGCTGCCGCGCCCACGGGGCGACGGTGCCGAGCCGCTTGTGCGCGATGGCCGCCTGAACCTCGCCGCCCTGTGGCGCCACAGCGGCCAGCCCGTGGTGCACGATGCGGCCTCGCGCACCTGGGTGTTGGGCTCGGGCAGCGCGCGGCGCGGTGCCGCCCTCGCAACGCTGCAGGCGCCCGACTTCACGCTGCCCGACCTGCAGGGTGGCGAGCACCGGCTCTCGGCCTACCGTGGGCGCAAGGTGTTCCTCGCCACATGGGCATCCTGGTGAGGGTGCCGCGCTGACTTGCCCGTGTGGCAGTCGCTGTTCGAAGAGCTGAACAAGGACCTGAACAAGGACCTGAAGGACCCCGGCTTCATCGTGCTCGCCGTGGCGCTCGATCAGCCCGAGGCCGCGCGCCCGTGGATCGAAGCGGCCCGGGCGACCTACCCCTGCCTGATCGACCGCGACCACCATGTGGCCGACCTCTACAACCTCGTGAACGTGCCGCAGGCGGTGTGGATCGACGAGCAGGGCCGCATCGTGCGCCCGCCCGAGACGGCCGGCTCGACCGACGGCTTCCGCGCCATGGACCGCAAGACCTTCACGATGCCCGAGGCGGCGCTGGCCGAGCGCACCAGGGTGAAGGCGGCCTATCTCGATGCCGTGCGTGACTGGGTGCGGCACGGCGCGGCCAGCGCAAGTGCGCTGCAACCGGCCCAGGTGGCCGCCAGGCTCGCTCCGCCGCCGGACGCCATCGCCGATGCGCACGCGCGCTTTCGCCTCGCGCAACACCTGCTGCGCCGCGGCCGGCCCGGTGACGCCGAGGAGGCCCGTGAGCTCCTGGCGGAAGCGACACGGCTGCATCCCGACTCGTGGGCCATGTGGCGGCAGGCAGCGGTGAAGGATGCGCGCGGGCTGGCCGCCGGGCCCGAGTTCTGGGCTCGCGTGGACGCGCTGGGCAGCCGCCCCTACTACGCGCCGGTGGAGTTGGCGGCACGGCCCGACGGCGAAGCGGCGGCCTGAAGCAAGACGACCACAAAGCAAGGTCGGCGCGCCTGAGTGGCGGCGTCTTCGAACGCCGCGACGGGTCAGTCGCCCTCGCGCGCGGCGCCCTGCCCGGGCCGAGAGGCGTCGCTGGCAACGGCCAGCGTGGCCAAGGTTTCCAGGTGCCTCGCAAGCACGAAGGCCTCTGCTGCCTGCACCGAGGGCAGGCGGGGTTGCCGCACGCCGGCCTTCTCGACCACGCCACCGCCCACGCAGGTGCTGTCGTCGAACAGGTCGAAACCGGTCTTGTCGATCGTCATCGGCGGATGCGCCCCGTTCGGGCAGGGCGTGAAACAAGGGAAGCGGGCCGGCCGCGCCACGAAGCGATGCTGGCCGACTCTTACCGGCACCTCCGCCATCAGCGGCTGCGAGCAGAGCCTCTCGAGCGGCGCCGGGACCGGCCCGGCCTGGTGAAACGCCATCCACTGCGCGCGCACCTGCACGGCATGAGGGCATTCACCTTCCGCGCATGTCAGGCGCAGCAGCACCGGCAGTTCGAGGCGCACTCGGTCGCACCAGAACTGCTCGCGCCGCCGGCCATGGCGATCGATGCGCGCCGCGATGGCGACGCGGTGCGTGCCTTGCGATGTGGCCACCACCGCCGAGGCCTTCCAGCGCGTGCCGGCCTCGGCCCCCTCGGGCACCCGGAGGCGGACCTCGTCGAGCAGTTCGGGAACGTTCACTGCGCTGGCTCCGTGAGTACCCGGCGATGGCGCCGATGCCACCGACGATGCCGACGGCCCCCCAGCGGGTCAATCCCAAACCCGGCCAGGGACGACGAATACCCCACGGAAGACGCCTGCGCCGTGTCTCGGCCCAGGCTCATTCCTCCAGCATCCTCACCTTCACGCTGCGCCCCTTGACCTTGCCGCCGGACAGCTTCTTCAGCGCCTGCTCGGCGATGCCGGCCTCCACCGCCACATAGGTGGAGAACTCGTTGACGTTGATCTTGCCGATCTGTGCGCCGGCGAAGCCGAGGTCCTTGGTCAGTGCGCCCAGCACGTCGCCGGGACGGATCTTCTCCTTGCGGCCGCCGACGATCTGCAGCGTGCGCATGGGTGGGCGCAACGGCCCGCCGCCTTTGGCAGTGAGCTCGGCGAGCTTGTGCCATTCGGAGGTGAAGCCGAGCTGGTGCTCGAGCTCGCCGACGCGACCCATCTCGTCCATGCTGGCCAGGCTGAAGGCCCAGCCCTCTTCGTCGGCGCGGCCGGTGCGGCCGATGCGGTGCGTGTGCGTGGCCACGTCGATGGCGATGTCGACGTTGATCACCGCCTCGAGCTGCGCGATATCGAGCCCGCGCGCGGCGATGTCGGTGGCCACCAGCACGCTGCAGCTGCGATTGGCGAAGCGCACCATCACCTGGTCGCGCTCGCGCTGGTCGAGCTCGCCGTGCAGCTCCAGCGCCGCAAAGCCCTGCGCGCGCAGCACCTGCACGAGGTCGCGGCACTGCTGCTTGGTGTTGCAGAAGGCCAGCGTGCTCACCGGCCGGTAATGGTTGAGCAGCAGGGAGACGGCGTGCAGGCGCTCGTCCTCGCGCACCTCGTAGAAGCGCTGGCGGATCTTGGCCGCGGCGTGCTGCTCCTTCAGCTTCACCTCTTTCGGCTCGCGCATGAAGGCGGCGGCCAGCTTGCCGATGCCGGCCGGGTAGGTGGCAGAGAACAGCAGCGTCTGCCGCGGCTGCGGGCACTGGCTGGCGATGGCCGCAATGTCGTCGTGGAAGCCCATGTCGAGCATGCGGTCGGCCTCGTCGAGCACGAGCGTGTTGAGCGCCTCGAGCTTCAGGCTGCCGCGCTGCAGGTGGTCGAGCAGGCGGCCCGGCGTGCCGACGACGATGTGTGCGCCGTGCTCCAGGCTCGCGAGCTGCGGGCGCAGCGTGGCGCCGCCGCACAGCGTGAGCACCTTGACGTGGTCCTCCGCGCGCGCGAGACGGCGCACCTCCTGCGTCACCTGGTCGGCCAGCTCGCGCGTGGGGCACAGCACGAGGGCCTGCACGGCAAAGCGGCGCGGGTTGAGGTTGGCGAGCAGCGCGAGCGCGAAGGCAGCCGTCTTGCCGCTGCCCGTCTTGGCCTGCGCGATGAGGTCGTGGCCTGCCAGGGCCAGCGGCAGGCTGGCGGCCTGGATGGGCGTCATGCCGAGGTAACCCAGCTGCTGCAGGTTGGCCAGCGTGGCCGGGGGCAGGGGCAGGGTGCTGAAGGCCGGAGCGGCCGAAGGTGTGTTCGTCATCTGCCCGGCTTGTACAGCACTCGAGCGTGGCTCGGCGATGGGGTCGTCTCGCGAGAGAAAGACCTCTGCTGCGGTGGCGGCATCAGGCCGGCAGGGCGCACTGCTCCGCGAATGTCCTTCGACCTCGGCCTGGCGGCCTCGGTCTCCCCCTTGATTTCGCTGTGCAGTGCGCCCCGCCGGCCTGATCCGGAACCAGTGGGGCATTCGAACAAGGACCTCGGCGGTGATTGCGGCCGAGGGTGCCGGGTGGCCGATGGAGCGAAATCAAGGGGGAGACCGAGGCGCCAGCCGAGGTCGGAGGACATTCGCGGAATCGGCCACCCGGTGCCCTCGGCCGCGCGCCACCGCGGCGACTTCCTTCAAGTCGTGTCGCGAGACGCAGCGCGGGTGATGGTCGCAAGCGCGGCGCCCACTACGATGGGGTTCCGCCTGAACCCAAACGCGCCATGTCCACCGCCGAACTGCTCGCCCCCCTGCACGCCGAGATGACTGCCTGGCGGCAGGACATCCATGCCCACCCGGAGCTCGGCTTCGAGGAGAACCGCACTGCCGGCCTCGTGGCCGCCAAGCTCGAGGCCTTCGGCTTCGACGAGGTTCACCGCGGCGTCGGGCGTACTGGCGTCGTGGGCGTGCTGCGCGGCGGCAGCAAGCAGCGCGCCATCGGCCTGCGTGCCGACATGGACGCCTTGCCCATCCTGGAGGTCAACCGCTTCGCGCACTGCTCGGTGAACAAGGGCGTGATGCACGCCTGCGGGCACGACGGCCACACTGCGATGCTGCTCGGCGCAGCGCGCTACCTCGCTTCCACGCGCCGCTTCGACGGCGTCGTGCACTTCATCTTCCAGCCCGCCGAAGAGGGCCTGGGCGGCGCCAAGGCGATGATCGACGACGGCCTCTTCGCGCGCTTCCCGTGCGAGGCCGTGTTCGGCATGCACAACCGGCCGAGCCTGGCCGTGGGCCGCTTCGCCGTGCGCTCGGGGCCGATGATGGCCGGCGGCGCCTTCTTCGACATCCGCGTCACGGGGAAAGGCGCACACGGCGCGCGGCCCGAAACGGGCGTCGACGCCGCTCTCGCGGCGGCGCAGATCGCCGTGACGCTGCAGAGCATCGTGGCGCGCAACGTGGCGCCGGTGGACACGGCCGTGCTGTCGGTGACGCGCATCCACGCCGGCGACGCCTACAACGTGATCCCGCAGACGGCCGAGCTCGGCGGCACGGTGCGCGCCTTCTCGCGCGACGTGATGCAGCTGGTGGAGGCCGCCATGCGCCGCGTCGCCGAGAGCACGGCGGCGGCTTTCGGGGCCAAGGCCGAAGTCGACTTTCGCGTGCTCTTCGCACCCACGGTGAATCACCCCGCCGAGGCCGACTTCGCGGCGCGCATCTGCGCCGAACTGGTCGGGGAGGGTCATGTGGAACGCAACCCGCCGCTCGTCATGGCGTCGGAGGATTTCTCCTTCATGCTCGAGCAGGTACCGGGCTGCTACCTCAACATCGGCAACGGCGAAGGCGCCGGCGGCTGCGAGGTACACAACCCCGCCTACGACTTCAACGACCGCGCGTTGCCGCTTGGGGCGGCATTCTTCGCGCGCGCCGTGGAGACGCGGCTGGCCGTGGGCTGAGCCGCCTGGACGGCCGCCGGACCTTGCACCCGGCGTAAATGCCCGCATCTGGCCCGGTATCCGCACCGAAGGTGCCGCCGAGGTCCACCATGTCCGAGCCCACCACCCAGCCCAAGCCGTTCCAGGCCCCACTCGAAACGGCGATCGCGCTCGCTCGTGTCCTCGAGCATGTCGAGCGCAGCCCGATGGCGGTGGACGCGCACCAGTACCAGGTGCTCGTGGCGCGCCTGAAGGCGGCGCTGTCGGAAGACCTGCCGGAGCCCGCGCTCGACGCCATCCTCGGCGCCTTCCCGGCCGCGGCCGAGGTGTACGAGAACATGCACTACCAGCATTCGGGACTCTCGCGTTCGCCGCTGGAGCGCTCGGTCTCGTCAGAGAAGCTGGCCACGCAGTGGCTGGCCCGGTTCGCACAGGGTTCGAAGAAGGCGTAGCCCGGGGCGCCCGGGTTCCTCGAACGGCGCCAACCCGGCATCGGTGGCGCCGCTAACGCGCAGGCGGGAGGCAGGCTGGCAGTGGCAGGGCGCGGTGTCCCGCGGGCAGGGCGGTACATTGCGCTTCGCGTCTGCAGCAAACACAAGAACCAACGAGGAGACCCCGTGACTGCCCATCCTGCGATTCGCACTGCCGGCTTCGCCGGCGCTGCCGCCAACTCGATCACCGCCTCGATCGCCGCCTCGATCGTCTTCACCGCCTCGCTGGCGGTGCCCGCCGCCGAAGCGCGCGTCACGCGCATCGTCATCGACGAAGTCAAGCCGCTGGCCGAGGCCGATTCGGGCGGCGTGGCCACCGAGCAGATCGCCGGCCGCGCCTTCGGCGAGCTCGACCCGGCCGCCGCCTCGCACCCGCTCATCAACGACATCCTTCTCGCGCGCGACCCCGACGGCAAGGTGCGCTACATCGCCACCTTCGTCATCACGCGGCCCAAGGACCCGGCGCGCGCCAGCGGCATGATGTGGCACGAGGTGCCCAACCGCGGCTTGCGCCGGCCCAACGTGCCGGCCGAGCGCGCCAACGGCGACATCGACCTCACGAGCGCCTGGCAGGGCGACAACGCGGGCAACACCGCCGTGCGTGCGACGGCCGCCGTCGACCGGCCGCACTACCTCAAGCTGCCCATCGCGCGCAACGCCGACGGCTCGGCCGTCTCGGGCGACGTCTTCGGCCGCATCGTCAACCGCAGCGGCCCGGGCTCCCAGCCGCTCATCGTGCAGACCAACCCGGTGCCCTACAAACCGGCCAGCCTCGACACCAGGCAGGCGCGCCTCGTCTCGCGTGTCGCCGAGTCGACGCGTGGCGAAGTGATCGGCGAGACCGTCATCGCGCCCACCGACTGGGCCTGGGCCACCTGCGACGCGGCCAACCCCTTCCCCGGCACGCCCAACCCGAGCCAGATCTGCCTGAAGAACGGCTTCGATGCCAGCAAGCTCTACCAGGTGGTCTACCGCTCGGAGGAGGCCTACGTGCTCGGCATCGGCTTCGCGGCGTGGCGCGATGTCGGCATGTTCTTCAAGACGGCCAAGGCCGACGACACCGGCACGCCCAACCCCGTGGCGGGCATGGTCACGCACAGCATCGCGCGCGGCGTCTCGCAGTCGGGCAACTACCTGCGCGGCTGGCTGCACCTGGGCTTCAACCAGGACGAAGCCGGCAAGCAGGTGCACGACGGCCTGTGGCCCATCATCGCCGGCCGGCGCATCGCGCTCAATTTCCGCTGGGCGCAGCCCGACGGCGTGCTCGAGCTCTACCAGGCCGGCAGCGAAGGCCCGCAGTGGTGGCTGCCGCACCCCGACCCCGTGCGCGGCGGGCCGACGGTGGGCCTGCTCGACCGCTGCAGCGCCAGCCGCACCTGCCCGAAGATCGTCGAGCACTTCGGTTCGGCCGAGGTGTGGGCATTGAAGCTCACGCCGGAGTGGATCGGCACCGACGCCAAGGCCGACCTGCCGCTGCCGGCCAACGTGCGCCGCTACTACATCGCCAGCTCCAACCATGGCGGCGGCGCGGGTGGCTTCGACACCAGCCTGCCGGGTGCCGGCCTGCCGGCCGCCGGGCCCAACTGCCCGGGCAACAACTATGGCGCGGCCGTGTTGCCCGCCAACCCGGTGCCGCACACCGAGACCGTGAACGCGCTGCGCGTGCACTTCCGCAACTGGGTGATGCGCGGCGCGGCGCCGCCGCCGAGCCAGTGGCCGCGCCTGGCCGATGGCCTGCTCGCACCGGCGCACAAGGCGGCCATCGGCTTCCCGACGCTGCCGCAGCTGCGGCCGACGGTGCCGGAGGTGGACTTCATCATGCCCGTGCTCGACTACGACTGGGGCCCGGGCTTCAACGCCGCCGACGGCTCCGGCGTGGCCAGCCTCGCGCCACCGCCCATCCGCCAGGTGCTGCCGATGTATGCGCCGAAGGTGGACGCCGACGGCAACGAGCTGGGCGGCGTGCCTGTGGTGCTGCTCGACGCGCCGCTCGGCACCTACCTCGGCTGGAACATCACGGCCGGCGGCGCGCGCCCCTTCCACGCCGGCCAGATCTGCAACTACGTGGGCGGCATGGTGCCGTTCGCGCGCACCGCCGCCGAGCGCCAGGCGAACGGCGACCCGCGCCGCTCGCTGGAAGAGCGCTACGGCAACCACGAGGGTTATGTCGCCGCCGTGCGCAAGGCGACCGAGCGCGCGATGGCCGCGGGTTTCCTGCTCAAGCCCGACGCCGAGAGGCTCATCCGTCAAGCCGAGGCGAGCAAGGTGCTGCGCTGATCTCGGGAGCCAGTCCGTGACCGTCATCCATGTGGGCCACGCACCCGACGGCCAGGCCGTCAGCTACCGCGACCGCAAGCGGTGGGCCTGGATGCTCTCGGTGGTCTGGCCGCTGATCCCGTTCGTCGGCCTTTGGGCCCATCACGCCACCGGGGTCGAGGCTGCCCTCGTGATCCCGCTGCTCATCAGCTACGGCCTGATGCCGCTGCTGGACGCCCTCATCGGCGAGGACCGCAACAACCCGCCCGAGGCGGTGATGCGGCCGCTCGACGCCGACCGCTACTACCGCCGGCTGACCTGGGCGACGGTGCCGCTGCACTTCGTGGCTCTGGTCGGCTGCGCCTGGTGGGCGGGCACGCACGACCTGTCGTGGTGGGCCTTCGGCATCCTGGCCTACGTGGCAGGCGCCAACTCCGGCCTCGGGTTGAACACCGCGCACGAGCTCGGCCACAAGCACAACGCCTTCGAGCAGTGGCTGGCGCGCCTGGCGCTGGCGGTGCCGGCCTACGGTCACTTCACCGTCGAGCACGGCCGCGGCCACCACCGATGGGTGGCCACGCCCGAGGACCACGCCAGCGCGCGCATGGGCGAGTCGATCTACCGCTTTGCGCTGCGCGAGTTGCCCGGCGGCATCCGGCGCGCCTGGGCGCTGGAGTCGCAGCGGCTGGCCGAGCTCGGCCACTCGCGCTGGAGCCTGCGCAACACGATGCTGCAGTCCTATGCCGTCACGGCGCTGCTGCAGGGTGCATTGATCGTCACGTTCGGCGCGCCGATGGTGCTGTTCCTCGCCATCCACAACGTCGTCGCCTGGTGGCAGCTGACCTCGGCCAACTACGTGGAGCACTACGGCCTGCTGCGCCAGCGCGACCCCGCCACCGGCACCGGCTACGAAACACCGAAGCCGCACCACTCGTGGAACACCAACCACCTGGTGACCAACCTCGCCACCTTCCACCTGCAGCGCCACAGCGACCACCACGCCCATCCGTCGCGGCGCTACCAGTGCCTGCGGCACTTCCCCGACCTGCCGCAGCTGCCGAGCGGCTACTTCGGCATGTTCCCGCTGGCCTACGTGCCCTGGGCCTGGTTCCGCGTGATGGACGAGCGCCTGCTCGCGTTGCCGCAGGTGCAGGGCGACCTGAGCCGCGTGAACATCGATCCGCGGTGCCGCGACCGCCTGCTGGCGCGCTACGCGGCAACGTCAAGCGGCATGCCCGGCCAAAGCCACACGTCGTCGGCGCCGTAGGCGCGGCCCGTGTCTGGCGTCGACGCCTGGCATGAAGCCGCCAGCGCGGCGGGTGTCATTCCAGCGGCGACAGCACGCCCAGTTCGGCGAGCTTCCGATCGACGGCCTCGCTCCAGCCGCGGTTGGCCGCCGGGCTGGCGGGGCTCGGATGCAGGATCTGCGCGACCCTGATGCTGCGGGCCAGGGCAGAGTCGACGCGGTCGCCCTCGAGCACCGAACGCAGGCACTTCTCGGCGAAGCCGCCCACGCCGATGGCCCATTCGGGTTGCAGCGCGGCCAGCGTGGCCGCGAGATGGTTGTCGCAGGCCTGCTCGACCGCGCGCCGCCGCTCGGCCGGCAGCTTGTCCGGCGTGAAGTTGCGGCCCGACTCTTCGAGGAACACGAGCGGGCAGTAGTTGAGCACGAACCAGTCGCGGAAGAAGGCCTCGGCGGTGCCGAAGCGCCGCGCCGCCCATCCCCACAGCCGCCGCCCGCTCACCTCCGAGCGCGTGCAGGCGAAGCCTTCGATCGGGCGCTTCGGGTGCTGGCGCGCCGGGCGCTCGACGGTGGCGGCGAGCTGCATCCAGTCGCGCACCGCTGCCACCTCTCCGAACGGCACGCCGGTCTGCATCATGCCGAAGGGCCCAGGGTTCATGCCGAGCAGCACCACGCGCTTGCGCGTGGCACCGTAGCGCCCGACGTAGCCCTGGTACGGCGCCCAGGCGTACCGTAGCGGGTCGTAGACATGCGCGATCGGTGGCGCGAAGCGCAACTTGCCGAGCGCACGGGACAACTCGCGCGCCGCGGCGAGCAGCTGGCCCGCGACGGGCGAGGTCACGGGGGCGAGGTCGGCGTCGGGATCAGGGGCAGCTTGGCGTGACATGCCCGCCGAGCCTAGCATCGAGTGGCGCCGCCGCTACGCCCGCGCCCGCGCGATCTCTTCGAGCCGCGTGGTGTAGCGCGGCGAGCGCCGCGCCTGCCGTGAAGCGTGCGCGGCCGGCCTGGAAGTGCCTGGCGCCCCTGCCAGCCCGGCGGTGCGGCGCGCGGCGCTGGCCACCGCCACGGTCTGGCGCCCGAAGCGCTCGTTGAGCGCGTCGAGCGCGCTCATCAGGTCGGTGCGCTGGCCGATGCGGCCGCGCTGCGGTGGCTCGGGCTGCGGGTCGGGCTCGAACAGGTCCAGCGTCGCCTGCTGCCCCAGCCCCGGCTCCAGCCCTGGCGCCTGGGCTTGCAGGTCGACGAGCATCGCACCCGCCTTCGCGTAGTTGAACCCGGGCTTGTAGATGCTGCGCAGCGCCCGCACCGCGGCGCTGATGAGCACGCGCGTGTCGGCGCTGGGTTGCGGCAGCGGCAGCGTGGCGCTGGGCGCATGCTGGCGGTCGTTCCTGCGATAGGGGCTCGTGCTGATGAACACGTGCACCGCGCCGGCCAAGCTGCCCTGCTCGCGCGCCCGGCGCGCCACCTGGCTGGTGAACTGGCTCACCACCTCCACGAGGTCGGGCAACTCGGTCACGGGCGCGCCGAACGAGCGCGAGCACATGATCTGCTGGTTGGCCTCGGGCGCGTCGTTCACGTCCATGCAGGGCGTGCCGCGAAGCTCGCGCACCGTCTTCTCGACCACGACGCTGAACTGGCGCCGCAACGTCGCCACGTCGGCGTGCACGAGGTCGAGCACGGTGTGGATGCCGCGCTGGCCGGCGCCACCGCCCTCGCCGCCTTCACCGCTCCTGGCGCCTGCGCGTCCGCCGCCTTCGCGCATCTCGTTCAGCTGCGCGGTCGTCTTGCGGCCGATGCCCCACACGGCGCCCACGTCGGTGGCCTGCATCACCGCCTCGAGCTCGCCGGCGGTGAGCTGGCCGAAGTCGCACACCTGCGCCAGCCGCTGCGTCAGGCCACGCAGCTCGGGCGGGTAGCTGCCCGGCTTGCGGTCGGCCGTCTTGGCCACGTGGTTGGCCAGCTTGGCCAGCGTCTTCGTCGCGCCGAAGCCCACGCTCGTGGGCAGGCCGGTCCACTGCAGCACCTTGCGGCGCAGCTCGCGCCCGATGGCGGTGCGGTCGCCCGGCACGCCGTCGAAGTCGAGAAAGCACTCGTCGATGCTGTAGATCTCCTGCCGCGGCGCGAACTCGGCGGCCAGCGACATCATGCGGCTGGACATGTCGCCATAGAGCTCGAAGTTGGCCGACAGGGCGACGAGGCCGGCCGTGCGCTCGAGGTGCCGCACCTCGAACCAGGGCTGGGCCATGCGCACGCCCAGGTCCTTGGCCTCGTTGCTGCGAGCGATGCAGGCGCCGTCGTTGTTGGAGAGCACGACCACGGGCCTGCCGATCAGCGCCGGGCGGAACACGCGCTCGCAGCTGACGTACATGTTGTTCACGTCGACGAGCGCGAACATGGTGACCCCCGAGCGGCCGGAACGGTCAGGCCGCTGCCAGCGGCCGGATGACGTGCGTGACCACGCCCCAGATCTGCAACTCCTCGCCCTCGCCGGGCACCCAGTCGGGGCAGGCCGACGGATCCGAGTGGGCCGACTGCAGGCGCACGTCGCCGCCGCGCCGGTGCAGGCGGCGGCAGACGAACTCGTCGCCCAGGATGGCGATGACCACCTGCCCGTGCGCACCGTCCATGGCGCGGTCGACCAGCGCCAGGTCGCCATCGTGCACGCCGGCCTCGCGCATCGAGTCGCCGGTGATGCGCATGAGGAACGCCGCCTGCGGGTGCCGGATCAGGATGTCGTTGAGGTCCAGCCGCGTGACACCGCTCTCGGCGGCGGGCGAGCCGAAGCTGATGGCGACGCTGCTGCGCGGTGCGGACGAGGGGGAGGCAGCCATCGGGCGGTCTTCACGGCGTGGGTTCTGCGCGATGACGGCGGACGCGCTGGCCGTTCACGAACACCTCGTCGCCGACCACCTCGATCAGCATCTCGCCGAAGCGGCCGCGCCACAGCCACCGCAGCACGCCGTCGCTGGCCAGCGGCAGGGGCGGCTGTGCGTCGTCGGTGTGACCGATGACGACTTCGAGGGCGGAAGGCAGGTTCGGGTGCACGGGAGAGGGTCGGGGCGAGGCGGGGGGCGAAGCGGGGGGCGAAGGCGACGGGACGACGGAAGCATGGGCAGGCAGGAAACACTGCCCCGCGTGGCACCACGCCGCGGCAGCGCGGTGCAGGGCAGGGGGCGTTGCGCCGCCGCGAAGACGGCGGCCGGCGACCGGCTCAGAACCAGACCCAGATGCGGCGAAGCCACCGGGGCGCCTGCCGGCGAGATGGGCGGTAGATGTACTTCAGGTCGGCGTGGTTCATGGGGCTCTCCAGGCGAGGAGGGGTACTGTACAAACAAACAGTACGCCAGGCAACTCCGGATCACACCCGGCGCGCGGGGCAGACCTCAATCGCGCAGGCACGCCGCCTGGTACAGAGCACTCGCCCGCGCCGTCACTGGCCCGGGCTTGCCGTCGCCGACGGGCCGGCCGTCGATGCGCGTCACCGGCGTCACGCCGCCCAGCGTGCCGGTGACGAAGGCTTCCTTCGCCGAATAGACCTGTGCCAGCGTGAAGTCGCACTCGCGCGCCACCTTGCCGGCGGCGCGCCAGGCGGCGGCGACATTCCCCTGGGTGATGCCCTTGAAGCTGTACAGGCTGGTGGAAGTCCAGAGCTCGTCGTCGCCGCGCACGATGAAGAAGTTGGTCGAGTTGCAACTGGCGACGAAGCCGCGCGGGTCGAGCATCAGCGCTTCGTCGGCACCGGCGTGGATGGCCTGGATCAGGGCCTGGATCAGGTTGAGGCGGCTGTGCGAGTTGAGCCGCAGGTCGAACACATCGGGGCCGCTGGTGCGGAAGGTCGAGGTGAAGAGAGACAGGCCGCGCGCGCGCGTTTCCGGTTTGGGTGTCTTGTACTCGGCGACGATGACGATCGTGGCGCCGCCGATGACGAAACGCGGGTCCTGGTTGACGGTTCGCTTGAGGCCGCGGGTGACCATCAGCCGCAGGTGGGCGCCGTCGGTCATGCCGTTGCGCTCCAGCGTCAGCCACAGGGCCCGCTCGAGCGCGGCGCGGTCCATGCCGATGTCGAGCGCAATCGACTTCGCGCCTTCATACAGCCGGTCGAGGTGCGCGGGCAGGCTGATCAGGCGGCCCTGCACGAGGCGCAGGCCTTCCCAGACCCCGTCGCCGAGCGCGAAGCCGCTGTCGAAGACCGACACCATGGCCTGCTGGCGCGGGAAGAACTCGCCATTCACATAGACCAGCACGTTCTCGTTGCGCGCATCGGCGGCGTAACCCTGGGCGCTCTCGGAGCTGGGGGCGGTGTTCATCGTGGTGTTCCGGCAAGAGGTGGGCGTGGACAAGCGCGGGTCAGAAACTGAACTCGTTGTGGCGCGCCAGGAAGGCCTGCGTGCGCGCCTGGCGCGGGTGCTTGAGCACCTCGTCGGGCGTGCCCTGTTCGTGGATCACGCCGTCGGCGATGAAGAGCACGCGGCTGGCGAAGTGGTAGGCGAAGCCCACTTCGTGCGTCACCAGCAGCATCGTGCGGCCCTCCTCGGCCAGCGTGCGGATGACGCGCAGCACCTCGCCCACCAGCTCGGGGTCGAGCGCCGAGGTGGGCTCGTCGAACAGCAGCAGCTCCGGCTCCATCGCGAGCGCCCGCGCGATCGCCACGCGCTGCTTCTGGCCGCCCGAGAGGCGCGCCGGGTACTCGTCGGCCTTGTCGGACAGCCCCACGCACGCCAACTGCGCCCGCGCCTGCGTGGCGGCCGCGTCGCGCGCCAGACCCTTCACCGTGAGCAGGCCTTCCATCACGTTGGCCAGCGCCGTCATGTGCGGGAACAGGTTGAACTGCTGGAACACCATGCCCACGCGCTGCCGCACGCGCGTCAGCTCGCGCTCGCTGTACTCGGTGCGCACGCTGCCGTCGCGCAACGTGCGCTCGGTGCCGACCACGCCGCCGCCGAGCTCGACGCGCCCGCTGGTCGGACGCTCCATGAAGTTCAGGCAGCGCAGCAGCGTGCTCTTGCCCGAACCCGAAGCACCTAGGATGGCGACGCGGTCGCCGGGTGCCACGCTGAGGTCGATGCCCTTGAGCACTTCGGTCGAACCGAACTGCTTGCGCAGGGCCGTCACGCGCAGCAGGGGCTGGGCGGTGTCCAGGGGTTCGGTGGCCTGGGCCGGAGCCGGGGCGGTCGTGTCGGGCATGGCGCTCAATCGCCCTGGCGCAGCCTGCGTTCGAGCACGTAGGTGGCCTGCACCAGCGGGTACAGGGCGGCGAAGAACAGCAGCGCGATCACGGTGTAGGCCTCGATCGGGTTGAAGTGCAGCGAGGCGATCAGCTTGCCCTGCTGCAGCAACTCGACATAGGCCACCGCCGAGGCCAGGGTGGACATCTTGAAGATCTCGATGGCGCGATTCGTCAGCGCCGGCAGCATGCGCTTGACGGCCTGCGGCAGGATGATGCGGCGCATCGCCTGGCCTTGCGTCATGCCCAGCGCCTGCGCGCCTTCCCACTGGCCGCGTTCCAGTGACTGGATGCCGCCGCGGAAGATCTCGCCCGAGAACGCGGCCGAGTTGAGCGAGATGCCCAGCGCCGCGGCCGTGAGCGGGCTGATCTCGAACGGCAGCAGCATCGGCAGCGCGAAATAGAACCACAGGATCTGCACCAGCACCGGCGTGTTGCGGAAGAACTCGACGAAGGCACTCGTGGGCAGGTAGATCCAGCGGCGCCGCGAGTACCGTCCGAGGCCGACCAGCAGGCCGAGCGAGAGGCCGAGCACGAGGCAGATGACGAAGATGCGCAGCGTGCCGGCGGCGCCGGCGAGCAGGGCTTCCGGGTTGGCCCAGACGGCATCGAAGTTCCAGCGGTGGTTCATCGCACCGCCCTCAATGCACCGTGGTCTCGCCGCTCACCGCGAGGCGCCGCTCGACGCGGTGGACCACCAGGCTCGCGGCATAGATGACCACGAAATAGATCAGCGCCGTGACCGTGAACACCTCCAGCGGCCGGAAGGTCTTCTGCGCCAGCTCGTTGGCCTGGAACAGCAGGTCGGCGTACGAGACGGTGGCCACCAGCGTCGTGGTCTTCATCAGCTCGATCGAGCGCTCCATGAAGGCCGGAATCATGCGCTTCACGGCCTGCGGCAGGATGACGCGGCGCATCGCCTGGGCGCCAGTCATGCCGAGCGCGCGCGCGGCCTCCGACTGGCCCCGGTCGATGGAAACGATGCCGGCACGAAACACTTCGGCGAAGAACGCCGAGGACTGGATCGAGAAAGTGATGGCCGCGGCCACGAACGGCGTCATCTCGACGCGGATCAGGATCGGCAGCGCAAAGAAGAACCAGAACAGCTGCACCAGCGGCGGCGTCGTGCGAAAGAACTCGACGATGAAGCCGGCCGGCAGCGACAGCACGCGCAGCCGCGAAAGGCGCAACAAGGCCAAGCCCAGGCCGAGCGGAATGCCGAAGGCCAGCGCGGTGGCGGTGAGCTTGAGCGTGTTGGCGAGCCCCGCCGCCAGCACGCCCGAGTTCGCCAGCACGGGCGCGAAATCCCACTGGTACATCACGCGGCCCTGTGCAGCGCCCGGCCCGGGGCTCTTCTCCTCAAGGCATCAACGCCGCGTCAGAGCATTTCTTTCATCACCGGCGGCGAAGCCTTGGGGTCGAGGCCGAAGCCGGTGAGGAACTCCTCGTACCACTTCTGCGTCTGGCCGCTCTTGTAGTGGGTGGCAAAGGTGTTGTCGACGAAGTCGCGGAACGCCTTGTCGTCCTTGCGCAGCGCGGCGCTGGAGGCCTGGAACTTGGCCGGCTTGGGCACGACGATCTTGCCCATGCCCAGCGTCTTGCGCGCCACCAAGAGCGGTGGGTGGAACAGGCACACCGCGTCGGCGCGCCCGGCCTGGAAGGCGGCGATCGCCTCGGCGTTGCCCGGGAAGCGCTGGATGGTGGCCTTGGGCGTGTTCTCGGTGACGAACTTGTCCATGCTGCTGGCCTGCGGCACGGCGATGCGCACGCTCGGCTTGTCGAGGTCGATCCACTGCGCCGCCGGCAGGTCGTCGCGCGCCAGCACCGCCAGCGAGTAGTACAGCAGCGGCGCGGCCGGGAAGTCGACCGCCTGCGCGCGCTCCGGCGTGGCGTCGAGCATGTACTGGATGTCGATCTTGTTCGCCTGCAGTGCGGCGATGGCCGTGCCCCAGGTCACCTCCACCGTCTCGAGCTTGACGCCCAGGGCGCTGGCCATGGCCTTGCCAATGGAGATGCCGAAGCCGGACGACCATTCGCCGGTCTTCGGATCCTTGGAGAACCAGGGCGGCGCCTGAGTCACGCCGATGCGCAGGCTGCCTCGCTGCTTGATCTGGTCCAGCGTGCCGCCGGCCTGCGCCCGGGCGGTCGTGGAGGTGGCGGGAAGCGCCACCGCCAGCGTGCCAGCGGCGATGCCGTTCAGGGCGGCTCTGCGGTCGAGAGTCATGTCTTGTCTCCAGGGGCCGATGAAGTGGAAGGTGATCCATTGTGGGCGGTGCGGGCCACTGATCGAATCAGGCAATGTCCGGGTTCGGTGGCGTCGATGTGCAGCTCGCAGGGCTCGGCATCGCCGAGGTCCAAAAGCGCCTGCCAGGCGGTCTCGTCGACCACTACCACCGGCACATGCTGTCCGTAGAGCTCGGAGGCGACGATGCAGCCGAGCCCGACGATGAGGTCGCGCTCGCGCATCACGATGGCTGCCGGCCCGGTGCCGTTGCGGATGGCCTCGGCCAGCACGCTGCTGCTGGAGCTCGAGCCCTTGGCGCGCTCCATCAGCATCACGCGCCCGGCCAGGCGCGCACCGTGTTGCGGATGACCCGCTTCGACGATGTGGCCTTGCTGCGCGTCGTAGCCGCCCCAGAAGCTGAGTGGCTCGGACAGCCGCAGCGGCGTGCCGTGCCCCCGACCGGTGACGATGGCTTGGGCGGGCCAGGAGGTGGCAGGGGCTTCAGGGTGCATCGAGCACCACCTCGCCCCGCAGCGCCGAGCGCACGCACTCGCGCAGGCTGCCGAAGGCCACCTCGACCCCGATGTTGGCCGGCGCGTAGTGCGCCCACTTGCCCGAGTTGGTCATGACGAGGCCACGCGTCTGCTTCATCACCGGCGTGATGTAGGTGCAGGTGTCGGTGACGACGGTGATGCCGCACGCCTGCAGCGCCTTTGCCTTGCCGCACTCTTCGAGTTGCCACAGGATGAAGCGACTGGTGTTGACGTAGAAGTCGATGCGCGGGCCGGTTCCGCTCACGGCTTCTTCCGCCAGCAGGGCGAGCAACTGGTCGAACTCCGCCAGCGAGAAGTGCGGCGTGCCGACACTCACCGCGGCCAGGCGGTCGCCGGGCCGGGCCCGGCTCAGGGCCGCGCGCGTGCGCTGCAGCGTCGTCCGCGACACCGCCACCGTCTCCTGCACCGGCCGGCCACCAAAGGCCTCGGCGAGCGTCGGTGCCTCGGGCGTGATGCCCACGGCGTGGAAGAGCCCCACGGCGCCAGTGGAGGCGCAGGCCGCGCCGAGCGCCTTCAGTTCGTCTTCGTTCGTGTCCGGTGGGAGCCCAACGAACACCGGAATGCGCGCGCCGACCTGCTTGCCGGCCAGGAGGCCCAGCGCCGCGAACCAGATGTCGCGCCCACTCTGCTCGGCCGGGAAGTCGAGCAACTCGAACAGCACCTGGCCGTGACGGTTCTCCGCCAGGTGCAGGCCGCAGGCCGGTGCGCGCCCGGTCAAGGCGGCACACAGGTCCATGAAGTCGCCATAGCGGTTGGTGCGCGCCCCCAGCACCGAGTTGGCAAAGACGATGGCGTTGGACTCGGCCCACGCGATCTGCTGTCCCAGGTGCGGCCGCTGCCGGCCCTGGTAAGGGGCACAGGTGAACGTGGATTCGCATCCGAGCTCCAGATGCGCCTGCATCAGCCGCTCGGCCTGCGACTTCACCGCCGCATCGCCGCGGAAGAGCTCCGGATGGATGAGGTCGAGCGATCCGACATTGAGCGTGGTCGGCACCACCACCTTGCCGCCACCGGCCACCAACCGCTCGACGAAGTCGAGCGAGGCCTGCCCGTGATAGAGGCAGCCGTCGATGTGGGCGCTGGTGATGTCCAGCAGGCGTTCGGCACCCATCAGCGCGGCCGAGCGCACCAGCACGCGCATCGCCAGCGCTGCGGCGTCACCACTCTGGCCGCCCAGCAAGGCCCGGTCGCGTTCAGTAAGCTCGATCAAGCGCCGGCCCCCAACCTCACGCCGCTCCGGGCATCGAACAGATGCACACGTTCGGGCTTCCAGGTCAAGCGCACGGCGTCGCCGGTCGTCGCCTGCCACTGGCCGGGAAAGCGTGCCGTGATCATGCCGGCCGCCGTCTCGACGAGGGCGTAGGTCTCCGGCCCCGTCGGCTCGAGCATCGACAGCACGCCCGGCAGGAAGCCGTCCGCGGCAAGGCTCACGTCTTCGGGGCGCAGCCCGTAGGCCCACTCTGCGGCGGCACCGGCGCCGCCCAGCGCCGCCTGGTGCGCCGCATCCAGCGGCAACGCCACGCCGCGTGCCGACAAGCCCTCCGCAGTGCGCTGGGCCTCGAGCAGGTTCATCGCCGGCGAGCCGATGAACTCGGCCACGAAGCGGGTCGCCGGCCGCCCGTAGATGTCGGCCGGCGTGCCGAGCTGCTCGATGACGCCGCCGTTCATCACCGCGATGCGGTCGCCGAGCGTCATCGCCTCCACCTGGTCGTGCGTGACGTACACGGTGGTCGTGCGCGTGCGCTGGTGCAGCCGCTTGATCTCGGCGCGCATCTCCACGCGCAGCTTGGCGTCGAGGTTCGACAGCGGCTCGTCGAAGAGAAAGAGCTTGGGCTCGCGCGCCAGCGCACGGCCCATGGCGACGCGCTGGCGCTGGCCGCCGGAAAGCGCACCCGGCTTGCGGTCCAGCAGCGGGCCGATCTGCAGCATCTGCGCCACGCGCTGCACGGCCGCCTCGCGCTGGGGCTTGGGCACCTTGCGGATCTCCAGGCCGAAGGCGATGTTCTGCGCCACCGTCATGTTCGGGTAGAGCGCGTAGCTCTGGAACACCATCGCGATGTCGCGGTCCTTGCTCGGCATCTCGGTCACGTCGCGGCCGCCGATGAAGACGCGGCCGGCGGTGGGCACGTCGAGCCCGGCGATGATGTTGAGCAGCGTGCTCTTGCCGCAGCCCGAGGGGCCGACGAGGATGATGAACTCACCGTCCTCGACGACGAGGTCGATGTCCTTCAGCACGTGCACGGCGCCGTAGCTGCGGCGCACGTCCTGAATGGTCAGCGCGGCCATGGGCTCATCGCTCGGGTCAGCCTTTCACGGCGCCGGCCGTGAGGCCACGCACGAAGTACTTGCCGGCCACGACGTAGACGAGGAGCGTCGGCAGCGCGGCGATCAGCGCCGCGGCCATGTCCACGTTGTATTCCTTCACCGAGCTGGAAGTGTTGGCGAGGTTGTTCAGGCCCACGGTCACCGGCTTGCTGTCGGCGCCGGAGAACACGACGCCGTAGAGGAAGTCGTTCCAGATGTTGGTGAACTGCCAGATGAGCGTGACGACCATGATCGGCGTCGACAGCGGCAGCACGATGCGACGGAAGATGAGCCAGAAGCCGGCGCCGTCGAGCATGGCCGCCTTGATCAGCTCGTCGGGCAGGCCGACGTAGGAGTTGCGGAAGAACAGCGTCGTGTTCGGGATGCCGGCGATCACGTGCACGAGGATCAGACCCCAGATCGAGCTGGCGAGGCCGAACCAGCCGAGCACCTGGCTCATCGGCAGCAGCACCACCTGCATCGGCATGAAGACGCCGAAGAGCATCAACGCGAACATCAATTCGCTGCCGCGGAATCGCCACTTGCTGAGCACGTAGCCGTTGACCGCGCCGATGGCGGTGGACACCAGCACGGCCGGCACCACCATCAGCACCGAGTTCATGAAGAACGGTCGCAGGCCGCCGCAGTCGACGCCGGTGCAGGCCTGCGACCACGCCTTGGACCAGGCGGCGAGGCTGGGCGAGTCGGGCCACGCGAGCAGGTGGCCGTCGCGCACCTGCGCCATGTCCTTCAGCGAGGTGGTCAGCATCACGTACAGCGGCGCCAGGAACCAGGCCGCGAAGAGCACGAGCACGGCCCACAGCAGCGCGCGTTGCAAGCGGTGCCGGGCCAGGTGACTGGCGGGCGTGCGCGCGTTCATCGCTTCGCCCTCAGCTCCGAGTACAGGTACGGCACGACGACGGCCGCCACCATCATCAGCATGACCGTGGCGCTGGCCGCGCCGAGGCCGATCTGCCCGCGCGAGAAGGCCATCGCGTACATGAAGGTCGCCGGCAAATCGGTGGCGAAGCCCGGGCCGCCCGCGGTGAGCGCCATCACGAGGTCGAAGCTCTTGATGGCGAGGTGGCTCACGACCAGCAGGGTCGAGAAGAACGCCGGCCGCAGGCTCGGCACGATGATGCGCCGGTAGATCGTCGGCAGGCTCGCGCCATCGACCTGCGCCGCCTTGATGATGCTGTCGTCGATGCCGCGCAGCGCCGCGAGGAAGAGCGCCATCACGAAACCCGCGCTCTGCCAGACGCCGGCGATGACGACGGTGTAGATGGCACGGTCCGGGTTGACCAGCCAGTCGAAGGTGAACGAGGTCCAGCCCCACTCCTGCACCAGCCGCTCCAGGCCGAGGCCGGGGTTGAGGATCCACTTCCAGGCCGTGCCGGTGACGATGAAGCTGACGGCCATCGGGTAGAGGTAGATCGTGCGCAGCACGCCCTCGGCGCGGATCTTCTGGTCCAGCAGCACCGCCAGCAGCAGGCCGAGCGCCATCGAGCCGGCGATGAAGAGGCCGCCGAAGATCGCCATGTTGGTGAGCGCGACATGGAAGCGCTCGTTGCCCCACAGGTTGGCGTACTGCGCGAAGCCGGCGAACTCGTAGTTCGGCAGCAGGCGCGAGGCCGACACCGACAGGTAGCCGTTCCACAGGATGAGCCCGTAGATGAAGAACAGCGAGAGTGCAAAGCTCGGCGCCACCACCAGCCGCGGCAGCCAGGCAGTGCGCGCACCGCGTGCGACGGGGTTCATGCCGGCGGTTGTACCTGCTTCGTGCGGGCATGGCGACCGGTGCGAGCCCGGATGGAAGTCGGCGCACCGGGGGCGCACATCAAGGGCCGACCTCACGCGTCCCGTGCGCGGCCGGGCCTCAAGTCCCTGCCCGGCCGGCCGAAACAAGGTGGGAGTCCCGGTGCCGGGCCGAAACGCCTGTCCGCCTCGAGACAGTGAACCAACAATCGCGCCAGTCGTCCCTGATCGAGAGTCGCATGAACCAACTGTTCTCCACGCTGAGCATCCGCCAGCGCCTGTATGGCGTGCTCGGACTGCTCTCCTTCGCGCTGCTCGGCCTGGCGGCGTTTGCCACGTTCCGCCTCGACGACGTCGTCGACCGCGCCCACGCCACCGCCGAGCGGCGCGTGCCGCAGCTCAGCCGCATCGCCGCGCTGGAGCTCAACGTCACGCGCGTGTCGTTGCAGGTGCGGCACGCGATCCTCGCGCGCACGCCGGAGGAACTCGCCACCACCCTGGCCGACATTGGCGCCAAGCTCAAGCTCATCGACGAGGTCGTGGCCACCTATGGGCAGGGCAACTTCACGGAAGAGGGGCGCCGGCGCTACGCCAAGGTGCCTGAGCTGGTCGCCGCCTTCGCGCGCGTGGGTGCGGAGAACCTCAAGCTCGTGCAGGCCGGCAAGAAGGAGGAAGCGTTCGCCTTCCTCGTCGACAAGACGATCCCGGCGCGCAACGAGCTGCTCGTGGTGCTGGACGACACGGTCAAGTATCAGCAGGAGACGCTGGCCTCGGACATCGTCTCCATCGAACGCAGCGCGCAGACGACCGAATGGCTCCTGCAAGGCCTGGTGGCCGTGGCCGTGGTGTTGCTCGGCCTGCTGGGCTGGAACGTCGCCGCGATGCTGGAGCGCCGCGTCGCCCAGGCCCGGCGTGCCGCCGAGCAGGTGCGCGACGGCGACCTCGGCACTGGCATCGAGGACCATGCGCGCGACGAGTTCAGCCCGCTGCTGGCCGCGCTGGCGCAGATGCGCGAACGGCTGCACCAGGTGGTGGCGGACGTGCGCAGCAACGCCGAGAGCGTGGCCACGGCCAGCGCGCAGATCGCCAACGGCAACCAGGACCTCTCGGGCCGCACCGAGCAGCAGGCGAGCGCCCTCCAGCACACCGCGTCCACGATGGAGCAACTGGGCAGCACGGTGCGCAACAACGCCGACAACGCCAGCCAGGCCAATCAGCTGGCGCAGGGCGCCTCGACGGTGGCCGCCCAGGGCGGCGAGGTGGTGGGTCAGGTCGTGGCGACGATGCGCGGCATCACCGAGAGCTCGCGCAAGATCGGCGACATCATCGGTGTCATCGACGGCATCGCCTTCCAGACCAACATCCTGGCGCTCAATGCGGCCGTGGAAGCAGCGCGCGCCGGCGAGCAGGGCCGCGGCTTCGCCGTCGTCGCCAGCGAGGTGCGCAGCCTGGCGCAGCGCAGCGCCGAGGCGGCGCGCGAGATCAAGACCCTCATCGGCCGCAGCGTCGAACAGGTCGAGCACGGCACGGTGCTGGTCGACCGGGCCGGCAAGACCATGGGGGAGATCGTTGGCTCCATCCAGCGGGTGAGCGACATCGTCGCCGAGATCAGTTCGGCCAGCGCCGAGCAGAGCGCCGGCGTGCAGCAGGTGGGCGAAGCCGTCACGCAGATGGACCAGGCGACGCAGCAGAACGCCGCCCTCGTGGAGGAGAGCGCCGCCGCCGCCGAGAGCCTGAAGAGCCAGGCCGAACAGATGGTCCGCGCCGTGGCCGTGTTCAGGCTTGCGCCCGGGCACGCCGGCTGAAGTGGAGGCGGGCACCCGGCGTGCCGCCGGCGCAGCCCGCTCGCCCGCGGCGGCCCGGCGCCGCGCCGCCAAACCGCTCTCGAGCCGCGGCTACTTCGCCTTCGCTGCGCTCACGAGGCGCGTCATCGCGTCCTTCGGGCTCATCTTCGCGTCGTTCCAGAACTGGCTCACGACGTCCTTCATCGCACCTTCCACAGCCGAGGGCACGGCCATGCCGTGCGCGATGCTGGGCACGAGGCCACCGCTCTTGGCGGTGTCGACGAAGTCCTTCGACGACAGCTTGGCGCAGTCGTCGAACTTGTCCATCTTCATGCCCAGCCGCGCGGGGATGGAGCCCTTGTTGAGGTTGAACAGCTCCTGGAACTCGGTCGACATGATGGCGGCGGCGAGGTCGTTCTGCGCCTTCACCTTGTCGTCGCCCTTGACCTTGAACATCGCGAACGAGTCGATGTTGAAGGTGAAGGCGTTGGCCGTGCCGGGCGCGGCGGCGCAGACGAAGTCCTTGCCCGGCACCTTGCCGGCGGCGAGGAACTCGCCCTTGGCCCAGTCGCCCATCAGCTGCATGCCGGCCTCGCCACGGATGACCATCGCGGTGGCGAGGTTCCAGTCGCGGCCCGCAGCATTCTTGTCCGTGTAGTCCTTGACGCGCTTGAAGGTGGCAAGCACCCGCTCCATCGTCGCGCTGCCGAGCGTCGCCGGGTCGCGCTGCACGAGCGCCTTCCTGTAGAACTCGGCGCCGCCGACGCCCAGCGCCACGCTCTCGAAGGTGGTGAAGTCCTGCCAGTTCTGGCCGCCGTGCGCCACCGGCACGAGGCCGGCCTTCTTCAGCGCCTCGGCCGCCACGAAGAACTCGTCCCAGTTCGTCGGCACCTTGGCGCCGGCCTTCTTCAGCGCCTCGGGGTTGGTCCAAAGCCAGTTGACGCGGTGCACGTTCACCGGCACGGCGATGTAGTGGCCCTTGTACTTCATGACGTCGCTCACCACCTTGGGGAGCAACGAGTCCCAGCCGCCGGCCTGGGCGACGCCGTCGATGTTGGCGAGCACGCCCTCGGCCGCCCATTCCTGCAGCGAAGGGCCCTTGATCTGTGCCGCGGCCGGGGCGTTGCCGCTGACGACGCGGCTCTTCAGCACCGTCATCGCAGCGTCGCCGCCGCCACCGGCCACCGCGAAGTCCTTCCACGTGTGGCCCTTGGCCTGCATCGTGCTCTTCAGCGCCGCGGCCGCCTTGGCCTCGCCGCCGGAGGTCCACCAGTGCAGCACTTCCACCTCGCCAGCGAAGGCGGCGGTGGTGAGCAGCAACGTGGCGGCCGAGGCCAGCAGGGCCGTGCGCAGCGTGGGGTGGCGGGTCATGTCGGTCTCCTCTCCGAGTACTTCAAGACGGGTCGCGCGTTGTACCTGTTTTGCGTCGGCCCCGCGATCGGACGGACCCGATGCCCGACAGGCCCTTGTCGATCGCCCGGTAGCGCGCGGCGCGGCGCCGTTGTCGGAGCGCGCGGCGGTTGGCGTCATACTGCGCCCATGAACTCCCGCAAACCCGCCGCCGCGCCTGTGCCCGACGCGCAGCCGCCATCCCCTGGCAGCGGCGCGCCAGCCACCGGCACACCTGCCACCACCCAACCGACCATGCCCGCCAAGCGCAGCAACGAGCGCAAGGGGCCGAAGCCGGCGGGGCGCAAGCGCTGGTAGCCCGCGTGGCCGGCGCAGACCGTCGGTCTCGGCTCTAGGAACCGGTCGGCGCACCCAGCGCGCAGCGCGCCACGTGCTCGAGCGCATCGGCGGGCGAGGTGGCTTGCACGACGCCCTCGACCTGCGCCGCGCCTTCGAGCCCGATGACGAGCTTGCCGAACTGGCGGCCGAGCGCCACTTCGCTCAAGGTGCCGAAGTTGTCGCCGATGGCGACCAGGCAAAGCGCAGCGCGCGCGATGATGGCGTTGCGCGCCTCGCCGATGCCGGTGGCCAGCACCACGGTGGCATAGGGGTTGGCGGGCGCGGCGTCGGCATCGGGCAGCACGCCGATGGCCACGCCGCCGGCCTCGGCCGCGCCCTGGCAGGCGCCCTCCATCACGCCGGCGCGGCCGCCGCAGATGAGTGCCAGCCCCATCTCGGCGATGCCGCGGCCGACGGCGCGAGCGGCATCCACCTGCGCCGGCGTGGCGTTGCGCGGGCCGATCACGCCCACTGGCATGCGCAGCGGGTGGCTGCCGCGCTGGCGCTTGGCCACCTCGGCGATCAGGTCAGGCAAGGTCGTCGTCATCACAGGTGCTTCTCGTGCCGGCTGCCGAACCACGCGCCGGTGGTCATGATGGCCGAGCAGGCGGCGGTGATCAGCAGCGCCAGCGCGGCTGCGGCGGGGAAGTCGGTGCCGGTCTCCGAGATGAGGCTGTAGAGCTGCAGCGGCAGGATCGGCAGGCGCGTGCCGACGAGCGCGAGCGCCGTGCCGTAGGCGCCGAACACCACCGCCGCGATCAGGCACAGGCTGCTGGCGATGGGCCCGGCGAGCTGCGGCAGCATCACCTGGCGGAACGCCTGCGCCGGCGTGGCGCCGAGCGACTGCGCCACGTCGAGTTGCGCGCGGTCGAAGTTGACGAACACCGGCAGCAGGCCCATGACGACGCGCGGGATCAGGTAGTAGGACGATGCGAACGCCAGCCCCACCGGCGTGAAGAGCGCCTTGCCGATGACGGCGGCGTCCCCGCCTGCCAGCGCCAGCAACTGCGTCACCAGGCCGGCGCGGCCATAGGTGAGGATGAAGCCGTAGGCGACGATGAGCCCGGAGAACGTGAGCGGCAACGCGATGACGAAGGCGAGCAGCGTGCGCCGCTGCTCCGGCAGCCGCGAAAGATGCAGTGCCACCGCCACGCCGACGACGATGGACAACGTCGAGGCCACCACGGTGAGCACGCTGCTGCCCACGAGCGAGGGCCAGAAGCCCGGCATCGCGAAGACGCGGGCGAAGGCACCGAGGCCGTCGCGCAGCGCGTCCACCACCACCGCCGCCAGCGGCAGGCCGAAGAACAGCGCCAGCAGCAACATGGCCGGCGCGGCCAGCAGCAGCAGGGTGGGGCGGCTCATCGGCTCAGGGGCTCACGGACTTGCGGACTTACGGATTTACGGGCTCATCGGTGGCGGGCCGGCGGAGGCACGGAGGGGTTCGACGCGCCCGGTTCGGCCCGCCGCGCCCGCTCAGCGCGCCCCCGTGGCCGCCGCGTAGCCCTGGTCGATCTCGGCCTTCTTGGCCGCGGCGGCGCGCACGTCCAGCGGCCGCACCTGCGGCGAGGCCGGCAGCTTGTCGGCCACGCTCGCCGGCAGCTTCGTGCCCGGCACGCTCGGGCGCACGAAGCCTTCGGCGAAGATGCCCTGGCCGAAGTCGCTCATGATGAAGTTAAGCCACAGCTTGCCGGCGTTGGGGTTCGGGCCCTTTTCGACGAGGCTGATGCCGTAGGGCGCAGCGGCCGACGCCTCTTTCGGCACCACCACCGCCACGGCGTCGCCGAGGCCGTCGGTGTACTTGGCCTTGAGGCCGTCGTTCTCGTAGGAGATCCAGATGGGGATCTCGCCCTTCACGAACTGCGCATAGGGCGTGGTGCCGAGCACGCGCAGCACGCTGCCGGCCTTGTGCAGCTGGCCGAGGTAGTCGAGCCCGGGCTTGACGTTGGTCATGTCGCCGCCGGTGGCGAAGTTGGCGGCGAAGGTCATCACCTGGCCCACGCCCGTGGAGCGCGGGTCGAGGTAGACGACCGTGTTCTTGTACTCGGGCTTGAGCAGGTCGGCCCAGCTCTGCGGCACGTTCTTCACGAGCTTGGTGTTGACGACGAAGGCGATGGTCAGCGAGTGGATCGTGAACCAGCGCCCTTCGGGGTGCTTGAAGACCTCGGGCAGCTTGTCGAAGTTGACCGGCTTGAACGGGGCCACCAGGCCCTTGTCGGCCGCGTCCACGGCCGAGGCGGCGAAGTAGTAGGCCGTGTCGGCCTGCGGCCGGTTGCGCGCCTTGTCCAGCGCCACCACGGTGGCGGCGGAGCCGAGGTCGTTGTAGACGATCTCCACCTCGGGGTAGCGGGCCTTGAAGGCGCGGAACTGCGCCGCCCAGTTGGCCCAGGTGGGGCCGGTGTCGAAGCTGACCACCATGCCTTCCTTGCGCGCCAGTTCGTACAGCGCCTTCTCGCCGGCGTAGAGCTCGGGCGTGTTGGTCACGTTCTGCGCCTGCGCCGAGAGCCGGGCCGGCAGCGTGCCGAGGGCACCGGCGCTGGCACCGGCCAGCAGGAGGGTTCTGCGTGTCGTCTTCATTTCAGGCTCCTCGTGGTTGCGGGGGTGGGTGAACGCGATGGGAGATCGGGCGTGCCTCAGTCGCGGGTCAGGAACTGGATCGCATCCACGGGGATGCGCACCCGCCTCACCGGCTCGCGCGAGGTGGTCTCGAGCTTGAGCACCGCCTCGCCGATGGCCAGGTCGAGCTGGCGCGTGGCGCCGAAGAAGCGATCCTTGAGCACGCGTGCGGGGAAGACATTGACGCCGCCCGGGCCATCCGCTGCACCTTTCGCCGCACCCTCGGCCACCGGCTCCAGCCGCTCGGGGCGGATCAGCACCTTGAGCGGCGCGCCGTCGGCACGGCCGTGCGCCGGCGTGCGCATCGTGCCGAGCGGAAAGACCGCGCCCTGCGGCCCGGCGGTGGTGCCGGCCAGCACGTTGGCGCGGCCGACGAAGCCGGCCACGAAGTCGTCCACCGGCCGGTCGTAGATGGCGGCGGGCGTGTCGAACTGGACCAGGCGGCCGTCCTTCAGCACGGCCACGCGGTCGGCCAGCGACAGCGCCTCGTCCTGGTCGTGCGTGATCAGGAGCGCGGCGATGTGGTGCAGCTTCTGGATGCGTCGCACCTCGTCGCGCATGGCCACGCGCGTGGCAGCGTCGAGCGCCGACAGCGGCTCGTCGAGCAGCAGCGCACGCGGCTCGAAGGCGAGCGCACGCGCCAGCGCCACGCGCTGCTGCTGGCCGCCGGAGAGCTGCGCGGGCAGCCGGTCGGCGGCGTCGGCGAGGCCCACCATCTCGAGCATCTCCAGGGCCTTGCGTCGCCGTTGCGCCACCGGCATGCCGCGCACGCGCAGCGGGTAGGCGATGTTCTCCCACACGCGCATGTGCGGGAACAGTGCATACGACTGGAAGACGATGCCGCAGCCGCGCGAGGCCACGGGCGCCGCGGTGACATCCTGCCCGGCGAGCAGCACCCGGCCGGCTTCGGGCCGGAAGAAGCCGGCGATGAGCTTGAGCAGCGTCGTCTTGCCGCAGCCCGAGGGCCCGATGCACACGACGAGCTCGCCGGGGCGGATCTGCAGCGAGAGCTCGAAGATGCCGGCCTTGCCGCCGGGGTAGCGGAAGCTGACGCGGTCGAGCTCGACGGCGATGTCGCCGGCGCCGGCCTGGATTGAGCTGCCCGGGCCGGTGGCCATCACGCCCTCGCCGGACGCGGCGCGCCCGCCGACAGGTGCGTGGCACGCTGCGTCGACAGCGCCCCGGCCACCGATGCCGCGAGCGCCAGCACGAGCAGGATGACCGTGGCCGCGCAGGCAAAGCCCGTGGCGCCGTAGAAGGCCTGCAGCAGCACCACCGGGTAGGTGCGGTTGAGGAACCCGGCCACGAGGTTGGAGAACTGGAACTCGCCGATCGACAGCGCCGCCACGACGATGAGCCCGGAGAGGATGGAGTGCCGCAGCGAGGGCAGCACGATGTGCAGGAAGCGCTGCATGCCGCTGCTGCCCAGCGACTCGGCCGCCTCCTCCAACACGTGCAGGTTGAGGCGCTGCATGTCGGCCACCACGGCCTGCAGGAAGTAGGGCAGCCCAAGCACGATGTGCCCGGCCACCAGCAGCCACAGGCTGCCGAGCCAGGGCAGCGTGTCCGACGAGAAGACGAGGATGAAGCCGAAGGCCAGTACCAGCGGCGGCAGCGCCACGGGCATCAGGTACAGCACACTGGCCAGCGCCCGGATGCGCGCGCTGCGCGTGCGGAACACGGCATAGGCGAGCGGCAACCCGATGGCCAGGCACGCCGCGCAGGTGAGGCCGCCCACCGTGAGGCTGGCGACGAAGGCACGCCGGAAGCTCGGGTCGTTGGCCACTTCCAGGTACCAGCGGCCGGTGAGGCCCGTGGGCCACAAGGTGTTGAGCCACAGGTCGCCGAAGGAGCCGACGAAGAGCAGGGCGATCGGCGCGATCAGGTAGGCGAGGTAGAGCCCGGTGACGAGGCGCGGGAGCATGGAGCAGGTGCAGTGGGCCTCACTTGTATGACAAGGCCGTGAACCGTGCCATGGGGGTTGGCACGAGGCGTGCCGTGCGCGCGACGCACAACCAGGCCGCACAACCAGGCCGCACGGCCGCATCGCACAGCTGCCGTGAACGCCATGCACGTGCACTAGGTGTCGGCCCGGGCGCACCGGGCCCGCCCGGTCACCAACAATGCGGCATCGATCGCCCCACGGCCCGCCCGCGCACGCCATGCCCACCGCCTTGAAAGACGTCCGCCTCGAGGACAAGTACGACACGCGCCAGCCGCGCGCGCTGCTCAACGGCAACCAAGCCCTGGTGCGGGCGCTGCTCGTGCAGCGCGAACGCGACCGTGTGGCCGGCCTGAGCACCGCCGGTTATGTCTCGGGCTACCGTGGATCGCCGCTCGGGGGGCTCGACCAGGCCCTGTGGGCGGCGCACAAGCCCCTCGCGGCGGCCGACATCACCTTCACGCCCGGCGTGAACGAAGACCTCGCCGCCACGGCCGTGTGGGGCACGCAGCAACTGGCCGTGATGGGCGATGCCGCCGTCGACGGTGTCTTCGGCCTGTGGTACGGCAAGGGCCCGGGCGTGGACCGCTCGGGCGACCCCATCAAGCACGGCAACTACATGGGCACGCATCCCAACGGAGGCGTGCTCGCCGTGATGGGCGACGACCACCAGGGCAAGAGCTCGACCATCGCCCACCACAGCCAGCAGGCGATGGCGGCGTGGTCGGTGCCGGTGCTGTACCCGGCCGACGTGAGCGAGTTCGTGCCCTATGCGCTGCTCGGCTGGGCGCTGTCGCGTTACAGCGGCTGCTGGGTCGGCTTCAAGGTCGTCAACGAGACGGTGGAGCAGGCGATGACCTGCGATCTCGATGCGGCCTCGATGAAGATCGAGCGGCCCGAGAAGGGGCCGGGCGCGGTGCCGCCCGAGGGCATCCACTACCGCGGCACCTTCACGCCGGCGGCCGACGAGATGATCCTGCGGCGCTACAAGCTGCCGCTGGTGCAGCGCTTCGCGCGCGCCAACCGCATCGACCGCGTGATGCTCGGCGACGCGGCCCCGGGCGGCACGGCGCGCCTGGGCATCGTCGCGGCCGGCAAGACCTGGCACGAGGTGCGCGCGGCGCTGCGCTTCCTGGGCCTCGACGGCGAGGCGCGCGCGCGCGCCGTCGGGCTGGCCGTCTACAAGGTCGGGCTGCTGTGGCCGCTGGAGCCCGAGGGCCTGGCCGAGTTCGCCGCCGGCAAGAAGGAGCTCTTCTTCGTCGAGGACAAGGCGGCGTTCGTCGAGCCGCAGGCCGCGGCCATCCTCTACAACCACGCCGAGCGGCCGCGCATCACCGGCAAGGCCGACGAGTCCGGCGCGCCGCTGCTCAACAGCGACGTCGGCTTCGAGGCGCTCGACCTGGCGCAGGTGATCGCCGCGCGGCTGCAGGCCAACGGCCTGTGGGACGACGCGCTGCAGCAGCGGCTCGAAGCCGCTCGCTCGTGCCAGCGCGTGCTGATGGCCGTCGCTTCGCCGGCCGACGTGCGGCGCACGCCGTTCTTCTGCAGCGGCTGCCCGCACAACACCAGCACCCGCCTGCCCGAGGGCAGCAAGGCGCTCGCCGGCATCGGCTGCCACGGCATGGCCGTGTTCCGCCCGGGCACGATGCTGCCCACGCAGATGGGCGGCGAGGGCGCCAACTGGGTGGGGCTGCACCGCTACACGACGCGCCCGCACATCTTCCAGAACCTGGGCGATGGCACCTACTACCACTCGGGGCTGCTCGCCATCCGTCTCGCGGCCTCCAGCGGCGCCAACATCACCTACAAGATCCTCTACAACGATGCCGTCGCGATGACCGGCGGCCAGCCGATCGACGGCCCCATCTCGCCGGTGGCCATCGCGCACCAGGTGCTGGCCGAGGGGGTGCAGAAACTGGTGGTCGTCACCGACGACACCACGCGGCACGAAGGCACGGCGTGGCCGGCCGGCGTGCGCGTCGAACACCGCGACCGCCTCGACGCCGTGCAGCGCGAACTGCGCGACACGCCGGGATGCACCGTGCTGCTGTACGAGCAGACCTGCGCCGCCGAGAAGCGCCGCCGCCGCAAGAAGGGCGCCTTCCCCGACCCCGACCGCCGCATGTTCATCTACGACGCCGTGTGCGAGGGCTGCGGCGACTGCTCCACGCAGAGCTCGTGCGTGAGCATCGAGCCCAAGGAGACGACGCTCGGACGCAAGCGCGCCATCAACCAGAGCACCTGCAACAAGGACTACTCGTGCGTGAAGGGCTTCTGCCCCTCGTTCGTGACGGTGGAGGGCGGCAAGCCGCGCCGCGCCAAGCTGACCGAGGCGCCCGAGGCGTTGTTCGCGCAGCTGCCCGAACCCGCCGTGGCCGCGTTCGGCGGCGAGTCGCGCGACGAGGCCTTCGGCGTGATGATTCCCGGCATCGGCGGCACCGGCGTCATCACCGTGGGCGCGGTGCTCGCGATGGCCGCGCACTTGGAGGGCAAGGCGGCGAGCACCTACGACATGACGGGCCTGTCGCAGAAGAACGGTGCCGTCTACAGCCACCTGCAGGTGGCACCCGCGACGGCGGCGTTGCGCACGCACCGGCTGGGCCTGGGCGATGCCGCGCTCGTGCTCGGCTTCGACATGGTGGCGGCGCTGCAGGAGGAATCCTTCCGCACGCTCGACCCGGCGCGCTCGCGCTTCATCGGCAACCACCGCGTGCAGCCGACCGCGGCGCTGACGATGAACCCGGACGCGAAGATCGACTTCGGCCTGCTGGCGCGCAAAGTGAACGAGAAGCTCGGTGCGGCGGACAAGGCCGGCTCGGGCGGCGCCGACCGTGTGCACTACCTCGACGCCACGGGCCTGGCGACGGCGCTGATGGGCGACGCGGTCTACACCAATTTCCTGCTCGTCGGCGCCGCGATGCAGCTTGGCTGGCTGCCGTTGTCGCTGGCCGCCGTGCAGCGGGCGCTCGAGCTCAATGGCGTGCAGGTCGAGGCCAACCTGCGGGCGCTGCAGTACGGGCGGCTCGCGGTGCACGACGCCGCCGCCATCGGGCGGCTGCTCGGTGCGCAGTCGAGTTCGCTGCGCAGCGCGACGCCGGCGGTGGCGCAGACGCTCGACGAGGTGATCGCCGAACGAACCCGCCTGCTCAGCGACTACCAGGACGCGGCCTATGCGGCGCGCTATGCCGCCCTCGTGCAGCGCGTGCGCGAGGCGGAACGGCGGGCGGCGGGCTCGGAAGGCGAACTGAGCCTGGCCGTGGCGCGCTACTTCGCCAAGCTCATGGCCTACAAGGACGAGTACGAAGTGGCGCGCCTGTACAGCCGGCCCGAATTCCGGCAGCGGCTTCAGGCCGAGTTCGACGGTGTGCGCGAGCTGCGTTTCAACCTCGCGCCGCCCTTGTTCGCGAAGCGCGATGCGGAGACGGGGCAGTTGAAGAAGCAGGAGTACGGCCCATGGATGCTCACCGCCATGGGCTGGCTGGCGCGGCTGCGCTTCCTGCGTGGCGGGGCGTTCGACGTCTTCGGGCGCACGGAAGAGCGGCGCGCCGAGCGGGCACTGGTCGATGACTACGAGCGGCGCATCGACTCACTGCTCGGCGGGCTCAGCCGGGAACGGCTGGCGCTAGCGGTGCAGGTGGCTGCGGTGCCGGAGCAGATCCGCGGGTTCGGGCATGTGAAGGAGCGGCACTTGCGCGAGGCCGTCGCGGTGTGGGAGGGACTTGCCGGGCAGTGGGCTGACGAACCGGTCGCGGTGCGGGTGGCCCGGGCGGCTTGACGGGAGCTTGTCGGGTCTCCGCGCCGGCGGGCGGAGCGCTTCGGAGTCGACTGCTGACTCGACGTCGGCCGGGGCTCGGCCCGGCGGTCGGGGCGCTTCGGCGTCGGCTGTTGACTCGAGGTCGGCCGGGTCTCGGCCCGGCAGCCGAGTCACTTTCATTTGCGGGCCCAAATGAAAGTAACCAAAGCAAAGGGCCTGATGTCCTGATGCGATGGATTGCCTGCGGATGCGGACCTCAGTTTGGCCGTCTCGCTTCGGACAGAAGATTCATGCGACCTACTGTTCTTCGGGTGCGCACCCCATTCCGCTCGCTCGGGACCAAGGCTCGCTGCGCATCGCTGCAACCCCAAAGACAACGAGACAGCAAAGAGCTGCATGGCCAAGGCGATGCGTAGCGAGCCGCAGTTGAAGACGAGTTGTCGGTCCGAGCCGCAGCGGTGCAACGGGTAGACGCAGCTGTTCTTGTGGCCGGAGCGCGCTGGCCAAACTGAGGCCCGCGTCCGCAGGCAATCAGTTCTTGCAGGACATCAGGCCCTTTGCTTTGGTTACTTTCATTTGGGCCAGCAAATGAAAGTGACTCGGCTGCCGGGCCGAGACCCGGCCGACCTCGAGTCAGCACTCAATTCCGAGGCGCGCTGCAGCCGAGCCAGGCCGGGCTCGCCGGCTACAGCGCCTTGACCTGCACCTTCCTCCACTTGATCGGCCCCCCCGTCACCCCCTGCACGCCCGGCCCATACTGCAGCGCGAACGGCCCGCTCGCGAACTTGCCGTTGTTCATCTTCACGGTCTGCTGGCCGTTGAGCTTGACGGTGACCTCGGCCCCCCGAGCCTCGATCTCGTAGGTGTTCCACTTCCCGCCCGCCTTGAACACGGGCGGCACGGGCACCGCCGCGAAGTCGACGATGCCGCCGGTACCGTACTTCGGGTCAGGTCGGATGTCCCAGATGTTCACTTCGTACGAACTGTCGGCGCCGATCTTGTTGGGGTCGGACGCGCGCATGAAGATGCCGCTGTTCGTGTCGGTGGCGGCCCAGAACTCGGCGCGGATGGCGAAGTCCTTGTAGGACGCCTTCGTCACGAGGAAGCCACCCTTGCCCTGGTCGGCGACGATGGCGCCGCCTTCGGCGCGCCAGTTCGCGTCGCCGATGCGGTTGAAGTTCTCGAGGCCCTTGTCGCCGTCGATCAGCGTCATCCAGCTCGCGTCGGCGCCGGGCGAGGCACAGCCGGCGAGCGCCACTGCGGCGGCTGCGCAAGCAAGGGTGGTGAGGGTCGTCCTTCTTTGCATGGGGGTCTCCTTGGGTTCAACGGGCAGCCTACGGCGCCGCGCCGCAAAGATCAATCGAGGCATCCCAGGGCCGCGCGGCCCCGCGGCCTTCGGCCGCCCTGGCCGACCCCTGTGGCCAATCCGGATTGCCCGCGACCGCATCGACCCGTCATGCTCGGCACCATGCCGAGCCAACCCCGACCGAGCGCTGACCTGCGCACCACCGCTGCCACCACCACGATCTACGCCGCGCGCCGGATCCTGACCATGAACCCGGCGCGTCCCGAGGCCACGCACGTGGCCGTGCGCGACGGCCGCATCCTCGGCGTCGGTTCGTTGCCCGAGCTGGTGGCTTGGGGCGACCACGAGCTGGACGACCGCTTCGCCGGCCGCGTGCTGATGCCGGGCCTCGTCGAGGGTCACAGCCACCTCATGGCCGGCACGCTGTGGCGCTACACCTACACCGGCTTCTTCGACGCGCGCGACCCCGATGGGCGCCTGTGGCCGGGCGCGAAGTCGCTCGATGCCGTCGTCGACGCGCTCGCGCGCGCCGCCGTCGCGTTGAGCGATGCCGAGGCGCCGGCGGTCGGCTGGGGCTTCGACCCCATCTACTTCGACAACCGTCGCTGCGTGCGCGCCGACCTCGACCGCGTCAGCGCCTCGCGCCCGGTGGCGGTGATGCACGCGAGCGGCCACATCCTCAACGTCAACACGGTGGCGCTGCAGCGCGCGGGCTTCCTGCGCCAGGGCATCGAGCACCCGGCCTTTCCGCTCGGCCCCGACGGCCTGCCCAGCGGCGAGCTGAAGGGCCCCGAGGCCATGTTGCCGGTGCTCGGCCACGTCGGCCTGAGCCGCGAGTTCCTCTCCGGCGACGAGGGCGGCATGCGCGCCTTCGCCAAGCTGGCCGTGCGCGCGGGCGTGACCACCGCCACCGACCTCGCGGCGACGCTGCAGGAGCCCGAAGTGGAGACGCTGCTGCGCGTCACCGGCGAAGCGGGCTACCCGGTGCGGCTGGTGCCCTTCCTGCGCCTCATCGGCCTGACCCCGGCCGACGCCGTGGCGCGCGCGCTGGCGCTGCGCGAACGCAGCACGGCCCAGGTGCGCCTGGGCGCCATCAAGGTCGTCGCCGACGGCTCGATTCAGGGTTTCTCGGCCCGCCTGCTCTGGCCGGGCTACTACAACGGCGCGCCCGAGGGGCTGTGGTACACGCCGCCGGAGACGGTGCGCGACTGCTACGTGCAGGCGCTGCGCGCCGGCGTGCTCGTGCACACGCACACCAACGGCGACGAGGCCACCGAGATGGCGCTCGACTGCCTGGCGCAGGCGCTCGCCGAAGCGCCGCGCCGCGACCACCGCTTCACGCTGCAGCACGCGCAGCTCGCCAACGCGGCGCAATTCCGCCGCATGCGCGCGCTTGGTGCCAGCGTCAACCTGTTCGCCAACCACACCTGGTACTGGGGCGACGAGCACCGGCGCGTGACCGTCGGCCCCGAGCGCGCCGCGCGCATGAACGCGGCCGCGACGGCGCTGCGCGAAGGTGTGCCGCTGGCCATCCACAGCGACGCGCCGATCACGCCGCTGGCGCCGCTGTTCACCGCGTGGTGCGCCGTCAACCGGCTCACGGCGAGCGGATTCCTGCTCGGCGAGCACGAGCGCATCACGGTGCCGCAGGCGCTTTCTGCCATCACGCTGGGCGCCGCCTGCTCGCTCGGGCTCGACGGCGAGATCGGCAGCATCGAGTGCGGCAAGCGCGCCGACTTCTGCGTGCTCGACGAGGACCCCACGGCCGTGCCGCCCGCGCACTTGAAGGACGTGCCGGTGTGGGGCACGGTGCAGGGCGGCCGCGTCTTCGCTGCCGGATGAGCGGCGACGCCACCGCCGCCGCGCTGCCGACGGTGGTGATCGGCGGCTACCTCGGCGCGGGCAAGACCACGCTCGTCAACCGCCTGCTGCGCCATGCGGCGAGGCGGGCTGCCGAGGGGAAGGAGGCCGGTGGGGCCTGTGAGGCAAGTGGTGCCGGCGAGGCCGGGCAGCGAAGCCCGCTGCGCATCGCCGTGCTCGTCAACGACTTCGGCGAGGTCTCGATCGACGCCGACCTCATCGTCGGCGCCGAGGGCGCGGTGCTCAGCCTCGCCGGCGGATGCGTGTGCTGCAGCATCGGCGGCGACCTCGTGGGCGCCCTCGCGCAAGTGGCGGCGCGCGAGCCGCGCCCGCATGTCGTGCTCATCGAGACCAGCGGCGTCGGCCTGCCCGCGGCCGTGGCGCGCACGGCGGCGCTGGTGCCGCAGGTGCGGGTGGAGGCCATCGTCGTCGTCGCCGACGCCGGTGCCGTGCGCCGGCAGGCGGGCGAGCGCTACGTGGGCAGCACGGTGCGCCGGCAGCTGCAGGAGGCCGACCTGCTGTTGCTGGGCAAGGCCGATCTGGTCGAGCCGCCGTTGGCGCTGCAGCCCTTGGCGGCGTGGCTGCGCGAGACTGGCTGCAACGCGCCTTGCCTGCCGATGCCCGCGCCCGACGAGAGCGACGACGGCTTGTCCGACCTCGTTCTCGGCCCCGCGCTCGAGCCGAGCCGGGGCCGTGACGGCGCCGGCATGGCCTTCGCGCCGCGTCCGCTGCGGGCCACCGCCCGCTTCGTCGCGCACACGCGCCGCTTCGCCGAGCCGGTGGACGTGGCCGCGCTCGGCGAGGCTCTGCGCGCGCAGGGGGTGTTGCGCGCCAAGGGGCTGCTGCTCGACACCACGGGGCGATGGGAAGAACTGCAATTGGCCGGCGGCCGGGTGCACCGGCGTCCCGTCGCCACCGGCCCTCGCAACGGCGCCGCCGCGGCGCGAGCCGGCGGTGCGCCGGGCCTGGCGGCCGCAACGGCCGGAGCTTTCGAAGCGGCCGAGGCGGCCGGCCGGCTGGTGACCATCACCCTGCGCGCCTGAAGCGGACATTCGGTCACGCATCGGGGTCCCGGTCGCCCCGACACTAGGGGGGACCCTGGTCGAGTGCGGGCGCAAGAATGGCCCGCAACAACAAGACGGCGCCGACATGACCGAAGGTTCCCCTTCGCTGCCTGGCCTGCTGGCCGCCTCGGCGCCCCTCTACGACGACGCCGGCGCCGACGCGGGCCGCCTGCGCGCGGCGCTGCTGGGCGCGGTGCTGCGCCTCACGCCGCCCGTCATGGCGGCCAACATGGGCTGCGCGCTCATCATCGTCTGGGCCTTCTCGGCCGATGGGGCCGCTATGCCGGCCGGCATGGTCGTGTGGGCGGCGCTGATGGTCGGCATGGCCGCCGTGGCGTTGCGCGGCTGGTGGCGTGGCCGCGGCAAGGCGCCCGAGACGGTGTCGCGCGGTGCCGTGCGCCGCGCCACGCTGCACGCGGGCGCGCTGGCCTCGCTGTGGGCGGTGGTGCCGCTGGCGTGGTTCCCGGGTGCCGCGCCGCACCAGCAGGTGCAGATCGCCATCGTCGTGACGGGCATGATGGGCGCGGGCGCTTTCCTGCTCAACCCGCTGCCGCGGGCGTGCCTGGCCTACCTCGGCATCTACAGTGCCGCCGCCGTGGGTTCGCTGCTCATCGAGGGCAATCCGGCACACGCCGGCATCATCTTCATGATCGCTTTCTACGCCAGCGTGCTGGCGCTCGGCGCGCTCACGGCCGGGCACAAGCACCTGGCGCTGCTGCGCTCGCAGGCCGAGACGGCGCGCCAGCAGCGCATGCTGGCGCTGCTGCTGCAGGACTTCGAGCAGCACGCCGACGAGGCCCTGTGGCAGACCGACGCGCCCGGCCGGCTCGTCCACGCCTCGCCGCGCCTGGCCGAGCTGCTGGGCAGCGGCGACGCCGTGCTCGTCGGCCGGCCGCTGCTGGAGCTGCTCGACGACGTGGCCGAGCCCGGGCGCGAGGCGCTGCGCCGTGCCCTGGCCGACCTGCGCAGCGTGCGCGACCTGCCGCTGCGCCTCACGGTGGCGGGCGCCGAGCGCCACCTCGTGCTGCGCGCCAAGCGCATCTTCGGCGACGACGGCGCCGCCGAGGGCTGGCGCGGTGTGCTCGCCGACGTCACCGAGCGCGTGCTCGGCCAGCAGCGCCTGCACGCCCTGGCGCACACCGATGCACTCACCGGCCTGGCCAACCGCCTGACGCTGCGCGACGCGCTCGACGGCTGCCTGCGCGAGGGGCGGCGCGGCGCATTGCTGCTGCTGGACCTGGACCACTTCAAGGGCATCAACGACACGCTCGGCCACACCGCCGGCGACGAGCTGCTGTGCGGCGTGGCGCAGCGCCTGCGCGACTGCCTGCGCCCGGGCGACCTCGTGGCGCGCCTGGGCGGCGACGAGTTCGCCGTGCTGATGCGCCACGGCGGCCGCCACGAGGACGCCGAGGCGCTGGCGGCGCGCCTGGTGGGCGCGATCGCCACGCCCTTCGAGCTGCAGGGCCGGCGCCTGCGCATCGGCACGAGCCTGGGCGTGGCGCCGTTCGGCGCCGACAGCACCACCGCCGACGAGCTCTTCGTGCAGGCCGACACGGCGCTCTATGCGGCCAAGGAGGCCGGGCGCGGCCACCCGGTGTTCTTCGCGCCGACGCTGGGCGAGCGCAACCGCCGCCGCCTGGCCATCGAGCGTGGCCTCGGGCAGGCGCTGCAGCGCGGCGAGCTCTCGCTGCACTGGCAGCCCAAGGTGGACATCGCCACCTGGCGCATCGTTGGTGCCGAAGCGTTGCTGCGCTGGGACACGCCGGTGCTAGGCCCCGTCGGCCCGGCCGAGTTCATCGGCATCGCCGAGCAGTGCGGCCTCATCGAGCCGCTCGGCCGCTTCGCGCTGCAACGCGCCTGCGCCGAGGCCGCCGGGCTGCTGCCGGGGCTGGCGGTGTCGGTGAACGTCTCGCCGGTGCAGCTGCGGCAGGCGAGCTTCGTCGACTTCGTGCGCGAGGTGCTGCGCGACACCGGGCTGCCGCCGACGCGGCTGGAGCTGGAGGTGACCGAGGCATTGTTCGACGAGGCCGATGCCGAGCCGCTGCAGCGCCTGCTGGCCCTGCGCGACCTGGGCGTGCGCGTGGCGCTGGACGACTTCGGCAGCGGCCCATCGTCGCTGGCCTGTCTGCGCCGCTTTCCGTTCGACACGCTGAAGATCGACCCCGACTTCGTGCGTGACACCTTCGTCAAGGACGATGCGCGCGCCATCGTGCAGACGCTTTCCCGGCTGGCCGGCACGCTGCACATGCGCACGGTATGCGAGGGCGTGGAGACGGCGCCGCAGCTGGCCGCTGTCTCGGCGGCGGGCTGCGAGCAGATGCAGGGCTTCCTCGCCGCACCGCCGCGGCCACTGGCGCAGTTCAGCGAGTTGCTGCGGCAGTGGCCGGGCGAGCGGCCGCGGGTGGCTTCGCTGCACTGAGCCTCGCTCGGGCCCCTGGGTCACGGCGTTGTGGTCGTTGCCGGTTGGCGTGGCAAGGACGGCGTGGCAAGGGCGGCGCGGCAAAGGGCTGTGCGGGCAGGGCGCGGCGCTTAGCTGCGGCGGTCGGGCCCTGGGGGCCCGACTCCCCTGCGCTGCTCGGGCTCCTGGCCCGCGAACAACTCGCTTCACTCGCTGCGCTCGTTTCGCTCAGAC
>JAEUPE010000267.1 GCA_016790435.1 Rubrivivax sp. | reverse complement strand
GAATGTCCTCTTTCGGGGGCCCAGCTTCGCTGGGCCCCCGAATGCCCCCTTGATTTCGCTGCGCAGGGCACCCCGTCGGCCCGATCCTGCACTGTCGGTGGCGTTTCCCGATCGAAGACAAACCGTGCTTCACGCCGAGGGCGCCGGGTGGTCGGCGCAGCGAAATCAAGGGGGCATTCGAGGGCCCTGCGAAGCCGGGCCCTCGAAAGAGGACATTCGCGAAGCCGAGCACCCGGCGTCCTCGGCGCGCGCTGCGCGGGAAGGTGACATGGGCCAGAAACTCCTGCGCCTGATCGCCGCCCCGGCCAACTGGTGCGGGCTAGGGCTCGCCATCGTCGTGCTCGTGCTGAAGTCGCTGGGCTTCCTCGGCAACATCGGCCTCGGCGTGGCACTGCTGGGCTACGTGGTCGGCTTCGTCATCGGCGGCCTGTGGCTCGGCTGGCCGAGCACCGCGGCACCGGCCTGGGAAGAGCTGCAGTTCAAGGACGAAGGCGACGCACGAGAGGCGATGGAGCGTGCGCTGGCCGGCGTACGCAAGCTCACCGAATACAACCCCGAAGACCGCATCCCGGCCAGCCTGCAGACGCGCGTGCTCGACCTGTGCAAGGCGCTCGAGGGCCTGCTGCACCAGTGGGAACGCAGCAAGGGCAACCTCTCGCTGCAGGACAGCTTCCACGCGCGCCACATCGCCATCAGCTACCTGCCCGAGGCGCTGAACACGTACCTCTCGATCCCGGCGCGCTTTGCCACCACCAAGCTGCTCGACAACGGCAAGACCGCGGTCGACACCTTCAAGGACACCATCACCGAGCTTGAAGGTAAGGTACGCCAGCTCGGCGACGACCTCGCTGCGCAGGACGCGCATGCCTTCCTCGTGCACAGCAAGTTCCTGAGCCAGAAGTTCGCGCCGTCGACGCTCACGTCCGGCGCCGAAGCCCCCGCCCTCACCCTGCCCACGAAGGACTCCAAGTCATGAGTGACACCCCCGCCGGCCCCTCCACGACCACCACCGCCGTGGCCTTCAAGCTCGAGCCGCCCGAGGTCATCACGCCCGTGCTGCCCGCCGCGGTGCGCGAGGCCGTGCCGCTCAAGCCCGAGCTCGCCGCGCAGGTCGACGACCAGGTGCTGCGCTTCATCGACGCGCTCGCCGCCGAAGACGTGCACAGCGACGCCTTCAAGGCGCGGCTGGACAGCGCCTTCGCGCTCGGCAAGGAGGAGATCAGCAACGCGTCGGCGCTGATGCAGGGCCGCTTCATGCAGCGCAACTTCGCCGGCATCGAGGACAGCCCGGCCTACCAGGCCATCGCCGCCATCCGCAGCCAGTTGGACGAGCTCAACCCGGGCAAGGACGGCGACTTGTTGCAACCGCGCAAGCTGCTCGGGCTCATTCCCTTCGGCAACAAGCTCGAGGCCTACTTCCGCAAGTACCAGACCGCCGCCGAGCAGTTGAAGACGAGCATGGGCCAGCTCTACGCCGCGCGCGACGACATGCAGAAGGACGTCGTCGACATCGAGGCCACGCGCGCCAAGCTGTGGGACGCGATGACCAAGCTCGCAGCGGCTGCGCGCTTTGCCACGCAGCTCGACAGCAAGCTCGAGGAGAAGGTGAAGGCGCTCGAGCCCACCGACCCCACCAAGGCGCAGGCGCTGCGCCAGGAAGTGCTGTTCTACGCGCGCCAGAACCTCACCGACATCCAGACGCAGCAGGCGGTGTGCATCAACGGCTACCTGGCGCTCGACGTGCTGAAGAAGACCGGCCGCGAGATGATCAACGGCTGCACGCGCGTCGCCACCACCGGCATGAGCGCGCTCGCGGTGGCGCAGACGGTGGCGCGCGCCACCGGCAACCAGATCCGCGTGATGGAGATGCTGCAGGGCGTGAACGCCACCATCGGCAACCTCATCAGCGAGACCGGCCGCGCGCTCAACCAGCATGTGGACGCGACGACGCAGTTCGCGAGCAATCCCATGCTCGGCATCGAGAAGATCAAGGAGATGTTCGACCAGACCTTCCAGGCCATGGACGCGATGGACAGCTTCCGCACCAAGGCCATCGACGTGATGGGGCAGAACAACACGCTCATTCGCCAGCAGCTCGAGCGCGCCGACAGCTACGTCGACCGCACGCGGCAGAACCTGGCGCGCGACGCGGCCGGGCAGGCCGCTTCACAGGCGACGATCGCGGCGGGGCCGGTGAAGATGTAGGGGCGGCGCTGCCGGGCTGCGCCAGGGCAGCGGGCCGACAAGCAGGGCAAGGCGGGCAGGCAAGGGCAGGTCTCCTCGATGGTGGTGAGCGGGGTGCGCGGCCCTCAGGGGCAGGCCGGCCGTGCTGGCACTTTGCCGCCGGCCGGTTCGACCTGCACCCACAGGCCGACGGTGCCGAAGCCGCTGCGTGGATCGAAGTCGGGGCCGTAGTGCTCGATCAGGTCGACCGGCCCCACCGGGCGCGGGCCGGCCGCGGGCAGGCCCTCCTCGAACACGGCGCGCGTGCTGGCGCCGATGCCCGAGATGTGCCCCCGGTGCGCGAACTGGGCCACACGCATCTCGGGCAGGGCGAGCTCGACGAGCTCGCTACCGGGCGCGTCACCGGGCGCGTCACCGGACGCATCGCCGGGCTGGAGGCCCGAGCCGGCCGGCAGCGCGCACAGGTACTGCACGTTCTCTCCGTCGTGTGCGGCGTGATGCACGATGCCGAAGGCCGCCGGCACCTTCGCTCGGTCGATGCGCGACAGGTGCTGGCGCTGGAAGACCTCCCACTGCTGCGGAATGGCGCCCAGCTGCGTCATCGTGTAGGTGCGTGCAAGGCCCACGAAGCGCGTGGCGGGCAGGGTCTGCAGACGGGGAGGGTCGAGGGGGACTTGCTGGGCGGCTTTCATGCGCAGAGGCTCCTTCAGTCGAAGTGGGGCTTCCTGGCCGCGCGCGCGCACTTCCTCGGGCGAGCAGCCGAACTCGGCGCGGAAGGCGCGCGTGAAGGCCTCGTGCGAGCCGTAGCCCGCGGCCAGGGCCACGTCCAGGATGTTCGGCGCGCCGCCCAACAGTGCCTTGGCGGCTTCGCCGAGGCGGCGGCTGCGCACGTAGGCGGCCAGCGTGGTGCCTGTTTCCTCGGCAAAGACGCGACAGATGTAGTAGCGCGACAGGCCCGTCTCGCGGGCGATGTCGTCCAGGCTCGGGTTCTCGCCGAGGCGGCTCTCGATGAGCCAGATCGCATGTTCGACGGGACGCATGGGTGGCGGCGGCGTGGCGGCTCAACGGGATGGCGGCAGCTTGCCATCGGGCTGCGGCCGGCGCTTGATCTTTCTTGCGCTTGGCCCCGCCACACATGACCCGCTCGCATCACCCGCCGGCGAGCCCCTCGGGGCGGACGCCCGCGCCGGCGGCGTGCGTCCTTGGCTCCGCGCACGGCCACTTAGCGTTTGCCTAACGATGCCCTGCCAAAGTGGGTCCCCAAGCCGAAACGACGGCTTCCACGAACCGCGCGCGATGGCGCCACGAACCCTGGAGGGCCCCGCTCATGACACCGAAGACCGCGAGCATTCCCCAGCCTGTATTGCGCCGGCCCCTGGCCGGTTGGGCGGCGCGCGCTGCCGGCCGGGTTGGTCTCGCGCTGGCTGCGGCCTGGCTCGTGGCCTGTGGCGGCGGGGGCGGATCCTCGCCGGCGCCGGAGCAGCCGGGCGTCACGCTGACACTCTCGTCGAGCAGCGGCAGCGCCAAGGCCGGAGAGTCCGTCACCACGACGGCGACCATCGTGCGCACGGGTGGCTTTGCGGGCGCCGTCACCATCGCCGGCAGCGGCGCCGGGGCGGGGGTCATGGTGAGCGGAGGTGTGATCGGCGCCAGCGCCAGCACGGCCGTGGTCACCATCGCCACCAGCGCCGATGCAGCTTTCGGGGCGTCCGTGCTTGGCGTCACCGCCTCGGCCAGCGGCGTGACGGTGGCACCGGCCGGCTACACGCTCACGATCACGGACCCGGCGCGCTCGGGGCCCATCCCCGCGGCCTTTGCGCGCGTTGGGGGCGTCTATCAGCTGCCCGACTACCCCTCGACGCGGCAGCTGAGCTGGGTGCTGGCGCAGCTCGCAGCAGGCACCACCACCGTGCAGGACATCAATGCGCGCTTCACGCCGCAGGCGCTGTCCACCACTTCGGCGGCGCAGTGGCAGGCGTTCTTCCAAGCGCTGCGCACGAGCTCGCCGGGTGCGGTGGTCGTCGACCTCGTCGCGGCCACGCCGGTGCAGGTCGTGGCCTTGATCGGCACGCCGGGCAGCCCGGCCACGGGGCGCTACCTGACGTTGACCACGCAGTACGCTGGCGGCGGCCTGATCGACGCGTTGAGCGCGCCTGCCTTCGCCCTGAACGGCAGCGTGCAGTTCGCTGCCGACCAGGGTCTCACGATGGCGCAGGCGGCCGACAAGTTCCTCACCCTGGCACCCAACGCCTCGCTGCTGGTGGCGCGCATCAACAACCAGCAGTGCATTCCGGTGGAGCAGCGCAACGCCACGGTGCCGCGGGCCACGGGCTCGATCTTCAAGCATTGGGTGCTGGGCGCGCTCGGGCAGGCGGTGCAGGAAGGCGCCGTGAGCCCGACCGCGACGCTGGCGCTGAGCGCGGCCGAAACGGTGCCCGGCAGCCTGCTCGCCCGCGAGCCGGTGGGCGCGTCGCTGTCCCTGGCCGACATGGCCACGCTGATGATGGGCAACAGCGACAACACCGCCACCGACCATCTCCACCAGCTCGTCGGTCGGGCGCGCGCGGAGGCCGCGCTCGTGCGCTTCAACCACGGCAACCCAGCGCTGATGACGCCGTTCCTCTCCGTCAACGAGCAGTTCAACCTGTTCGCCGGTGTCTCGCTCGCGGATGCCGAAGCCTATGCCGCCGGCACCGAGGCCTACCAGCGCAGCTACACGGACTCCGTGCTCGAGCCACTTGGACCGGTGACGGGTTCGCAGCAGCACCGCTCGATCTTCCTCACCGGCTCGTGGCAGGCCACGCCGCTGGATGTGTGCGCCGTGTACGCCGGCATGCGCCGCTACAGCGACCAGTCGCAGGCCTTGCGCCTGATGGACCGCGCGCTGAGTTCCGGCGTCGCGCAGCCCTTCGTACGCAACGAATGGGAGCGCGTCTGGTACAAGGGTGGCAGCCTCGAGGCGACAACGGGCCTGATGGCGCTGACGCACTCGTGGCTGCTCGAGAGCGATTCGCGCGGCACGTTCGTCGTCGTCGCGTTGGCCAATAACCAAGCCGGCGGCATCGACGCCTTCCAGGTGCAGTCGGTGACTTCGCGCATCCTGCAGCTGGTCAAGGCGCTGTAGGGTCCCGGCCATGAACATGCGCTTCCTGGCCTGGATGTGTGCCGCCTGGGTGCTGACGGCAGCCCCGACGCCGCAGGCGTGCGCCCAGGAGTTCGCGACCGAGGACATGGAGGCGGGCGCGGCCACGCGGGCCGAGATCGAGCAACAGGCCGACCGCCTGATCGGCAACCACGGCACCGAGCGCATCGTGCAACTGCACAAGCGGGCAGACGCCCGTGCGCGGCTGGGCCGCTACGTGGCCGCCGTGGCCGACCTGCGCGAGGCGCTTCGCCTGGGGCCGCCGGCGGAGTTGCGCGTCGATGCGTGGGGCGCACGGTGGCGCATCGACCACGACTTGGTGACCGCGCTTTGGCACTCCGGTGAGCTGCTGGCCGCACTTGAACACCACAAGGGGCGCGCGTTCCCAACCGGCCGTGCCGCTGCGGCACATTGGAACGCGGCCACCCTTCAACTCGGCCTCGGTCTGCTGGACGAAGCCGAGCAGAGCATTCGAGCGGCGCGCCAGTCCCTGCAGGAGCTACGCCACTCGGCCCGGCTGCGCGCACAACTCGGCGGCGAAGCGCGGTCACCGGCGGTCGAGGCGCTGTGGGCCTCCATCGTCGACGGCCAGGAGGCGCATCTGCTCGAGATGCGCGGCCAGCTCCGCGAGGCCGAAGGCTCGCGCCGCCTTGCGCTCACGCGGGCGCGCGAGACCGTGGAGCGGAGCTTGGCGCTGCCGCCGGGCGACCCTGTGCGCGTGCAGTACGCGCCCTCGCGAAAAGCGCAGGCGCAGCGCAACCTGGCCGCGAACCTCGTGGCGCAGGGCCGCATGGCCGAAGCCGAGGTGCTGCTGCGCGACACGCTCAACCAGCTGCAGCCGCTGGCCGCCGCGGGGACGCGGGATCGCGGCGCCGCCCTGCTCGTGCTGGGCAAGATGCGTCTCCAGCAGGGGCGGCTTGCCGACGCCGAGCCCCTGCTGCGAGCCACGCTCGCCGCCGCCGAGGCCGCGGAGTTGGCGCCGCAGGCACCTTGGTTGGCCGACCTGCGGGCGCAGTTGGGCACGTTGCTCGTCTTGCGGGGGCGGGATGCCGAGGCGGTGCAGTTGTTCGAGCGCCGTGGCGCTCCGTTGTCGGCGGGCGGGGCACACATCGAGTGGGCCCACGCGCTGGCGCGCAGCGGGCGCTACGAAGCCGCGCACTCGATGTTTGCGCAGATCATCGAGGCCGAGCGAAGCAGACCCTATGCCGATGCGCTCCTGCTGGCGCAGACCCGTGGTCTGCGTGCCGCAGCGCGGCGCGCAGAAGCGCAGCAGACGGGAGGGGCGGCGGCTGAAGACGAGCGCGCCGCATTGCTGCGCGAGTTTGCCGCCGTGATGCCCGTGCTGCTGGCGCAAGCCGAGTCAGCGGCACGCAACGAGGCAGAGGATTTCGTCAACCGCTGGCGAATGAAGGTGATTGCCGAGGCCTACCTGGCGCAGCTCGCGGCCTGCGCCGACGGCTGCGGCGTAACCGGCCCGGACATCGCGGCCGAGGGCTTCCGGGTGGCCGAGTCGGTGCGCGAGTCGCAGGTGCAGCGTGCGATGGCGGCCGGCCTGGCGCGCGCCCGGCTGCCCGACGCGCAGCTGCAGGCGCTGGCGCGCGATGAGCAGGCCCTGCAGGTGCGCGGCCGCGCGCTGCGTGAGGTGCTGCAGCGCCTGCTGCTGGCGGCGCCGGAGCAGCGCTTGAACAAGATCGCCGGTGACCTGCAGCGGGAGCTGGCGCGCATGGACGATGAGCGGCGCGCCATCCAGGCCGAGATCGCGCGGCGTTTTCCGGCCTATGCCGAGTTGGCGAAGCCCAGTCCCGCTTCGCTGCCCGCCACGCAGCTGCTGCTGGCGCCGGGCGAGGCGCTGCTCGCCACCTATGTGTCCGACGAGCGCACCTACCTCTGGACGGTGACGCGCATGGCGGTCGCGTTCCGGGCTGTCGCGCGTGGGCGCGACGACCTCGCCGCTGCCGTGCGAGGGCTGCGCCGTCAGCTTGAGTTCGGCGAAGCGGCGCCGCCGCGCTTCGATGCGACCGTGGCGCATGCGCTTTACCGCGATCTCCTCGCACCCGACGCCGGCCTGTGGTCGCATGCCACGTTGCTGCACGTGGTGCCGCATGGCGAGCTGTCGCAGCTGCCCTTCTCGCTGCTCGTGCGGCGCATCGGCGCCCAGCCGCGCTGGCTGATCGAGGACATCGCCGTCGCCCAGCTGCCCACGGTCAATGCGCTGCACTCGCTGCGTCGCGGGCCGCCGGCCGTCGAGGCCCGGCGCGCCTTCGTCGGCTTTGGCGACCCGGTGTTTTCGGCTCCCGCCCCCGCCGCGGCCAGCGCCATGGCTGAAGCTCCGCAGAGTGTGCGCCGGCTGGTGGCGCGCAAGCGCGACGACGGGGCCGAGGCGATGGCCCTGCTGCAGTCCCTGGGCCGGAGTGGCGGCGGGGGAGCCGGCGAGCGCAGCGGTGCCGCGGCGGATGCCCTGCCGCAGGCGACGCTGGCCGGCATGTTCTCGACCATGCCGGCGCTGCCCGACACGGCGCAGGAACTGCGCGACATCGCTGGCGTGATGAAGGCCGACGCAGCGCGTGACCTGCACCTGGGGCTGGCGGCGTCGGAGCGCAGTGTCAAGTCGCTCGACCTCTCCGACTACAAGGTGGTGGCCTTCGCCACGCACGGCCTCATGGCCGGCGACGTGGACGGCCTGGACCAGCCGGCGCTGGCGCTGTCGAACCCGCAGCTCACGCGGGAGGACGACGATGGCCTGCTGACCATGGGCGAGGTCCTCGGCCTGAAGCTCAACGCCGACTGGGTGGTGCTCTCGGCCTGCAATACTGCCAGCTCCGACGGCAGTGCCGGCGAAGCGCTGTCGGGGCTGGGGCGCGCCTTCTTCTTCGCTGGCGCACGCAGCCTGCTGGTTTCGAACTGGCCGGTCGAGACGGATTCGGCACGCCGGCTCACCACCGGTGTCTTCCAGGCGCAAGCGGTCGATGCCACCGTGGGCCGGGCCGAGGCGCTGCGGCGCGCCATCCGCGCCCTGCAGAAGCAGCCGCGCTACGCTCACCCGATCTTCTGGGCGCCCTTCGTGCTGGTGGGAGATGGGGCAGGGCGTTGACGCGGCGCAGCGCCTGCCGCGCAGTCGGGCTTCATCGGCAGGTTGGCTAGCGCAACCTCGCGCAGCAGGCAGCGGAACGTGGGCCGGCGGCTGAACTGGTAGAAGTACAGGCCGGCGGCTGCCGGCTTGCCGACGTTGCACATCAGTTCCTCGGTGTGCTGCGGCGTCATGCCGTAGAGGCCGGTGACGCGACCCTGCGCCGGCACTGGCAGCGGCGTGCGCTGGAGGCGGTCGATGCGGGCTGTCACTTCCATGGGCTCGGTCGCAGCGGCGTCCCGGTAAAGCACGAGGTGAGGACCGGGGGGCAGGGCGATGGGCTCGGACGTCTGGTTGGCGAAAGTGACCTCGAGCCGCAGCCCGTCTGCGAGCGCCTGTTTGGTCACGGTGCAGGTCAGGCCGTCGCGGTCGGGCGGCTCGCCACCCCAGGCCGCGCTGGACAGCATTGCGATCACGAGCGCCAGCATTCTCGCCAGGCACCCGACTGTTGGCGCGGCGTACGCGCGACCGACAGGTTGGGCGGGACCGCGCTGCTTCATCAGGGAATCCTCTTCATTGGGCCGCCCTTCATCGACCCCCGTCACTGTGGCTTCGGGAAGCGGCTGAGGTGTTCATGGAGGATCCGGAACTGTCCGCCCTCCCGCAGGAGCACGCGCGTGCCGCGGCCCTGGATCTTGAACTCGCGCGCGCCTTGCGATCCTTCCCAGTGGTAGGTGTAGGTCGCGGTGGCGGTGCGGCGGTCGGTGCTGAGCACGACGATGTCCGAGAGGTAGAACCGTGCTTTCTTGACCGTGGGGTCGGCGCGCCACGTCTTCTCGAAGGCGGCCTGGATGGCCGCGCGGCCGACGAAGTCGCCGTCGTTGAAGCGGAAGAACGCGCGCTCGTCGATCAGGGCGCTGATGAGGCTGAAGTCCTCCTGCGCGGCCAGTGCCTCGAAGTGATTCAGGAACTCGATGACCGATGCCGCGGTGATGGCGCTGATGGTGTTGTCCATGCCCGGTCTCTCCGAAGGTGGGTGGGTGCAGCCCGAGAGAGCGAGTGCGCCGCCGGCCGCGACCGCCCCGAAGACGAGGGCGCGCCGAACGCCGAGAGCACGTGGGGCAGGCACAGGTTCAGCGGCCCGGCGGAAAGCGATGGAACATGTGGAACTGCTGGTCCTGCACCCAGCCCTGCGATCGGTACAGAGCCTGCGCCGACAGGTTGTCCCGGGCCACGTTGAGCGTCACGCGGGCCGAGCCGAAGGACCAGGCGTAAGCCTCGAGCGCCTCCAGCAAGGCCGAGGCCACGCCCTTGCGGCGGCCCGCCTCGGCGACGAACAGGTCGTTCAGGATGAAGGCGCGCGCCAGCGAGACGGAAGAGAAGGTCGGGTAGAGCTGGGCGAAGCCGACCGGACTTTCGCCATCGAAGGCGATGAACAACACCGACTCGCCGTGCTCGAAGCGGTTGCGCAGGAAGCTGCTCGCCGCCGGCAGGTCGCCCGGCTGTCCCTGGAAGCGCCGGTACTGGTCGAACAAGGAGGCCAGCGCGTCGAGATCGGCAAGCACGGCCTGGCGGACGGTGATGCTGGTCATGGGTGCGGGCGCATGGATGGCGAGTGAAGCACGAGTTGGTTCCTGCCGGCGCAACGACGCGCGGCCGGCGTGGCGCGCGTTTCAGGCCTTGGGCGCCGGATGCGTGGGGTCCACCCACGGCACGTTCTCCGGCCGCTCGACGGGCTCGATGTCGAGGTTCACGGCCACGGCCTCGCCGTCGCTGCGGCACAGCACGCACTCGAGCGTCTCGGTGGCGCTGGCGTTGATCTCCTGGTGCGGCACGTAGGGCGGCACGTAGATGAAGTCGCCCGGCCCGGCCTCGGCGGTGAACTCGAGCTGCTCGCCCCAGCGCATGCGCGCGCGGCCGCGGACGACGTAGATCACGCTCTCGAGCGGGCCGTGATGGTGGGCGCCGGTCTTGGCGTTGGCATGGATGTGCACGGTGCCGGCCCAGAGCTTCTGCGCGCCCACGCGCGCGAAGTTGATGGCCGCCTTGCGGTCCATGCCCGGCGTCTGCGCGGTGTTGGGGTCGAGCTGGTTGCCGGGCACGACGCGCACGCCGTCGTTCTTCCATCGCGGGGGGTGATCGTGGGCCATGCGGTGTCCTGGGTCGATGGCGACCATTGTGCCGCCCCGTCCTCGGCCCCGCGCTCTGCGCCGTCCTCTGCGCCGTCCTCTGCGCGGCCCCTGCCCGGGCCGCCGCCAAGGCAAAAGGGCCGGGGGCACGGCCCCCCGGCCCTCGCGGAACAGCGGCGTGCGGCCGCTTTACTTCGGCAGCACGACGCTGTCGATGACGTGGATGACGCCGTTGTCGGCCACGATGTCGGCGGCCGTGACCTTGGCGCCGTCGACCATGACGCCGCCCATGGTGCTCAGGGTCAGCTCCGAGCCCTGCACCGTCTTCACCTTGCCGGCCTTCACGTCCTTGGCCATCACCTTGCCCGGCACCACGTGGTAGGTGAGCACGGCGGTGAGTTTGGCCTTGTCGGCGAGCAGCGCGTCGAGTTGCGCCTTCGGGATCTTCGCGAAGGCCTCGTCGGTGGGCGCGAAGACGGTGAAGGGGCCCTTGCCCTTCAGCGTGTCGATGAGGCCGGCGGCGGTGAGCGCAGCGGCCAGGGTCTTGAAGTTGCCGGCGCCGACGGCGGTGTCGACGATGTCCTTGGCTTGCGCCGACAGGGCGGCGAGCGAGAAAGCGGTGAGGGCGATGATCTTCTTCATGGTGGGTTTCCTTGGTGGTGGGTGGTGGGACAGAACGAAAGAAGCGCGGTCAGGGCGCCACGGCGGGCAGCAGCACCTTGTCGATGACGTGGATGACGCCGTTGCTGGCGATGACGTCGGTGGCGGCGAGGTTGGCGGTGCGGGCGCGGCCGTCGGTGATGGCGAGCGTGGCGCCGACCGTGAAGGCCGAGCCCTGCACCGTGGTCACGCTGGCCGGCTTGGGCAGCGCCACCACGTTGGCGGCGCGCACGTTGCCTGCGACGACGTGGTAAGTGAGGATGCCGGCCAGGTCGGGGCTCGCAAGCAGCTGCGCCTTGCCCAGCCCCAGCTCGGTCAGCGCAGCCGTGAAGGCGGCGTCGGTCGGCGCGAACACGGTGAAGGGGCCGTTGCCGCCCAGCGTGGTGGTGAGGTTGGCGGCGACGACGGCTTCCACCAGCACCGAGAAGGTCGGGTTGAGCTGGGCCATCTGCACCACGGTGAGCACACCCGGGGGCACGAGCACCTTGTCGATGACATGGATGACACCGTTGCTCGCCGCCACGTCGGCGGTCGTCACGGTGGCCTGCGTGAGAACCTCGTCGGTGAGCTTGACGCCGCCGGTCGTGCTGAGCCCCAGGGTCGTGGCCGCGCCCTCGAAGGTGTAGAGCGTGGCCTGCGTCGCGCCGCCGGCGACGAGGTCGCTCGCCGGCTTCTTGGTCGGCAGCACGTGGTACTGCAGGATCTTCGCGAGCGTCGGGCCGTCGAGCGCGGTGACCATGGCCGTGGCGCTGGTGAAACCGAGCTTGGTGGCCAGCGCCGTGAAGGCGGCGTCGGTGGGTGCGAAGACCGTGAGGCTGGACGTGCCGGCGTTCAACACGGGCACGAGGCCCGCCTTGTCGGCCGCCGCCACGAGCGCCGTGAAGCCGCGTGCCGTGGCCTCGGCGGCGAGAGTGCCCGGAGGCGCCGGATCGTCGTCGCCGCCACCGCAAGCGGCGACGACCATGGCCAGGGCGCACAGCCCGGCGAACTTCTTGAACCAATCGAGCATGGGAATACTCCGCGAGAAGAATGGGTGGAGGAGGGGTCAGGCCGAAGAGGGCCGGGGCCGCAGAAGCGAGGCCAGACCGGCGGGTGCGAAATGTGAACTCATCAGTTCGCAATAGCAACCGTAGGGTTTTGCTCCTGATCTTTTCAGTTCTTCTCGTAGGGCTATTGCTTTGTGCGTGCACCCGCACCCGCACCCGCACCCGCGCCCGCGCCCGCGCCCGCGCCGGCCGACGACAGGCAGGCGAGCCGGTCGCCGCGCGGCACCCGAATGCGGCCGAAACGCGCGTCATCTGCGCGCATGCGCGCACCAGCCGAGCGGCGCGCGCAGATCACCAAAAGCCGTGCCGCAAGCACGGACCCGGGGGCGGGCCTAACGCTGCGCTGGCGGCGTGGCCGGCGAGCCCCGCACTTCGCGCACGATGGCGCGCGTGTGCAGGCCCAGGCGCTTGAGCAGCGCCGCCACCTGTTGATCGAGGCGCTCCTGCTCGATGGCAGAGTGCCCGCGGGCAATGCCGACCAGGTCGAGCGCGTCGGACTCGTTGCCGAGCGCGACGGCGGGGTCACCGGTGAATCGCTGCGGGAAGCTGCGCTCGAGCTGCGCGTCGAGCGCATGCGCGGCGTCGAAGGCCTCGCGGCTGACCAGGGCGCGCGTGCTGGCCGGCAGGTAGCGCCAGTGCTCGCTGTCCTGGCCGGTGTCGCGGAGGGCCATGAGCAGCGGGTCGTCCCAGCGCCCCTCTTCGTGGGCGCGCCGCATGCGTTGCTGCTGGTAACTCTCGACGACCGCGTGGCGATTGGAGACGAGTGTCACCGCTTCGGCCTTCGGGCGTTCCCAGCCCAGCATGTCGGCGACATTGACTCCGACCATCCTCAGCGCGCCCACGCCGGGCAGGATGCTGGCGTGGTAAGGCTGAGTCAGGTCCTGCACGTAGTGCAGGGCCCAGCCGGCGAAGCGCCAGCCCCAGTAGTCGTGCCCACTGGCCAGCGCATGCCGGGCCAGCGCCGTGAACAGCGCGATGCGTGCCTCCGGCTGCGAGCGGCGCAGGAAGCTGCCGAAGGCGAAGACGATGCCGGCCTCGTGGTACAGGCCCATGTGGAATGGCGCCTGCGTCGCGTAGTCGAGCTTCGGGTTGCCGAAGGGCAGGTCGCCGAAGCCGTACTCGCGGCCGTGCGCGGTGCCGCTGTCGGCGTACAGGCCGAGGTCGAGGCCGAAGTCCGGCTCCTGCGAGGCGGTGGCGATGACATCGCCCACCGCCAACTCGCTGCCCTCGGCGACGGCGACGAAGCGGGTGCCGGGGCCGACGGCACTGGCGAGCGTGCTCACCTGGTCCCAGGGCAGCGCCTGCCGCGCGCCCGGCGGCTCACCCGGGCGCAATTGCAGGAAGAGCGGCAGCGGCGAAGTGACGTTCAGACGCAGCGCCTTCAGGAACGACGGCCGCAGGTCCGGCAGCACGGCGCCCTGCCCATCACCGGCCGCGGGTGCGGGCGGCGCCTTGAAGGCGAGCGCCTCCGGGCGCGGGTCGTAGAGCTCGAGGTGCTCGCGTGCCCACGCCTCGTGCTCGGCGAGCACGCGCTCCAGCTGCGGCGCCTGTGCGGCGAGAAAGCGCTCGAGCGATTCGGCGCGCACCCGCAGCGAGGCGATCTCGGCCAGGGGTTCGAGCGCCTGCCACGTGCACAGCGCGTGGTCGCTCCAGGCCCGCGCCGGGCCCACGGCCAGCGCGCCCAGCAGCGGCGCCCAGGCGAGCCAACATCGAAGACGCCAGTGCGGCCACGTCGCGGCCATGCCCGGCTTCTTCGGGCTCGCCTGCCGCGGCTCAGGGGGTGACGGCCGCGTACCGCGCCCCGAGGTAGTAACGCGCCGGGTCCACCAGCTCGGGCACGCGGTTGAAGGTGCGGAACATCTCGTTCATGCCCGAGAGCCAGCCGGCCACCGTGCCGTCGGCGCTCAGCTTGGAGAGCTCGGCGCTGGTGTAGTACTGCGCATAGCCCGACTCGGTCTCGAGCGAAGCGCGCGGCGCGCCGATGAGCGCCGCCGCGGCATCGACCGCCTGCGCCAGGTTGGCCTTGCGCCAGTCGTTCGCTTCCTTGATGACCTTGATCATCGCGTCCACCAGGGGCGCGCTGGCCGGCGCGTCGAGGTCGTTGCGCATCACGAACGAGCTCGGGAAGCTGTTCTTCGGCAGTGCGTCCTGGTTGCCGAAGAGCTCCACCAGGTTGGGCACGCGGCCCTTCAGCGTGGCGACGTGCGGGTACCAGATGCCGGCAGCGTCCACCTGGCCGGCGGCGAAGGCGGTGACCACCGTCGCCGGGTCCATGGTCACGCGCTTCACGTCCTCGAGCTTCATGCCGGCCTTTGCGAGTGCCAGGCGCAGCAGCATGTCGCCCGAGGTGCCCTCGGGCACGGCGACGGTCTTGCCCTTCAAGTCTTGCAGCGTCTTGATGCCCGGCTGCGCGATGACACGGTCGGAGAAGCCGACCACGTTCATGGCGATGATCTTGGCCTTGCCGGTGATGGGCAGCCACAGTGCGCCGGGGCCGATGTAGCCGAAGTCGAGGTCGCCGGCGCCGAGCGCCTGGATCTGGATGGGGCCGTTGGTGAACGACTTGACCTCGGGCGCGAGGCGGTGCTTCTTCCACAGCTCGAGCTTGTTGGCCACCGCCACCATCGAGCAGCCGTGGAAGTCGGCGATGTAGCCGACGCGCACCTTCAGCGGCGCCGGTTGCGCGAAGGCGCGCGGTGCGCCGAGCGCCGCCAGCGCGGCGCCGGCCGCGGCCTGCTGCAGCACGCGGCGGCGCGAAGGCCGGGCCAGGGTCAGGGAATGGGTCAGCTCGGGCTTCATGGGACTCTCCTCTCGATGTGGCGATCTAGGTGGATGCTTCGGCGGGCTTCGAGGCGGAAGCCTCCTCGTCCGGCGATGGTTGATGATGCACCGCGTTCCACACGCGGTTGCGCAGATCGGCGAACGCGGCCGAAAGGCGCATGGCCTCGGTCCGAGGGTAAGGCAGGTCGACGTCGACGACTTCCTGGATGCGGCCGGGCCGCGCCGCCATCACGACGACGCGGCTGGCGAGGTACACCGCCTCGTCGACATCGTGCGTGATGAACAGCACCGTGCGCTGCTCGCGCTGCCAGGTCTGCAGCAGCTGGTCCTGCAGGCGCACGCGCGTCAACGCATCGAGCGCGCCGAAAGGCTCGTCCATCAGCAGCACCGTCGGGTCCATGGCGTAGGCGCGGGCGATGGCACAGCGCTGCTTCATGCCGCCCGAGAGGGTCTTGGGCAGCGCGCCGGCGAAGGCGGTGAGGCCGACGAGGTCGAGGCAGCGGGCGACCGTGGCCTCGCGCTCGGCCGCCGGCCGCCCGGCGATGCGCAGGCCGAAGGCCACGTTCTCCGCCACCGTGAGCCAGGGGAAGAGCGCGTACTGCTGGAAGATCACGCCACGCTGCGGGCTGGTGCCCTGCACCGCCACGCCATCCACGCACACACGGCCGGCACTCGCCGCCTGCAGGCCCGCGGCCATGTTCAACAAGGTGGACTTGCCGCAGCCCGAGGGGCCGACGATGGTGACGAATTCGCCCTCGGCGATGTCGAGGCTCACCTCGTGCACGGCGCGCAGCGGCCGGCCGCCGAGCTCGAAGGTGCAGCTCACCTGTTCGAAGGCGATCTTGCGCGGGTTGGCGGTGGCGCGGTCCATCACGTTCTCAGCGCCTTTCCTGCCACGAAGTGAGGTGCTCGTCGGCCCACAGCAGCACGCGGTCCATCAGGAGGCCGATGACGCCGATGGTGATGAGGGCGGCGAAGATGGTCGGGAGGTCGTAGTAGACCTGTGCCTGCTGCATGCGGTGGCCGAGGCCCTCCTGCGCCGCGATGAGCTCGGCCGCCACGAGTGTCGACCAGGCCGCGCCGAGCGCCGTGCGCATGCCGACGAGGATGTAGGGCATCGAGGCCGGGATGACGACGCGGCGGAAGACCTGCGCGTCGCCGGCGCCGAGCACGCGCGCCGCGTTGATGAGCACGCGGTCGACGTTGACGACGCCCTGGAACGTGGCGATGACGCAGACGAGGAACGCGGCCAGCGTGATGACGAAGACCTTGGGCACCTCGCCGATGCCGAGGAAGACGATGGCCAGCGGAATCAACGCCAGCGGCGGGATCGTGCGGAAGAACTGCTCGTAGGGCTCGAAGAGGCCACGCGCCCAGACGTACCAGCCCATCAGGAAGCCGACCGGGATGGCCAGCGCCGTGCCGAGCGTGAAGCCGAGCAGCACGCGCCGCATCGAGGCGAGCGCGTCGCGCACGAGCGAGCCGTCGCCCAGCATCTGCCAGGCGCGCGCCAGCACCTCCTGCGGGCCGGGCAGGCCGGCGAGCTTCGCCCAGCCGAGCAGCGCCCAGATCGAGAGGCCGAGCACGACCGCGAGCATGTTGAACGCGCGCATGCGCCGCCGCTGCAGTTGCTGGGATCGCAGCGCCGAGGCGGAGACCGAATCGGAGGAAGAGGCGGCGGAGTCGCTCACCCACCAATGTTCGCCGATGTCGCGCGAGGGCCGGCCGCAGCCGCGCCCCGGGGTTTCACCGAGCGGCGACTGGCTAGCATCCGGTCTCTCCCGAGCTTCGAGACCTAGCGACGCCTGCCATGCCCCCGCCCAACATCCTCTTCATCATGGCCGACGACCACGCGGCCAAGGCCATCGGCTGCTACGGACACGGGCTCAACCAGACGCCGCACATCGACCGCATCGCGCGCGAGGGCGTGCGGCTCGACCGCTGCTACGTCTCGAACTCCATCTGCACGCCCAGCCGCGCGAGCATCCTCACGGGCACGTACAACCACGTGAACGGCGTGATGACGCTGGCGGACAACTTCGACAACCGCCTGCCGCACGTCGCCAAGCACCTGCGAGCCGCCGGCTGGCAGACGGCGATCTTCGGCAAGTGGCACCTCGGCGAGGGGCCAGCGCACCAGCCGACCGGCTTCGACGCCTGGTCGGTGGTGCCGGGCCAGGGCCTGTACTT
>JAEUPE010000069.1 GCA_016790435.1 Rubrivivax sp. | reverse complement strand
CTCGCGCATCTTCCCCGGCATCGACAGCCTGAACGTGCGGCACATGGACAAGGTGCGCATCCGCATCGGCAACCTGACGATGACCAACCACCCGATCCACCTGCACGGGCACGAGTTCCTGATCACCGGCACCGACGGCGGCCCGACGCCGAAGAGCGCGCGCCAGTACGAGATCACCGCCGACATCGCGGTGGGCCAGATGCGGCAGATCGAGTTCCTCGCCGACGAGGAGGGCGACTGGGCCTTCCACTGCCACAAGAGCCACCACACGATGAACGCGATGGGCCACAACGTGCCGACGATGATCGGCGTCGACCACAGCGGCCTGGCGCGCCAGATCACGAAGCTGGTCCCCGATTACATGGTCATGGGCGAGCGCGGCATGAAGGACATGACCGAGATGGAGATGCCGCTGCCCGACAACACCGCCGCGATGATGACCGGGCAGGGCCCCTTCGGCGCCGTCGGCATGGGCGGCATGTTCAGCGTTGTGAAGGTGCGCAAGGAGCAGAAGCCGCGCGACTACACCGACCCCGGCTGGTTCAAGCACCCGCCGGGCACCGTGGCCTACGAATTCACCGGCGCGCTGCCGGACCCGGCTCGGTTCCGTTCGGAGGGCACGGGCTCGATGCCGCCTGTGGCCACGCCCGTACGACCGACCGAGGTCAAGGTTCGCAAACCCGTCGGTGGCCACTCTGGCCACTGAGACACACCCTGGAGTTGCCCATGAAACAGACCATCGTTCACCTCGTCGCGGCCCTCGGGCTTGCGGCCATGGCCGCCGCTGCCCTGGCCCATGGCGAGTCGGATCACAAGAAGCCGGCCGCGGCCGTTCGCAAGGAGCAGAAGGACTGGGGCATCGCCGGTGACGCCGGGACGGCGAAACGCACCATCCAGGTGGGCATGGGCGACGACATGCGCTTCAAGCCCGACCGCATCGAGGTGCGGCAGGGCGAGACGGTGAAGTTCGTCGTGCGCAACAGCGGCAAGCTGCTGCACGAGTTCGTCATCGGCACGCGCACGGAGCTCGAGGCGCACGCTGCGCTGATGGTCAAGTTCCCGGGTATGGAGCACGACGAGCCCTACATGGCGCATGTCGCGCCCGGCAAGACGGGCGAGATCGTGTGGACCTTCAACCGGGCCGGCGAGTTCGAGTTCGCCTGCCTGATCGACGGGCACTTCCAGGCCGGCATGAAGGGCCGGATCGTCGTCCGCGCTTCATGACCTTGCCGGCGCCGGGCCGCGTTCGGCCTCAGCGCCGCCGTGCGACGAGGCCGATGAGGGCCGAGCGGCCGCGGTGGCCGCTGCCTTCGTTGACCTCGGCCTCGTACTCGCGCAGCGTGAGAAGGTCCATGCCGGCGAAGGCCTCGCGCAGCATCGGCTCGGTGTAGAGGTGGGAAGCGATGGGCGGCCCGCCGGTGCGGTACTCGAGCTGCTTCGGTGTGTAGCCTTGCAGGATGAGCAGGCCGCCGGGCTTGAGGCTCCCGACCATGTTCGCGAAGAGGCGCTCGCGCATCGCCGGGTCGGCGAACTGCACGAAGATGGCGGCCACGCCGTCGAAGGCGGCTTGCGGCCACGCATAGCCGTCGCAATCGGCCACCTGGTAGTCCACCGACACGCCGTGCTCGGCGGCGAGTCGGCGCGCCTTGGCGACGCCGACCTCGGCGATGTCGAAGGCCTCCACCTGCAGGCCCTGGCGTGCGAGCCAGACGCTGTTGCGGCCCTCGCCGTCGGCCACGCAGAGCACGCGCTGGCCGGATCTCCACGGGGCGGCGTGCTCGCGCAGCCATTCGTTGGGCTCGCTGCCGAAGAGGTAGCCCTCTTCGCTGAAGCGACGGTTCCAGGTGCCGGCGGGGTCGGTGAAGGGCGGGGGCGTGTTCTGGGTCATGGGGTGCCTGCTCGTTGACCGGAGTCGCCCGCGTGCGGTTGCACCGTCGATGCGACGGGCGCGGCGACTTTTGCAAGGGTACGCCAGCGCGACGTGCGGGCGGCCAGCGCGGCCGCGTTGAGGACGCCAAAGTGGGCGTCGACCTGGCGGCCCTGGGCGTCGTAGAAGAGGGTGGTCGGCAGGCCGCGCGACGCCACCGCCGTGCCGAGGGACGAGGTCGGGTCGAGCAGCACCTCCCGCAGTGCCAGGCCGCTCCCGGCAAGGTACCGCCGCACGACCTCGGCGGGCTCGCCCTGGTTGACGAAGGCAAACGTGATGTGCGGCTGCTGCTGCTGTGCCTGCGCCAGCATCGGCATCTCCTGCCGGCAGGGACCGCACCAGCTGGCCCAGAGGTTGACGACCAGGGGCCGCCCGGCCGCGACCTGGGTGAGGGTGGTCGTGCGCGCCCGATCGACGTCGTGCAACGCCAGCGCCGGCAGCACCGGGGCATCGAAACGCCCCGTGGCCCAGGCACCGAGCGCCCACGCGCCGGCCCCCGCCAGCGCGCCGGCGGCGAGCGCGCCACGCCACCGCGGGTGGCGAGCCGCCTGCCAGAAGAGCCACGCAGCGCCGGCCAGCAGCCCGGCGTGCGGCTGCCAGCCGCCATCGCGAAGGTCGAGCACGGCCCAGGGCTCGCCGAGGTAGGCGTCGGCATGCAGGGCCAGATGCGCCACGCGCGCGGCGAGCAGACCGACCAGGGCCGCGTGGAACACGATCCTGCCCGCCCGCGCACCATCGTCCAGGGCTGCCGCGGCATCGGCATTCCCCGCCGAGCCAGCCCGTCGCGCAAGGCCGCCGGTGAGCGCCGACCCGATCCACACCGCAGCCAACAGCAACAGCGGCGAGACGGGCAGGGCCAGCGGACCGATGGAGACGGATAGCACGCTGCCGGTCCGGCTAGAAGAGGCCGGGCACGAAGCGCCAGGTGCGGGCGCGATAGCCGGCATAGGCGGGATGGCGTTCGGCCATCCACCGCTCTTCCATGAAGGCCTTGCCGAGCAGCACGGCGCCCAGCATCCCGGCGGCAACCGCAGCTGCGGCCGAGCCGGCAGCCACCGCGCAGCCGGCTGCGAATGCGCCGACGCTGGTGTACATGGGATGCCGGATCCACCGGTAGGGGCCATGCTGCACGAGCGCGCCTCCATCGCGTGGCGCGGGCCGGATGTTGAAGTTGCCCGGTGGGTTGGCTTGCAGCGCCCACAGGCCCATTGCGGCTGAAGCCAGCAGCAGCGCCCACGCCGCGGCGGGAGCGGCAAGGCCGAGCAACGATGGGCCGGCGAGCCAGGCCAAGGCGGCGATGAGCCCGAACTGCAGCGCCACCAGTGCGCCGCCGATGCGGTGGCGCGCGGCGGGTGTCGGGTCCATCGGTTCGCTGCTCAACCGCACCGGCGCAGGAGCCGGACATGCATGGGGCGCACGAAGCGCGCGCCGTCGGATGTGCAGTGGGGCTCGAAGGCCCGCCGCACCGCCGCGAGCTTGGCGTCGTCGATGGCGTGGTCGGCGAAGGTGGGCCGCATCATGCGATGCTCGAAGTCTTCGAAGTGGCGGAAGTGCACGGGCATCTCGAACCGCTGCTCGGCCACGGGCTCCCAGCCGCCGGTGCGAAGGGCGGCGTCCAGTGCCAACTGCGCTGCGGCGCGCACCGTGCCTTCGTCGTTGAAAAGCCGGACCAGCGCGTTGAAGGGGCCGTCGTACACGGGCTCCGACACGTAGAGGTTCCCGCCGGGGCGCAGGACGCGCGCCACCTCGCCGAGCGCGGTGGCCATCAACGGGCGCGGCACGTGGTGCAGCGACTTGAGCATCAGCGCCAGGTCGAAGCGGGCATCGGACTCGGGGATCGCTTGCGCACCGGCGGCGAGGAAGGTGAGGCGCTCCTGCGGCTGTGCGAGGTTCTTCGCGTGCTGGCGCTGGTCGACTTCCAGCGCGGTGACGACGCAACCTGGCCAGCGGGTCAGCAGCGAACGCGCCAACTGTGCGGCGCCGCAGCCCAGTTCGATGATGCGCTGCTCGGACAGCGGCACGAGCGAAGACAGGACCTCGAGTTCGTCGTCGACGAGCGGCACGTGGGCAGTGGCTGGGTTCATGGCGGCTTGGGGCTTGCGGGGGCTGCTCGGGTCACGGGATTCTCGGTGGCCGGGAGGCCTGGGGCGGTGGCCGTGCTGGTGGCTGGCCCCGCGGTACGGTCGTTCAGGGCCTGGGTCAGGAAGTCGACCAGCGTCTTGGCGTGGGGTCTGAACGTCTCGCGCAGGTCGTGGTCGCCGGCGACCGGCAGCAACTGGGCGCGGGTCGAAGCCGCGTGCAGCCGGATCGCATCGTCGAACGGCACCGTGGTGTCGAGCAGGCCATGCACGAGCAGCACCGGGCAGCGAACGTGGGCGATGGTACGCAAGGGCGCGATGGCATCGAAGGGCGTGCCGATGACCCGCTGCACGTGGCGCAGCACGTACCAGCCAAAGACCCGATAAGGCACGTGCTTCTCCGACAGGAAGCGCCGCATCACCTCCGTGGGGTGGGCGAACGCCGACAGGCTGACCACGGCCTGAACGTCGGCCCGCCGCGAGGCGTGGAGCAGGGCGGCGGCGGCGCCCACCGAATGCCCGAGCAGGGCGACGCGGCCTGCGTCGATGCCGGGCTGCCGGCGCAGCCAGGCCAGGCCGGCGGCAATGTCCTCGGCGAACCGCGGCATCGAGGTGAACGAATCGTCGCCACTGCGGCCATGGCAGCGGGCGTCCAGCAGCAGGACCGCCCAGCCCGCCGCGTGCAGCGGTGGCACCACCGGCCACATCATGGCGGCATTGCCACCCCAGCCGTGCAGGGCCAGCACGACGGGCACCGGCGTGCCGCCGCTGGGCGGCATCACCAGCCACGCGAAGAGCGCACGTCCTCGTGGCCCCGGAACAGAGACCTCGCGCGCGTGGCCGGGCGCCACGGGCAGGTCGGCCGCGCTCAACGAATGCGGCACGCGAGGCGCGCGCAAGCCACGCAGGATGGCCCGGTGGGCCAGCGTGCGTGCGCCGAGCAACCCGGCCATCGCCGCGATGCCTTCGAGGATCACGGCCGAGGGGTCATCGAGAAGTCACCGGGCATCCGTGATGCACTTCTGATGTCGTCACCGATGCGCCACCGGGCCACGCCTGCGGCATCACCGGCACATCGCTCGCCCGGCCATCACGGCCGCGCCACGCCCTGGCGCATCGCCATCAAGGGCCATGCGAAGGCGGCCGCGACGGCGCCGAACCCGCCGGCCACGGCCAGGAGGTTGGCCCAGTCCACCCAGTAGCCCATCTCCGACAGCGACGATCGCGTCCAGCCTGGGACGTAGAGCAGGGCTCCCAGGGCCACCGCGGCACCGACGCCGAGTGCCCACGGCAGCCCGGCGCGCCAGCGGCTGCCGGGCCGGCGCACGGCAGCGGCCATCAAGGCCGCCCACAGCAGGCCGGCGCCCAGCAGCAGCGGCCAAACGCCCAGGGCGATCTCCCAAAGGATGTTCAGGACCAGCCAGATCTCGTACATGGTTCGTCTCCTTGCTTGGCGGCGGCCTCAGACCCGGCCCTTGAGCACGGCCATGTAGGCCGGCTTGAGCATGCGGTACTTCATCAGCCAGGCGAAGAAGCTGTCCTGCAGCGGCTCGATCATCGGCAGCGAGGGAGTGAGGCGCCCTTCGTAGTCGAACTCGATCAGCATGGCCGAGCCTTCGCGCGTGATGAGCGGGCACGAGGTGTAGCCGTCGAAGGCCTGGTCGGCGGGGCGCCCGGCGATCACCTGCACGAGGTTGTGCGCCACGAGCGGCGCGCTCTTCTTCACCGTGGCCGCGGTCTTGCCACGCGGCGTGCCGTTGATGTCGCCGATGCCGAAGACGTTGGGGTAGCGGCGGTGCTGCAGCGTGCTCTTTTCCACCTCCAGCCAGCCGCCGGCGGCAAACGGGCCTTCCTTCCACGCGAGCTCGCTGTTCTTCACGGCATCGGGGGCCCGCATGGGCGGCACGACGTGGATGAAGTCGTAGGGCATCTCCACCTTCTCGCCCTCGGGCGACGTGAAGGTGGCGCGGCGCGCGGCGAGGTCGATGGACGTGAGCTTGCGCGAGTACTCGACGTCGATGCCGAGCGCCTTCCAGCGCGCCAGCACGTTGTCGTTGACCACCTTGACGCCGAACACGTTGCCGAGCGCCGACTGGAACTGGATCTTCGAGGCACCCAGCGTGCCTGCCTTGAGCAGGCGGTCGCGCAGCATGAATGTCATCTTGAGCGGCGCGCCGGCGCACTTCAGCGGCGTGGCCGGCAGCGTCATCACCGCCTGGCCGCCCTTGGCGGTGAAGGCCTGCATCGCCGCCCACGTGGCCTCGGCCGCCTGCGGACTCGGGTAGACACTGGCCAGGCCCGGCGCCTTGCCGATGGCCGCGGCGTCCATGCCCGCGATCTGCGCGTAGTCGAGGTGCACGCCGGTGGCGACGACGAGGAAGTCGTAGGGGATGCGCTGGCCGCCCGCGGTGACCACGGTGTTGGCCGCGGGCTCGAAGCCGGCAACCATGTCCTTCACCCACTGCACGCCGGCCGGCTGGTAGTCGGCGTTGCGGTCACGCACCTTGTCCACCGGCCACACGCCGGTGGCCACGAGCGTGTAGCCGGGCTGGTAGTTGTGCTCTTCCTTGCGGTCGACGATCGTGATCTGCGCGCCTTCGAGTAGGGCGCTCAGGCGGTTGGCCACCGCGATGCCGCCGAGCCCGCTACCGGCGATGACGACGCGGGCGCGGGTCTTGAACGCGGCGCGGGCCGGGGCGGGCAGGCTGCCCGCGGCCGCACCCACGGGCGCCACGGCCAGCGCCTGCAGCCATTGCCGGCGCGAGCGGTCTGGGGGCGGCCGCGTGGCGTGCTCTGTCATGGTTGTCTCCTGTCTGAGTTGGAGCCGGCGACGGTACGAGCGTCGCGCGGGCCCCTTGTTGATCGAGGTCAGCGGCGAAGCCGGGTGATTCAGAAGGCGAGGGTGTTCACGCCGGGCTTCAGCAGATGCGCTGCCACCGCGGCCGGCTTGGCGGGCGTGACGCCTGGGATCAAGTCGCTGGGCTGCTTGCCGGTGTTGGGCAGGTACAGGGCGCATACCTCGACCTTCGCGCCGGCCTTGATCACGCCCTGCAGCATCTGCTGCGGGGTCATGTTGCGCGGCTTCAGCGTCGGCATCTCCTTGCCGACGAGGGCGATGTCACCGGCGGCGTCGCACAGCAGCACGCGCACACTGGCCTTCTGTTCCAGAGCCTGGCCGGCAAGCACGAGGCCCGCGCCCTGGGCCATCGCGCCGCCCGAGTGGATGTTGACGAAGAGCTCTTCGGCCTGGGCCGACATGGCGGCGAGAGCGGTGACGGCTGACAAGGCGAAGACGACGGTCGATCTCATGCTGGGACTCCTTGGGGGGTGAGGTGACGCGTATGCGAAAAGGGAGTGGGCTCAGGCGGTGCGTGCCGCCGGCGCAGCCGCCGGGCCGAACAGGCGATCGGTCCAGCGCACGTACCACGCCGCGGACTGCACCTGGACGATGTAGGCCAGCGCGATCAGCAGTGCAGCGTCGGCACCCTGCTCACGGAAGACGCCGATGGAGATGGCCAGCGCGATCGAGAGGTTGCGCATCACCGTGCCGTAGACCAGGGCAATGGCATCGCCGCGCGCAAAGAGGGCGCGGCCGATCAGCGTGGCAAGCGCGAAGTTGAAGGCGTACACCACCAGCAGCGGCAGCAGCAGCGCGGCCAGCGCCTGCGGCGAGTGCAGGATCTCCGGCGCCTTCAGCGCCATGGAAACGAAGACGATTCCCAGCACGCCCAGCGTGGACCAGGGGGGGAACTTCAGCTTTTGATGGGCGTTGAAGCGTTCGGCGCCGTGGCGGGCCACCAGCGCCTTCTGGGTCAGATGCCCCAGCGCCATCGGCAGGAAGACGATGAGCGCGATCTGCAGCGCGACCTGGCCCATCGGGATGTCGACGACGGCGCCGAGCAGGGCCTTCAGGTACAGCGGCGCGAGCAGCGAGCCGGCGAGCAGGCCGACCACCGTCATCTTCACCGCCGCCGGCACGTTGCCCTTGGCCAGGCCGGTCCAGGAGATCGTCATGCCCGAAGTCGGCAGCAGCGCGGTGAGCAGCAGCGCGAGCCGCGCTGCCGGTTGCTCGGCGAAGAACCACAGGCCGACGCCCCAGCCGATGAGTGGCATCAGCACGAAGTTGATGGCGAGCGCCGTGCCCTGCAACCGGCCCGAACCACCGGCCGCGAGTGCCCGCAGGTTCATGGTCACCATCATCGGGTAGACCATCAGGAAGGTCAGCGGCAGGATCGCCCAGCGCAGCGGGGTGGCATCGGCGGCGGCCCCGAAAGCGAGGCCGAGGGCCATGGCGCCGGGGATGCTCCACACCAGATGCTTCTGCAACCACCCGAGTAGTGCGCTCATGGCCGTGCCTTTCTCGCCTGCAGAGCCATCAGGCGCCCGAGGCCGTGGTGGCGTTGGCGGCAGCCAGGCGATCTGCCACGCGACGCAGCGCTGCGTACGCCAACTCGCAGGCGGCGCGCACCTCGGCATGGCTCAACAGCGCGGCGATGGCGCGTGGGTCCTGCAGCACGATGCGCGTGCGGCCCGGCGCGGGGGTTGAACGGAGCGGAGAGCAACGCCACGCATGAACCATGCGCTCGTGCCCCGGCGACAACAAGGTGCCGCAAGAGCTGACCATCCGAAGGCTTCATGCCCAAGGTGATTTCAAGATCTGTGCCAATGGGTTGGCGGGAAGAAATGCGTTTTGGATCAATGCCCTGAGAGGGCGTCGGAAGGCCGATCCGCCGACGGGTCTGTCGGTGGGGACTGCCAACTTGGCGGTCGACTGCCAAAGGCGGCGCGGCTCTGGCTGGCCGCGTCAGGAGGTCGCGCTGGCGGTGAACCGGCGGTACCGGCGTCCAGAAAGCAGAACCAGACCCGCGGATTCCCGTGCTGGCAATGACTTCCGTCAAGCCGCGCGCTCGCCCTCGACCATTGGCGCCATCAACGCAATCGATCGCCTGCCCGCGGCAAGTGGCCGATGATCGACACCGCGCCGCGCTGGCTTCCTGCCTCGTGTGCCGACACGTGGCGACGATGCGTTCTGCGCGCATCGCTCCTCCGATCAGACCTTCGAAAGGTGAATCCGAATGAACGCCAAGAAAGCAAAGACACCGGCCATCGACATCGGCATCGGAGCCGGCCAGCGCGAGAAGATCGTGAGGGGGCTGTCAGCCCTGCTGGCCGACAGCTACACGCTGTACTTGATGACGCACAACTTCCACTGGAACGTCACCGGTCCGCAGTTCAACAGCCTTCACGCCATGTTCATGGCGCAGTACACGGAGCAGTGGACGGCGCTCGACCAGATCGCCGAGCGCATCCGCGCGCTCGGGCACCCGGCGCCAGGCACCTACAAGGAGTTCGTGAAGCTCGCATCGATCAAGGAGATCGAGGGAGTGCCCCGGGCCAACGAGATGATTCGCCACCTCGTCGCGGCGCAGGAAGCGACGGCGCGCACGGCGCGCCAGCTGTTCCCGGTGGTCGAAGCCGCGAATGACCAGCCGACGGCCGACGTCCTGACGCAACGCCTGGACGTGCACGAGAAGACGGCCTGGATGCTGCGCAGCCTGCTCGAGGGCTGAGCGCCGCCGCCAAGAAGCTAGCGCGGCACGATGAAGGTCGACCGCTCGCGCACGCGATGCACTTCGTCGGTGGGCGTGGACTCGCGCTCCACGGTGAAGTGGATCTCGTGCGCGCCGGGGCCGGCCCGGGCCACAGTCTCCGGCGGCACGCGCAGCGAGACCGTGACCCAGCGCGCCTCGACCGGTGCGAGCGTGATCGCGGTGGCCGGCTGCTGCTGCATCTCGGGCAGGCCTTCGGCCGTGATGCGATAGGTCTGCGGCCGCTCGGTGGCGTTCATGATCTGCAGCCGGTAGACGTTCTCGAGGTGGCCGTTGTCGACCTCGCGGGCCAGCGTGCCGCGGTCGCGCACGACATCGGCCCGGAAAGGCGGACGCATGGCGATGCTCACCGCCACGGCGGCGCAGATGATGGCGAGGATGGACGAGTAGACGATGACGCGCGGCCGGAACACGCGCCGCAGCAGTTGGTTGCGGCTGAGGCTCTTCTGCGTGAGCCCGTGCTGGGTGTCGTAGCGCACGAGGCCGCGCGGGTAGTTCATCTTGTCCATCACGTCGTCGCACACATCCACGCAGGCGGCGCAGCCGATGCACTCGTACTGCAGGCCCTTGCGGATGTCGATGCCCGTGGGGCACACCTGCACGCACAGGCCGCAGTCGATGCAGGCGCCCAGGCCGAGCGACTTCGGGTCGGCCTTCTTCGAGCGCGAGCCGCGTGGCTCGCCGCGCGTGGTGTCGTAGCTGATGATGAGCGTGTCCTTGTCGAACATGGCGCTCTGGAAGCGCGCGTAGGGGCACATGTACTTGCACACCTGCTCGCGCATGAAACCGGCGTTGCCGTAGGTGGCGAAGCCGTAGACCAGGATCCAGAAGGTCTCCCACGGGCCGAGGCCGAGGCCCGTGACCTCGCCCACCAGCGTGCGGATCGG
>JAEUPE010000247.1 GCA_016790435.1 Rubrivivax sp. | reverse complement strand
GTCCACTGCGTCGTCTTGTTCTCGAGGTCGCGCAGCCGCGGCCCGAACTCGGTGATGCGCCGGCCGATGGCCAGCGTGATCGGCGTCGGGTCGCCGGCCACGCAGTTGCCCGGCGCGATACCGAAGGCCGTGCAAAGCTGGGTGCGAGCCGGACCGGGGATGAACGGATTGCCGATCGGGATCGTGTAGGTGTTGAGGAACGTCCCGGTGGAGGCCAGGTTCAGACTCACGTCGCTGCGCGTGTGCAGCACCTCGCCATAGACCTCGGCGAAGTCGTTGATGCGGTAGTTGGCGATGGCCGTGACCTGCTGGCGGTCGTTCGGCGTCTGGTACAGGTTCACCGGCTGGAAGTTGAAGCCCGAGCCGGGCGCGACGAGCGAGCCGGTCACGGGGTCGATCTGCCGGTCGCCCAGGCCGCCGGGCAGGCCGGTGAATTGCGCCGGCACGTCGGTCTGCGAGCCCTGCGGGTTGCCGCTCGTCGAACTGAGCGAGGCCTGCCCGCTCGGCCGCGAACCTTGAACCAGCGGGTCGGTCTTCGACTTGCCCAGGCTCAGGATGACGCTGCCCCGGCCGTCGGCGAGCGTGGTGCCGAGCATCACATCGGCACGGTAGCGCTTCGCATCGCCTTGCTCAGAAATGCCGTAGCTGCCTGAGGCCTCGAAGCCGGTGAAGCTCTTCTTGAGGATGAAGTTGACGACGCCGGCCACGGCGTCCGCGCCATACACGGCCGAGGCGCCACCGGTGACGATCTCGACCCGGTCGATCATGTTCACCGGCACCGAGTTCGTGTCGACGTAGCCGGTGAGGTTGAACGGCACGACGCGGCGGCCGTTGATGAGCACGAGCGTGCGGCTGGCGCCGCTGACGCTGCCCGAGCCGAGCGCACGCAGGTCGATGGTGGCGCCGCCACCGGAACCGTTGTTGGTGCCCGGGCCGATGGCCGGTACCGACGCCGGCAGGGACTTCACCACCTCCTCGACCGAGACCGGCTGCGAGGAGTTCAACTCCACCGCCGACACCGTGGACACGGGACTGTTGGAGATGGCGTCGAGCGTGCGGATGCGCGAGCCCGTGATCTCGATGCGCTCGGTTCCCTGCGACCAGGCGGAGGCCGAGGCGATCAGGCCCCCCATGGCCAGCAGAACGCCGGTACAGACTTGAGTCCTCTTGAACATTTGAACCAGACTCCTCAAACGGAAGGTTTCGGAAAGGGTCCGGCGCAGTGTTGCGTGCAACACACGCATTGCTCGCTCATTGCGCCATGTGAAGAAATTGTTGAATGCATGTATCGGGCCCAGCGCCCGGGGAATCCATGACGCACCGCCGTCAGCAGTTGGTTTGCGCTACTCCAGCCCGTCGCGGAGCCCTTCGATACGCAACAAAACCCTTTTGTTATCAACGGGTTGCGACGTTGCTCCACGACCAAGGCCCCCTCCTCGGCGCGGTACGCGAGGCAGCGCTAGGGCTTGTCCCTAGACCAAGGGTGGTATCGCCGTTGGGACAACGCAACACGCTGTCGGCACGCAGCGCGCGCCAGCCAATAGGCCACGGGGCGCTTGAGGCGCCACGTTCCAACGGCCGAACTAGTCAGGCGCCAACAGGCAGGCGCGGCACGGCGGCGAGCAGCTGCCGCGTATAGGCATCGCTTGGCCGCCCGAGGACGTCGGCACAGGCCCCCTGCTCGACGATGCGGCCCCCCTGCATCACGGCCACGCGATCGGCCATGAACTCCACGACGCCGATGTTGTGCGTGATGAAGAGATAGGAGACGCCGAGCGTGCGTTGCAGATCGCGCAGGAGATTGAGGATCTGCGCCTGCACCGAGACGTCCAGGGCCGAGGTGGGCTCGTCGCACACGATGAGTTCGGGCTGCACCGCCAGAGCGCGTGCGATGGCGATGCGCTGGCGTTGGCCGCCCGAAAACTCGTGCGGATGGCGCTGCAGCGCATCGGCACGCAGGCCCACCTGTTCGGTGAGTTCGGCAATGCGCCTGAGGCGCTGGCTCGCGTCGAGTTCGGGCCGCAGCGCCACGAGCCCCTCGTCGAGCAACTCGGCCACGCGCATGCGAGGGTTCAGCGAGGAGAACGGATCCTGGAAGATGATCTGCACGCGCCGTCTGGCCGCCTGCAGCACCTCGCCTTGCATCGAAAGCAAGTCGGCGCCGTCCAGCAGCGCTCGGCCCTCGACTTCAGCCACACCGCGCATGAGCTGCACGATGGCCTTTCCGGTGGTCGTCTTGCCGCAGCCGCTCTCACCCACGAGCGCCAGCGTCTCGCCGCGACGGATCTGGAACGACACAGCGCGCACGGCATCGAAATGGCCCCGCACGCGTTGAAGCGCGCCCCCACGCACGGCGAAGCGGACGCTCAACGCTTGCACGTCGAGCAGCGGAGTCGGCCTCGGATCCGCGACCGCGTCTGCCTTTGGTGGCATGCCGGCCCCGGCGTCAAGCGCAGCACTGCTCACGATGCCTGTGCCATCGGCGCCTGCGCCCAGGGCTGCCGGCGGAACCGAGGACGGAGCCTCCTGCAGGACACATCGCACTTCGCGGTCCGCGCCCACGGGACGCAGCGCCGGCGAAGCGCGGCAAGCCTCGTGGGCAAACAGGCAACGCGGGGCGAACCGGCAGCCCGAGAACGCCTGCGTCAGTGGCGGGACCGTGCCGCCGATCGCCAACAGGGCCCCGTCACGGGCCGCCCCGCGAGGCAGCGCGCGCAGCAGCGCCTGCGCATACGGGTGCCGCGGGCTGGCGAAGAACTCTTCAGCGCTCGCGACCTCGACGATCTGGCCCGCGTACATGAGCGCCACGCGCTGCGCCATGCCGGCCACGACCGCGAGGTCGTGCGTGATGAGCAGCAGGCCCATGCGCCGCTCGCGCTGCAGGTCCTGCAGCAGGTCGAGCACCTGGGCCTGGATCGTGACGTCCAGCGCCGTCGTCGGCTCATCGGCGACGAGAAAGTCGGGCTCGGCCGCCAGCGCGATGGCGATCATCACGCGCTGCTTCTGGCCGCCGCTCATGCGGAAGGGATAGTCGTCGATGCGACGCGCAGGTTCTGGAATGCCGACCCGCTCGAGCCACTGCAGCGCCTTCGCGCGCGCCTCGGCCCCGCGCAGCGGCGTGTGCGCCTCGATCGCCTCGACGATCTGGTCGCCGACGCGCATCACGGGGTTCAGGCTCGTTGCCGGCTCCTGGAAGATCATGCCGATGCGCGCGCCGCGCACACCGCGCATGGCCGACTCCGGCAGGTCGAGCACTTCGATCGTTTCGCCGCCGTTGCGGCCCGTCAACTGCACGCCGCCGGCCGTGACGACCCCGTTCTCCGGCAGCAGGCGCATCAACGCCAGTGCGGTCATGCTCTTGCCGCAGCCGCTCTCGCCCACCAGCGCGAAGGTCTCGCCGCGGGCCAGCGTCAGCGCCAGGCCGTCGATGGCGCGCACGACGCCGGCCTCGGCGTCGAGCTCCACGGCCAGGCGGTCGATCCGGATCATGCGGAGCCCTTGGCGCCACGCCGCCCGAGCACTCGCGCCCGCATCGTGCGTGCACGCGGGTCGAAGGCGTCGCGCACGCCGTCGGCGAACAGGTTGGCCGCCAGCACCAGCGTCACCATGAAGCCGAAGGCCGCCGCGAAGCTCCACCACACCACGGGGTCGCGGCTCATCTCGTTGCGCGCGAGGTTGATCATGCCGCCGAAGCTGTTCATCGAGGGGTCGACGCCCACGCCCACGTAGCTCAGCACCGCCTCGTAGAGGATGAGCGCGCTGAATTCGAGCACGGTGACGATGAGCATCAGGTGCGCAACGTTGGGGAAGACGTGCCGCACCATGATCCGCCACGGGCTCACGCCGAAGGCCGTTGCTGCCTGCACGTACTCCAGCTCGCGCAGCTTGAGCGTCTCGCCGCGCAGCAGCCGGCACAACCCCGCCCAGCCGGTCAGCCCCAGCACCGCGCAAAGCAGGACGAGCTTCAGGTCGGCGCGCTCGGCGCCGGTCTCGAACAGCTCCGGCCGCTTGTCGAGGAACACCTGCACCATCAGCACGCAGGCGGCGATGAGCAGCACGTTGGGCACCGACGACAGCACCGTGTACACGTACTGGATGAGCTCGTCCACCCAACCCTTGAAGTAGCCGGCCATGATGCCCAGCACCACGGCCAGCGGCAGCGTCGCCACGGTGGCCAGCGTGCCGATGACGAACGCCGTGCGGATGCTCTTCAGCGCCTGGTAGAGCACGTCGTTGCCTGTCAGGTCCGTGCCGAGCAGGTGATACGGACCCGAGAGCATGGCCGAGGGTCCGCCGAGCAGGCAGAAGACGCAGACGGTGACGACGGCCACCCGCCACGGGATGTCACCCTCGCCACGCCAGACGCTGGCCGCCGCGCCGCGCCATGCCTGCCGACGCGCACGGGCCAGCACGACGATGAAGAGGGCTGCGAGCACGGTGGCGACCAGGGCGCCGATGGCCAGACCCGCCACGGCACGCGTCACCACATCGCCGACCCACTCGGACTCCGGCGTCTTCAGGTGCGCCCCGCCGAAGTTCAGCCGCGGCGCGAGGCGCTGCACCTGGCCCGCGACTTCGACCGACTCCTTCGTGAACCCCAGATAGGCCAGCGGCCGTGAGTAGGTCGGCTCGCGCGCGGCGACCAGGTCGCCGAGCCACGCATCGAGTAGCGATATCGTGCGCGCCTCGTAGGCCGCCGGCGCGTCGGCCGTGACGCCAGCGGCGGGTGGCAGCAGCGGCCGGTAATGCACGCTGTCCATCAGCGTCACGGCCAGGCAGAGCAGCAACACGACCGATGATGACAACGCCGCCCGGTCACGGAAGACCTTGCGCCACGTGACCGACAGCGTCGGATTGCGCCGGACATGCCAGCCGTAGGCGAACAGGGCGGCCGCGAGCAGCCACATCGCGGCGTCGGTCCACAGCAGAACGAACTTGGGCATGGCCGCTTCGGCGCCTCGGGTCAGCTGGTCAGGCCAGGCGCACGCGCGGGTCGGCCCACGAGTACGCGATGTCGATGAGGATGTAGGTGGCGATGTAGAGCAGCGACCCGAGGAAGACCATCGTGCGCACGATGGC
>JAEUPE010000174.1 GCA_016790435.1 Rubrivivax sp. | reverse complement strand
ACGGCGCACCGGGCCGGCGCCATCAAGCGCCTGTCGCGCGCGCGAGCCGCCGACCTGGAGACCATCGTGCTGAAGGCGCTACGCAAGCGGCCGGTCGAGCGCTATGCGACGGTGCAGGCACTGGCCGACGATCTCGACCGTTGGCAACGCGGCGAGCCGGTGCAGGCGCGCCCGGCAAGCGCGGCCTATCGCAGTGCCCGCTTCGTGGCGCGGCATCGCACCGCGGTTGCCGCCGGTGGCCTCATCGCGATGTCGCTGCTGGTGGCCGCCGGCGTGTCGCTGTGGCAGGCAGGCCGCGCGCGTTCCGAGGCCGCGCGGGCGCTTGCCGTGCAGGGCTTTCTGCTCGACCTGTTTCGCACTAACAGTGCCGAACAGGCCGATCCCGAGCGGGCACGGCGCACGACTGCGCGTCAGCTGTTGGATATCGGCGCCGCACGGCTGGTGGGCGATGCAGGCCCGAACGACGCATTTCGCGACCAGCCTGCGGCGAAGCAGTTGCTGCTCGAGACCCTGGGCGACTTGTACAGGCAGCTGGGCCTGTTGCCTGAGGCCTCGCGGCTGACTGAGCAGGGCTTGGAACTGGCGCGTCGCCTGCTGGGCCCGGCCGAACCGGCATTGGCGCGCGCGCTGCTAGACCATGCAGCGGTGCTGGACGCTCGCGAGCGCGACTCCGCCACCGAGGTGATGCCACTGCTGATGGAGGCAGCGCGCGTGCTCGACGCCGCGGGGGACGAGGCAAGCCCGCTGCGTGCACGCTGGCACATGCAGATGTCGGACCACCGGCTCGCGCAGGCGCCTGCGGAAGCGCTGCGCCATGCCGAGCGCAGCGTGGCGTTGCTGCGCTTGCAGGACGAGGGGCAGCGCGGGCTGGACGATGCGCTGGAGAGCCTGGCCAATGCGAGCTTCCGCCTGGGCGATCAGGCGCGCGGCGCGGCGCTGATGGAAGAAGCGGTGCAGGTCGCACGCGCGAACGGACGGCATGAAGCGACGATTGCGGTGCTCCTGAAGCGCGCCGGTGAATTCAACTTCATTCAGGGCAATCGCGCGCGGGCCGACCCGATGCTGCGCGAGGCGATGCGGCTGGCCGAGCGAGCGCATGGCGAGCATGGCACGGGAACGATCGCGGTCCGGCTGGCGCTGGCGAGGCACCTCGCCGGGATCAGCGTCACCAGCGAGGCGCGGCAACTCGCCGAACGGGCGCTGGCCGACGCAGCCAAGCCGGCCGGGCGGGGTGAGCCCTTCCAGATGCCGACGGTTCGCCGCCTGGTTTTCGAGGTCATGCTGGCACAAGGCGACATCGCGGCCGGGCGCGCGTTGCTGGATGCCGCGTTTGCGGAGCCTGCGGGGCTCGGTGGCGATACGTTCGAGCACGCCGACCTGCTCGTCGACCGGGCCATCGTCGAAACCGCGGGCCGGCAGTTCGAGCGCGCACGCTCGACGATGCAGGCGGCGGCCACGATGATCCATCGTTTGGGCTTGCCTCCGCGTTCGGCGCTCTCGCGCAGTCTCGCGGTGGTCGAGGCCGACTGGCATCTCGCGCGCGGCGACCCCGCGGCCGCGCTCGCGCGGTTGGACGCCATTCAATCCGCAGCGGGGCCGGGCGCAGCCGAGCAGCGGCCATCTGCGCTGCGCGCGCGCGCGCTGGCAGCGGCAGGTTCCTCCGGCCGGGCCATGCAAGTGGTCGATGAGGCCCTTGCGGCCGTCGAATCGGCGCCCAACCGCCACCACAGCGCGTGGCTCGAAGCCGAACTGCTGCAGGTGCGCGGTGAGATCCGGCGCGCCGCCGGCGACTGTGCCGCAGCGCTCGAGCCGCTCGCCCGCGCGGCAGCCCTGTATGCACAGGTGCACGTGAGCACGAGCCCACGGCGGCTGGAGACGGAGCGCGCCCTGGCCGACTGCCGGCGTCGGCTCGCGGCGCCGTCGCCGCCGAAGAAGTAGCGAGTCGACACAGGACACAGCGCAGGCTCCGTGCCCGCGCGCCGACCAGACCGATGCCCCCCGGTCGATAGCGCCCGGCGAAGCCGGGTGCGCTGGATCGCGCGCCCACGTGGCCGGTTCCTGGCCCCCTTTGCGTACTAAGGGGTACAGGCTGGCCCGCAGCCGAAAGCGTTGCGTGGCCGGCCGACCGCACAGGGAGGGGCCATGCACGACACTTCGTCCGTCCGAACGCCTGCTTGGCCTTGCCGCACGGATGCGTACGTTCTGGCAAGCTCGATCGCAGTCGTGGTTGCGATCGCGGTGGTGGCGTGGGTGCGGCCGGGTTTGGTCGATCTGTGGGCGGCACACTTGCTGGCGTCAGCGCCAGGCGTATCGCGCGCCGCCTCCGTGCCGCTTGCGCCGCCTTCCGCGACAAGCCAAGGGCCACTCGTTGCCGCGTTGGCCGGCGGACCTCAGGAGCACGAGGCCGCGCTGCGCCAGGATGCGCCGGCCACGGCCCTGGCGGGGCGTGGCGACGACGCGTTGCGAACGCACATCGAACGCTATGTGCTGAACGCCCTGCTGGTGCCGGTGCTCGACGACGAGACGCTGCCCCTGCGCTTTGGCGACCCTTCGCTGCGCATGGCCTGCGGCAGCGCGGCGCGCGTCGAAGTCGATGGCCAGCCGCTGCGCCCGGGCGCCGTGCAGGCAGGCCGCTTCACGTTGCGCTGGCGGCTTGACCACTGCCTGCCCTTCGGCCTCGATGGACCGGTACTCGACGGGCGGGCCGAGCTCGACGTGCAACGCGAAGGTGCCGGGCTCAAGGCCCGTGTGCGGTTCGACGACGTCACTGTGCAGCGCGATGGTGCCACGGTGGTGCTCGTCGGCTCGCTGGATGCCCACACACCGTGAGAAAGGCGTACTTCATGAAGACCCTTCTGATCCCGCTGGCGGTGCTCGTCTGCATGGCAATACCGACGACGGCGCGCGTTGCCCTTGCGGCACCTGCGGGTGCCGCCTTCGAACAGGCCCGGGCGCAACTTGAGCGCGGCCACTATGCCGAGGCGCACCGCCGCTTCGCGCAGCTCGCGGACTGCGGCCATCGCGAGGCGGCGCGAATCGCGCTCGAGATGCGCCAGTTCGGGCCGCAGCTCTACCGGATGAACTTCCAGGTCGGGCCGAAGCAGCTGACGCGCTGGCGAGCGCTGCTGGCCGCGCCGGCGACGCTGCCAACGCAAGCCGGCTCCCATTCCGGGTTGGCTTGCGAGGCCCCGCCGCCGGCCGGCTCGGCCAGCGATGAACAGGAGTACTGGCGCCACCAAGGCGTCGGCTGACGGGCAGGTTTCGGGCCGGCCGTCGGGCCAAGGGCTGCCGCGTGCCGGCGCCTTCCGACGTGCCGTGCCCGACCCGGCCCAGATGTCGGGCCGCTGCAAGCGAGAGCGCGTGGGCTCCCGGCGGCCGCCGGCTTCGGTCCCAGGGCCCGAGGCCCAGGGCCGCGCATCGTGAGGCGGAGCTTCGCAGGTTGGCGACCCCCTGGGCAGTTGCCCTCGTTGACGGCAAGATCGGCGCATGCAGGCTGAAGACTTGGCGCGCCTGTCCGCGCTTCTTGATCGGGTGATTGACTTGGAGGCGGATGAGCGCGCCAAGGCGCTCGACTCGCTCGAAGGCGACCAGCGCGCGCTGGGGCAGGTGCTGCGCAAGGCCTTCGTGCTTTCGGCCTCCAGAACGGGGTGGAACCTGCTGGAGCGGGACGCTGATCTGAGCGAGGCGGCCTGGCGCGCGGCGTCGAACCCAGGGCATGTGCTCGAGGCCGGGTCGCGTCTGGGGCCGTACCGGCTCGTGCGCGAGCTCGGTGCCGGTGGCATGGGCGAGGTGTGGCTCGCTGAGCGGGCAGACGGTCAGTTCACTCGTCAGGTCGCGCTGAAACTTCCGGTGCTGGCCTTCCGCCGCGCCGATTTACTGCAGCGATTCACGCGCGAACGCGAGATCCTGGCCGGGCTCGAGCACGCCAACATCGCGCGTCTGTATGACGCGGGCGTCACGGTCGACGGGCAACCCTATCTCGCGCTCGAGTTCGTGGACGGGCAACCGATCGATAGCTGGTGTCGTGAGCGCGCCCTGCCCACCGTCGAGCGTGTGCGACTCCTTCTGCAGGTCGCCGACGCGGTGACGTACGCGCACAGCCGCCTCGTGCTACATCGCGACTTGAAGCCCGGCAACGTCTTCGTCACGCGGCAAGGGCAGGTGCGGTTGCTCGACTTCGGCATCGCCAAGCTGATGGAGGGCCCGCAAGCCGCTGCGGAGTCCACTGACTTGACGCAGCAATCGGGCCTGGCGTTCAGTCGTGATTTCGCGAGCCCCGAGCAGATCGCCGGACAACCGCTCGGAACGGCCAGCGACGTTTACTCACTGGCCGTGCTGGCCTACTGGGTGCTGACCGGCACACCGGCCTACCGCCTGAAGCGGGGGAGCACAGCCGAGTTGGAGCAGGCGATCCTCAGGACCGACGTGCAGGCCCCGAGTCTGGTCGCCAAGGATCCGGCGGTGGCAAGGGCCTTGCGCGGCGACCTCGACGCGGTCCTGCTTCGCGCGTTGCGCAAGGCACCCTCCGAGCGCTACGCCTCCGTAGAGGCCCTGGCTCAGGACCTGCGACGTCATCTCGACGGGCAACGCGTGCAGGCGCGTCCGGAAACGCTGCGCTATCGCGTTGGGCGCCTCGCAAGACGGCATCGCTGGCCGCTGGGCGGAGTGAGCGCCGTCGGCGTCGTGCTGGTCCTTGCACTGGGCGCCGGAGCAACCGTGCTGGTCATTTGCGCACTGAGCGCGGGCCTCGCAGTGGCGTTGTGGCAAGCGCAGCGCGCATTGGCGCATGCCCGGCGGGCCGAGTCGCACTCGCGTACCGCGCAGGCCGTGCAGCGCTTCATGCTCGACATCTTCGCCGTCAACCGTGCCGACCAGGCCGATCCGATGGTGGCGCGTGCGCTGACCGCACGCGAGCTCCTCGATCGTGGGGCGAAAAGGATCGACGAGGCGCTGGCTGACTCGCCCGAGGCGCACCTGCAGGCGCTCGAGATGCTGGCCCGGATGTACGAGGGCCTTTCGCACCATCCCGTCGCTGTCGAACTGCACCGCAAGCGGATTGCCGTGTTGGGCCGACTGGACGGTGAGCACAGCACAGGCCGCGAGGAGCGCATCGCCGAGGCCTGGCTCGACGTCGCAGAAGCCGAGGGGCAGCGTTCCGACCTGGCAGGAGCCGGCCTTGCCGTAGAGGCCGCCATGGCCATCCTGCAGCGGCGCGGCGACGACACCAGCTCGTTGTGGGGCCGGGCCCTCGATGCGCGAGCGATGCTGTCGGCTCTTCGCGATGCGCCCGATGCGATCGACTGGGCCACACGCGCGGTGCAAGTGTTGCGTCGACACCCTGTCTCGCGCGAGCGCGTGGGTGCGCTGCACCTGCTGTCGCATACGTTGTCGGCGGCAGCACGTTCCGACGAGGCGCAGGCGGTGATCGAAGAGGGCCTTCGCGATGCAGCCGTGCTGGGCGAGTCATGCCTCGCGCAGGCGGATGAACTGAACCGCGCCTGGGCGCGCGTGCAGATCGAGCGGGGTGAGGTGCTGCGCGGCGAGGCGCGTCAACGAGAAATCCTGGCTTCCTGCATGGAGCGCCACGGTGCCGACTCGTTGATCACGCTGATGGCGGCAGTGGAGCTCGGCAGTTCGCTCTTCCATCGCGGCGAGGTGTTGCAGGCCGATGCAGTGCTCCGCCCATTGGCCGAGGCGGCGCAGCGACGGGCGACCCGCGGCGAGTCCGACTGGGTGTCGCCGCTTGTGCTGGGCTACCACGCTGCTGCTCGAGCGGCGCTGGGTGACCTTGCCGGAGGCGCGGCGATCTTCGAGCGCCTGGGGGTGCACGCTGCCGGCCCTGGCGACTTCCCGCGGCCTGTCCTGTGGCTGTACCTCGCGCGCATGAGGGCGGAGATTTGCACTTGGCGTGGCGAGTACGAGACCGCGCAGGGATTGCTGCAGGCTGTGTCGGAAAGGGAGTCCCTGTTTCGCGCGGGCAGCCCGCATCGTGAGCGGCACTGGGCGGCGATGCTGACGCTTGCGACAGCGACCGGCGACCGTGCCGGCCTCGAAAGGGTGGCCGAGCGGGTGTCGTCGGTCGAGGCGAATGCCCGACCTGGCGAACACCTGCCCCTGGAGCGATGGCCGCTGCGAGCCGAAGTCGCGGAGGCGCTCGGCGCTCTGCGGCAGGCAATCGCGCTGGCCCGTGAGGGGCTGGAGCGCGTCCGGGCCGAGCGGCCGCGCCTGCACCGCGCGGACCTCGAGTGCCGACTGCGCGCCGTGCTCGGCTCCGCGCTCCACATTGACGGTCAGCACGGCGAGGCGCTTGCCCAACTGAGTGCCGCGGCCGAACTCCTGGCGGGACGAATGGACGCGAAGTGCAGCCCGCAGGCGGTGGCCCTGAACTCGCGGTTGACTGCCGTTCTGGCTCGGCTGGGGCGCCACCCGGCGCTGCCGCGGGAAGGACCGACGGGCACGCTGCAGTAGCACAACCCCCGTGTCGTCAACCCTCCAGTCGACACCACACTGCCGGGCATGAACTCGACGACGACCAAGCCCCGGATCCTGCTCGTGCACGGCGCCTGGGGCGGCGCGTGGGTCTGGAAGCGCGTGTTGGCGCCGCTGCGTGCGGCCGGGCACGAGGTGTTTGCCGTCACCCTCACGGGCGACGGCGAGCGCGCCCACCTGCGCCGCGCCGACATCGGCCTGGCCACGCACGTGGCCGACGTGCTGGGGGTCGTCGATGCCGAGGAGCTCGATGACTTCGTGCTCGTGGGCCACAGCTATGGCGGCATGGTCATCACGGCGGCGGCCGATCGCCTGCTCGCGCGCCCCGCGGGCGCTGCCGGGCGGCCTCGTTCGCTCGTCTATGTCGATGCGATGGTGCCGCTGCCCGGCGAGTCGTGGAGCAGCACACACACGCCCGAGGTGCAGGCGCAACGCCTGGCCACCGCGGCGGGGAACGACAATGCATTGCCGCCGCCCGATGCCGGAGTGTTCGGCCTCGGCGCGGCGGACCGCGCATGGCTGCAGCGCCGCCATGTGGCGCATCCGTTCGGCATGTATCGCGAGCCGGTGGACTACGACGCCGGGCGTTGGGCGCGCCTGCCGCGCTGGTTCATCGATTGCACGGAGCCGGCGTTCCCCACCATCGCCGCCATGCGCCGACGAGTGCGCGAGCAACCGGGTTGGCAGGTGCGCGAAATGAAGACCGGCCACTTTCCGATGGTCAGCCGGCCACGGGAGTTCGTGGCGCGATTGCTGGAGGCGATCGGCCCGAGCGGGGTTGACTGAGAGTCAGGCAATTTGTCTGGAAGTCAGTCATCCCGCTGCTCATCGACCTTCCTGTATGCACCTCGCGCGGCTCTCCGGGGGCTCAATCTGTGATCCCAGGGTGCTGAGAGCTAGGGGTTTGCACCAAGATCGGTCGCCTTGGCACGTGCGTTGCGCCAGTACCCATCGACGGCAGGAAACTGTCTGAGTTTCATACAACTGACGGAGGCTTCAGGATGACCCGACCCCAAACCATGCCGCGCCGCGCGGCGCTCGCCCTGGCCGCGGCCGCTGCCAGCGCCGCCCTGCTTCCGACCGGCGCCTCGGCCCAGGCCGGCAAGGACGTCAAGATCGCCATCATCGCGAGCAAGACCGGCCCGCTCGAGGCCTACGCGAAGCAGACGATCGTCGGCTTCATGATGGGGCTCGAGTACGCCACCGGCGGCACGATGACGGTGGCCGGCCGCAAGCTGGTGGTGATCGAGAAGGACGACCAGGGCAAGCCCGACGTGGGCAAGGCGGCGCTCGCCGCCGCCTACGGTGACGACAAGGTCGACATCGCCGTCGGCCCCACCGCCAGCCCCGTGGCGCTGGCCATGCTGCCGGTGGCCGAGGAGTACAAGAAGATCCTGCTCGTCGAGCCGGCGGTCGCCGACAGCATCACCGGCGACAAGTGGAACAAATACATCTTCCGCACCGGCCGCAACAGCAGCCAGGACGCGGCCGCCAATGCCGCGGCGCTGGACCAGCCGGGCGTGGTGGTGGCCACGCTTGCCAACGACACCGCCTTCGGGCGCGACGGCGTCAAGGCGAGCAAGGAGTTCCTGAAGAAGGCCAAGATCGTCCACGAGGAATACCTGCCCACGGGCACCACCGACTTCACCGCCGGCCTGCAGCGCATCATCGACAAGATGAAGGACCAGCCGGGCAAGAAGTACATCAGCGTGGGCTGGGCCGGTGCGCCGACGCCGTTCCCGAAGATCGCCGACATGGAGCTCGAGAAGCGCTTCGGCATCAAGCTCGCCACCGGCGGCAACATCCTGCCGGCGATGGTGGCCTACAAGCAGTTCGAGGGCATGGAGGGCGCGCTGTACTACTACTTCGGCATCCCGAAGAACAAGGCCAACGAGTGGCTGGTGGCCAACCACTACAGCAAGTTCAAGACGCCCCCCGACTTCTTCACCGCCGGCGGCATGAGCGCCGCCATCGCGGTGGTCGAGGCGCTGAAGAAGACCAACGGCGACACGACCACGAACAAGCTCATCGCCACGATGGAAGGCATGAGCTTCGAGACGCCCAAGGGCAAGATGACCTTCCGCAAGGAAGACCACCAGGCGATGCAGGACATGTTCCATTTCCGCATCAAGAACGACCCGGCGTTCGCCTGGGGCGTGCCTGAGTTGGTGCGGGTGATTCCGGCGTCGGAGCTGCAGATCCCCATCCGCAACAAGCGATAGCTCACCCACCGCCGAAGCGGCTTCGCCGCCTCCCCCTCGAGGGGGCAACGCCAGCGGACCGGCAACGCCGGATCCGCGGCGTTTGCCGGGCTGCGCTTGCGCGAGGGCCACGATGCTCGAAACCCGCGACTTGACCATCCGCTTCGGCGGCCACGTGGCCGTCGACCATGTGTCGTGTGCCTTCCAGCCGGGCACGCTGACCGCCATCGTCGGGCCGAATGGCGCGGGCAAGACGACCTACTTCAACCTCATTTCCGGCCAGCTGCCGGCGAGCGAGGGTCAGGTGCTGCTCGCCGGCGAGGACATCACCTCGCTGCCGGCGCCGCTGCGCACGCGACGCGGGCTTGGGCGCGCGTTCCAGCTGACGCAGTTGTTCCCGCACCTCACCGTGCGCGAGAACGTGCGCCTGGCGGTGCAGGCGCGCGAGCAGGGGCGCGGCCAAGGCGGGGGCCTGGGCGGCATCGACCTGCTGCGCCTGTGGCTCGACCACAAGGCGTGGATCGCCGAGGCCGAGGCCTTGCTCGAGCAGGTGCGCCTTGCGCATCGCGGCGCGGCCACGGCGGCCAGCCTGCCGCATGGCGACCAGCGCAAGCTCGAGGTGGCGATGCTGCTCGCGCTCGACCCCAAGGTGTTCATGTTCGACGAGCCCACCGCCGGCATGAGCGTGGACGAGGTGCCGGTGATCCTGGACCTCATCCGCGCGCTGAAGGCGCGCAAGGACATCGTCGTGCTGCTCGTTGAGCACAAGATGGACGTGGTGCGAGAGCTGTCGGACCGCATCGTCGTGCTTCACAACGGCCAGCTCGTCGCCGACGGCGCGCCGGCCGAGGTGATTGCGTCACCGGTGGTGCAGCAGGCCTACCTCGGCATGGCCGCGGAGGAGCCGGCATGAGTGCGGCGATCAACCCGGCGGTGGGCACGACCTCCAGCGCGTCATCCAGCGCGACAACGAACCTGCCGCTGCTCGAACTGCAAGGCGTGCAGACGCACATCGGCGCATATCACATCCTGCACGGTGTCGATTTCGCGGTACCGGAAGGCGAAGTGACGATGCTGCTCGGCCGCAACGGCGCCGGCAAGAGCACCACGCTGCGCACGATCATGGGTCTGTGGCAGGCGAGCGCCGGCGAGATCCGCCTGCATCGCGAAGGCCGGACCGAACGACTGAACGGCCTCGCCACGCCCGATATCGCCGGGCGCGGCATCGCCTACGTGCCCGAGAGCATGGGCATCTTCACCGACCTCACGGTGAAGGAGAACATCGTGCTCGCCGCGCGCTCGGCGCGCCATGCCGGCGAGCTCGACACGCAGCGGCTCGAGTGGATCTTCGGCCTGCTGCCGGCGCTGAAGAAGTTCTGGCTCTACCCCGCCGGCAAGCTCTCCGGCGGGCAGAAGCAGATGCTCGCCGTGGCACGCGCCATCGTCGAGCCGCGCGCGCTGATCCTCATCGACGAGCCAAGCAAGGGCCTCGCGCCTTCGATCATCCAGAACCTCATCACCGCCTTCCGCGAGCTCAAGCGCCAGCGCACGACGATCCTGCTGGTCGAGCAGAACTTCCAGATGGCGCGCTCGCTCGGCGACAGCGTGGCGGTGATGGACAACGGCCGTGTCGTGCACCGGGGCGCGATGGCCGCGCTCGCCGACGACGAGGCGCTGCAGCAGCGGCTGCTCGGGCTTTCACTGGGAGCGCACGCATGAACACGACGACGGCCCCGGCCACCGCGGCGGCCGCATCCGCGGCGGTGCCGAAGGCGCAGTTCGACTGGCGCCCGATCGCGCTGCTGCTCGGTGTGATGGCCCTGGCGCTGCCGGCCATGGGCAGCGCCAGCACCTGGCTCACGCTGACCGTCGCGGGGCTCGCGATGGGGCTCATCGTCTTCGTCATCGCCTCCGGCCTGACGCTGGTCTTCGGCCTCATGGACGTGCTGAACTTCGGCCACGGCCTGTTCATCGCGCTCGGAGCGTACATGGCCACCACCGTCGTCGGCTGGACGGGCCCGAACGTGCTCGGTGTCTTCTTCTCGATGCTGGTGGCGATGGCGGTCGCCGGCGCCGTTGGCTTCGCCTTCGAGCGCGTCATCGTGCGGCCGGTGTACGGCCTGCACCTGAAGCAGATCCTCATCACGATGGGCGGCATGATCGTCGGCGAGGAACTGATCAAGGCCATCTGGGGCCCGCAGCAGATCGCGCTGCCGCTGCCCGACGCACTGCGCGGCTCGTGGGTGCTCGGCGAGGCCGGCATCGAGAAGTACCGCGTGCTCGCGTCGGCGCTCGGGCTCGTCGTCTTCGGTGCCCTCGTCTTCACGCTCAACCGCACGAAGATCGGCCTGCTCATTCGCGCCGGCGTGCAGGACCGCGAGATGGTCGAGGCGCTCGGCTACCGCATCCGCCGTCTCTTCGTCGGCGTCTTCGTCGCCGGCTCGGCGCTCGCCGGCCTGGGTGGCGTGCTGTGGGCCTTCTACCAGCAGAGCGTGACGCCGCAGATCGGCGCGCAGGTGAACGTGCTCATCTTCATCGTCATCATCATCGGCGGCCTGGGCTCGACCTTCGGCTGCTTCATCGGCGCGCTGCTCGTGGGTCTGATGGCCAACTACATCGGCTTCCTGGCGCCGAAGGTGGCGCTGTTCTCCACCATCGGCCTGATGGTCGGCGTGCTCCTGTGGCGGCCGCAGGGCCTCTATCCGGTGACGAACCGGTGAGCGGGGCGCGACGTGCTTGATCGACTCCTTTCCCACGACCGCCCCGGCCACCCGGCGCTGGCGGTGCTGCTCGTCGCCATCGTGCTGGCGCTCGCGGTGGCGCCCTTCCTGTTCCCGGGCGCGAAGGCGCTGTCGGTGGCGGCGAAGATGCTCGTCTTCATCCTGCTGGTCGCGAGCTTCGACCTGCTGCTGGGCTACACCGGCATCGTCAGCTTCGCGCACACGATGGTCTTCGGCATCGGTGCCTATGGCGTGGCGGTGGTGAGCACGCGGCTCGGCGAAGGCTGGGCCTCCGTCGGCCTCGGGCTTGCCGCGGCGCTCGCGATATCGCTCGTGCTGTCACTCGTCATCGGACTCTTCTCGCTGCGCGTGAAGGCAATCTTCTACGCCATGATCACGCTCGCGGTGGCGGCGGCGTTCCAGACGCTGGCGTCGCAGCTGTCGGACCTCACCGGTGGCGAGGACGGGCTGACCTTCAAGAACCCGGAACAGCTGAGCCCGTCGTTCGAGGTGTCCTTCCTCGGGCTCGACCTCGACGGCAAGGTCTTCACCTACTACCTGCTGTACGTGACGGTGGTGGTGCTGTTCCTCGTGCTGCTGCGCATCGTCAACTCACCCTTCGGTCGCGTGCTGCTGGCCATCCGCGAGAACGATTTCCGCGCCGAGGCCATCGGCTACCGCACGGTGGTCTACCGCACGCTCAGCAACGTCATCTCGGCGTTGTTCGCCACGGCCGCCGGCGCACTGCTGGCGCTGTGGCTGCGCTACGTGGGGCCGGACACGACGCTCAGCTTCGAGATCATGCTCGACATCCTGCTCATCGTCGTCATCGGCGGCATGGGCACGATGTACGGCGCGGTCATCGGCTCGGCGCTTTTCGTGCTGGCGCAGAACTACCTGCAGGACCTGCTCAAGCTCGGCGGCGGCGCGCTCGAGGGCGTGCCCGTGCTCTCCACGCTCGTGAGCCCCGACCGCTGGCTGCTGTGGCTGGGGCTGCTGTTCGTGCTCTCGGTGTACTACTTCCCGACCGGGGTCGTCGGCCGGCTGCGGCTGATGGCGGTGGAGAAGGCTTCCCGGGTGGCCGCGAGCGCGGCGGGTGCGACGGGTGCCCAGGGCGCCACCGGCGCCACGAAGGATCGGTCGTGACGCCTCTCGCTGCGACCTCCCACTACCTCGCCTGCGCCGGGCGCGAGATCCACTTCATGGAGTGGGGGGCCGGCCACGGCGAAACCGTGATTGCGTGGCACGGCCTGGCGCGCACCGGGCGCGACATGGACGCCATCGCGGAGCATCTCGCGCAGCGCTATCGCGTCATCTGCCCGGATACCATCGGCCGCGGCCTCAGCCAGTGGAGCCCCGACCCGGCGCGCGACTACTGCCTCGCGTTCTACGAGCAGATCGCGGTTTCGCTGCTCGACCAGTTGGGCATCGCGCAGTGCCACTGGCTCGGCACCTCGATGGGCGGCGCCATCGGCCTGAAGGCCGCCGCCGGCGCGCTGCGCGGGCGCATCCGCCGCCTCGTGCTCAACGACATCGGCCCGGAGATCGCCGCTGCGGCCGTGCAGCGCATCCGCAGCTACGCGGGCAGCCCGCCGGCCTTTGCCACGGTGAGCGAGCTGGAGGCCTACTTCCGCACCATCTACAAGCCCTACGGCTGGCTGTCCGATGCGCAATGGCGAGCGCTCACCGAGAGCAGCACGCGCCGCCTGCCGGACGGCCGCGTGACGCCGCACTACGACCCGGCCATGGTGCGGCAGTTCATCGACCACCCCGACGACTACCTGCAATGGGAGGCCTGGGATTCGCTGACGCTGCCGGTGCTGTGCCTGCGCGGCGAAGCGAGCGACCTGCTGCTGCCCGAAGCCGCCGAGGCCATGCGCGTGCGCGGGCCGCGTGCCGTGGTGGTGACGATTCCCGGCTGCGGCCACGCGCCGGCGCTGAACACGCCCGATCAGTTCGCGCTCGTCGAGCGCTTCTTCGCCGCATGAGGAGACAGACCTTGACCCTTGGACCCTTCCGCCGCGCCGCCCTGGCGCTCGCGCTCGCCGCCACCGCCACCGTGCACGCCGCGGGCACGGTGGGCTCCACGCTGCCGGCTGACTTCCCGGTGATCGAGGACGCATCGCTCGGCAAGCCGGTCATCGGCTTCGGCGCCGCCGGGCCGGTGAGCCGCGTGCCGGTCATCTTCCTGCACGGCAACAACGACACGCCGTTCCCGACCGCGTGCAATGGCTTCTACGGCCACATCCAGAAGCTGGCCCAGCACCTGGCCGACAACGGCTACAGCCCGAGCGAGCTTTGGGGCCTGGGCTACCAGGGCGACCGCTGCGATATCACGCCGACCGATCAATCGCAGCGTGCCCGCATCGCACACACCAATCAGGCCAACGTGCCCGACCTGCGCCGCTTCGTGCGCGAAGTGCTCAAGTACACCGGCGCGAAGCAGGTCGACATCGTCGGCCACAGCCTGGGCGTCACGCTGGCGCGCGAGTGGATGCGGCAGGACGTGGCCTATCCGATCGTTCGCCGTTTCGTCGCCATCGATGGGCCGAACCACGGCATCATCAACTGCAGCCCGAACCCGGCCAACTACTTCCAGCTGCCTTCTCAGGGCGCCTTCACGCCGTCGAGCGAGGTGTGCCAGGAACTGGGCTCGCCGGACACGCCGTTCCTGCGGCTGCTCAACGGTCCGGGCGGCATCCTCGAAGCGCTGCCGCTGCAGACGCTGGTGATCCGCAACGGCGACGCGACCTTTGTCTACATCTCCGTGCAGGACGGGCCGTTCATCCCACCGGTGCCGGCAGAGGATTCCTTCGGCAAGCCCACCGACTTCTCGAAGAGCCCGCGCCTGAAGGGAGCACGGGATCTCGTGCTCACGGGGCAGGGCGCGTACGACCCGATCCTCGGCACCGGGCACCTGGGCATCCTGAACTCGCCGCAGACCTGGGCGGCGACGCTGCAGTTCCTCACGGAGCGCGGCGGGCATCGCTAGGT
>JAEUPE010000160.1 GCA_016790435.1 Rubrivivax sp. | reverse complement strand
CTCGAGCACATGTACGTCGACAACGCGGCCATGCAGCTGGTGAAGGCGCCCAAGAAGTTCGATGTCGTCGTCACCGGCAACATGTTCGGCGACATCCTCTCGGACGAGGCGGCGATGCTCACCGGCAGCATCGGCATGCTGCCCAGCGCCAGCCTGGACAAGAACAACAAGGGCCTGTACGAGCCCAGCCACGGCAGCGCCCCGGACATCGCCGGTAAGGGAGTTGCAAACCCGCTGGCTACAATCTTGTCCGCTGCCATGATGCTTCGCTTCTCCCTCGACCAGAGCGCCGCGGCCGACCACATCGAGTCGGCCGTGAAGGCCGTGCTCTCGGCCGGCCTGCGCACGCCAGACATCTGGAGCGAAGGCCAGAGCGGCGTTCGCAGGGTCGGCACGCGCGAGATGGGTGACGCGGTCGTGGCTGCCTTGACGGCAGGCGCGGGCAAGAGCGTCGGCAAAACGATTACCACCACCAAGAGCTAGCGGCTCTCGGATCGTCTCGCCCCCTGTCTCCTAGACACCAGACACTGGACCCCGGCGAAACGAGCCGAGGCAACCAGGGGTCCGGAATCAAGGAAAGGCAAGGACAGTCATGGCTCTCCCCTCGAACCCCCGCGTGGGCCTGGTCGGCTGGCGCGGCATGGTCGGCTCGGTCCTCATGCAGCGCATGGAGGCCGAAGGCGATTTCGCGCACATCGAACCGGTGTTCTTCAGCACCAGCAATGCGGGCGGCGCGCTGCCCGATGCCATCGCGCGTTTCGGCAAGAACGAGCGCAAGCTGCACAGCGCGACCGACCTGAAGGCGCTGGCCAGTTGCGACATCGTCATCACGGCCCAGGGCAGCGACTTCACGAAGGAAGCCTATGCACCGCTGCGCGCCAGCGGCTGGAAGGGCTACTGGATCGACGCGGCCAAGACGCTGCGCATGCAGGACGACGCCGTCATCATCCTCGATCCCGTCAACCTGCCGGTCATCAAGAACGCGCTCGCCAAGGGCGTGAAGGACTACATCGGCGGCAACTGCACCGTGAGTTGCATGCTGATGGGCCTCGGCGCGCTCTTCAAGGCCGACCTCGTGGAGTGGATGACGGCCACCACCTACCAGGCCGCCAGCGGCGGTGGCGCGCAGCACATGCGCGAGCTGCTCACGCAGATGGGCACGCTGAACGGCACCGTGAAGCCGCTGCTCGACGACCCGGCCAGCGCCATTCTCGAGATCGACCGCCGCATTGCCGAGACGCAGCGCGGCCTGTCGGTCGAAGAGACGAAGAACTTCGGCGTGCCGTTGGCCGGCAGCCTGATCCCCTGGATCGACGCCGACCGCGGCGACGGCACCAGCCTCGAGGAGTGGAAGGGCGGCGCTGAAACGAACAAGATCCTGGGTCGCGGCCCGGGCTTCGGCACCCCGGGCACAGGCCCGGGCTCCGTGGTCACGGCCGTACCGATCGACTCCATCTGCGTGCGCGTCGGCGCCATGCGCTGCCACAGCCAGAGCGTCACCATCAAGCTCAAGAAGGACGTGCCGCTGCCCGACATCGAGCAGATGATCGCCGCCGACAACGAATGGGTGCGATTCGTGCCGAACAACCGCGAAGCCACCGTTCGCGAACTGACTCCGGTGGCGGTGACGGGCACCATGCGAATCCCGGTGGGGCGGGTGCGAAAGCTCGCCCTCGGCCCTGGGTACCTGGGCGCCTTCACCATCGGCGATCAGTTGCTGTGGGGCGCGGCAGAGCCGCTGCGGCGCATGCTGCGCATCCTGCTGGCGCAGTGAGGACCCGGTGGCTGACGTGGGCCCGCCCCTGGGCGCCGTGCTTCGGGTGACTTTGTTGTCCATCGGCCACATGAGGACTGGCAGACAGTGGCTGACGTTTTAAGACACATTCGTTAGCTTTTGCATGAGCTTCGGCTCCTATATGCTTGATACTGTTGCAATTTCAGGGTCGAGCGCCCCATCCGCCCTCGTTCAAGGGCAAGATGGGGTTCCGGCCTTGGCCGGCCCATGCGTGCCCAGCCGATGTTTGAGTGGTTGCGCCGCGAAGTGGGAACGATGTATGGGGGACTCGCCTTGAAACACCGCCCGACCACTGCCCTGCGATTTGCGCTGACCGGCATTGCCGCGGCCTGCGCCTGCCTGTGGACATCGCCTTCCTGGGCCCTCGGCCTCGGAAGGCTGACAGTGCAGTCGGCCCTCGGTGAGTCGCTCAAGGCCGAGGTCGACGTCACCAACATCACGGCCGAGGAAGCGTCGACGTTGCGCCTGCGCGTGGCCCCGCCCGACGCCTACCGCGCCGCGGGCGTGGACTACAACCCCGCGCTCACGTCCGCCCAGGTGCAGGCGGTGCGCCGGCCCGACGGCCGCACGGTGCTGCGCATCACCGGCGATCGCGCTGTGACCGAGCCCTTCGTCGACGTGATCATCGAGGCCACCTGGGCCACCGGGCGGCTCGTGCGTGAGTACACGCTGCTGCTCGACCCGCCTGGCGCACGCAGCGCTCCACCGGCGGCCGCGCCGGCGGTGGCGCCGGTCATCACGCCGGCGCCTGCGCCGTCGATGCCTTCACCGGCCCTTCCGTCGTCGCAGACGCCCGCGCCGGCGGAACCGGCTTCGCCTCCGCCCATGCCGGCGACGACGGCGCCCGCGCCGCGCCCCATCTCACGTGCACCGGCCGCGCCCGCGCCGACCGCTGCCGCATCGGGAGACGAATATCGCGTGCGCTCGGGCGATACGCTGTCGCGAATCGCCGGCCGCGTGCAGCGCCCCGGCGTCTCGCTCGACCAGATGCTGGTGTCGCTGTACCGCGCCAACCCCGACGCGTTCATGGGCCAGAACATGAACCGCCTGCGCTCGGGTGTCGTGCTCGCTGTGCCGAGCGCCGACGCGGCTGGCCAGGTCACGTCGCAGGAGGCGCGCGAGGTCATCCAGGCGCAGAGTGCCGATTTCGCCAGTTACCGACAGCGACTCGCTGGCGCCACGACCGCCACGGCCGACGAAGCGCCGGCGCGCCAGGCGGGTGGCCAAGTGCAGACGCGCGTGGACGACCGCCGGCAGGCTGCCGCTTCTTCTCCCGACAAGCTGCGCCTGACGCAAGGCACGGCCCGCCAAGGTGCGCCCGAGGCGCGGGTCTCGGCCGAGGCCGAGCGACGCGCCGCCAGTGCGCGCGAAGCGGAACTGGCGCGCAACGTCGCCGAGCTGAACAAGCTGCGCCAGACCGTTGCGCCCGGAGGCACGCAAGTCGCGGCGGCTCCGGCCACGACGCCTGCCACGCCGGCTGCTGCTCCGGCAGCGCCTTCGGCGCCGCCTGCCCCGGCCCCAACGCCACCCGCGGCAGCGCCCGCGCCTGCTGCGGCGTCCGCGCCTGCCCAGGTCGCCGTGACCACGCCGGTGGCGACACCGACCGTTCCGTCTACGCCCGCGGCCTCGGCCCCGGCCGACGCCGCGTCTGAAGCCGCACCGGCCATGGCTGCGCCAGCCTCTGCGGCGGCGCCGCCACCTCCTCCAGCACCCGCACCCCAGGCGACCAAACCGCCTACCGCTGAGCCGAGCTTTCTGGACAGCCTGCTCGAGAACCCGATGGTGCTGCCCGGCGCCGGCGTGCTCGTGGCCCTTCTCGCTGGCCTCGGCATCTACCGCATGCGCAAGGGCGGTCGCAAGTCGGGCAACGAGACTTCATTCCTCGAGAGCCGGCTGCAGCCCGACTCCTTCTTCGGCGCCAGCGGCGGCCAGCGCATCGATACGCGCGAAGCCTCTTCGAGCACCAGTTCGTCGTCGATGAGCTATTCGCTCAGTCAGCTGGACGCCATCGGCGACGTCGACCCGGTGGCCGAGGCCGACGTCTACCTGGCGTACGGGCGCGACCTGCAAGCCGAGGAGATCCTGAAGGAGGCGATGCGCGGCAACCCCGAGCGCATGGCCATCCGCACCAAGCTGCTCGAGGTGTACGCGAAGCGCCGCGATGCGAAGGGCTTCGAGTTGCTGGCCACGCAGCTGCACAGCCTGACGCGCGGCGAAGGCGAGGACTGGGCCAAGGCGCAGGCTCTCGGCCAGACCGTCGATCCCGACAACCCGCTGTACCACCCGGGCGGCCAGCCCGACGCCGTGATGGGCGCGAGCGGCCAGCCGGTCGAGCCGCTCGGCGCCTCGACCATGCCCTACACGGCCCCGGTGTCGCCGCCGGCCTTCAAGCCTGCCTCCGACGCGGCCACGCTGGATGGCGGCCCCGAGGATGACGGCATCGACCTCGATCTCGACATCTCCGTGCCGGGCGAGTTCCAGGAGTCGCCCATCTCGCCGATGGAGCGCACGGCGCCGATCGCCACCGGGGCGAGCCTGTCTGGCCCGACCGGCATCGACTTCCCGCTCGACACCGGCGAGGGTGCGCTCGACGAGCCGAACAGCCGCAGCCTCGACTTCGATGTCAGCGGCTTCAGCCTCGATGTGCCGCCAACTGCGCCGGCGCCGACGCCGGCATCGGCGCTCGCTGCACAAGGTGCGACCACCATCGCGCTGCCGCCCATCAGCGGCGGCAGCAACGGCGCAGGCGACGGCGACCCGCTGTCGCGCAAGCTGGAGCTCGCCGAAGAGTTCCGCCAGATCGGCGATACCGAAGGCGCGCGCGACCTGCTCGAAGAAGTGATGGCCAAGGCCGATGGTGCACTGCGCACCAAGGCCAAGGCCATGCTCGACGCGCTCGCCTGAGGCGGGTCCGCCACCGCACAGGGCCCAGATGCGCGTGGCGTTGGGCCTGGCCTACCGCGGCCAGGCCTATGCGGGCTGGCAGTCGCAGCCCGACGGCCGCACCGTGCAGGACACGCTGGAGCAGGCTTTGGGCCGGTTCATCGGCGCGCCGGTCCGCACCATCTGTGCGGGCCGCACCGATGCCGGCGTGCACGCGCTCAACCAGGTCGTGCACTTCGAGTCTCCCGTTGCGCGCGAGGCCTTTTCGTGGGTGCGTGGCACCAATCGCTTCCTGCCGTCGGACATCGCCGTCCAGTGGTGTCGCGAGGTGGGTGACTCGTTCCACGCTCGCGCCAGCGCGCGCGGGCGCCGCTACCGCTTCGTGCTGCTCGAGTCGCCCGTTCGCCCTGCGATCGAATCGGGCGCCTGCGGTTGGGTCTTTCGGCCGCTAGACGCAGAGGCCATGCGCCGGGCCGCCTTGCACCTGATCGGCGAGCATGACTTCAGCGCCTTCCGCGCCGCCGAGTGCCAGGCGAAATCGCCGGTGAAGACGCTGCGCGCCGTCGAGATCGCATTCCGTGGCGAGCCGCTCGCAGGCTATTGGCACTTCGACTTCGACGGCAACGCGTTCCTGCACCACATGGTGCGCAACATCCTTGGCTGTCTCGTCGCGGTGGGTACCGGGCGCCAGCCGCCGGACTGGCTGGCCGAGGTGCGCGACTCGCGCCGGCGCGAGGCCGCCGCACCGACATTTCCGCCGGACGGTTTGTACTTTCTCGGGCCGTACTACGATGCCCGACATGGACTGCCCAGCACCACGGCCTCGATGCACTGGCTCCCCTGAGCGGCGGTCGGTCCCGCCGGCGGTGCCGCGATGAGCCGGACGCGCATCAAGATCTGCGGCCTCACGCGCGAGGGCGACGTCGACGCCGCCGTCGAGGCCGGGGCCGACGCGCTGGGCTTCGTGCTCTGGAGCGGCAGCGCGCGCCATGTCGGGCACGAACGCGCCGCGGCGCTCGCCTCGCGCTTGCCGCCCTTCGTCACGCCGGTGCTGCTCTTCGTCAATGCCACGGCCGGCGAGATCGCTGCGGCCACGGCCGCCGTGCCGCAGGCGCTGCTGCAGTTCCATGGCGACGAGACCCCGACGCAGTGCGAAGCCGCGGGCCGGCCCTACCTGAGAGCCGCGCGCATGGGCGAGGGCTTCGATTTGCTAGACTTTGCCGCAAGCTGGCGCGCGGAGAGCGCGCTCATGCAGGCGCTGCTGCTTGACGCCCATGCCCCGGGCTACGGTGGCGCAGGAAAGGTCTTCGATTGGTCACGGATTCCTCCAAGCGTGCCCTGTCCGGTCGTTTTGTCTGGTGGGTTGAATCCTGCCAACGTGACCGATGGGGTGCTGCGCGTCCGGCCGTTTGCCGTTGACGTCAGTTCCGGCGTCGAGCGGGGCAAGGGCATCAAGGATGCCGCCCTGATGCGCCAGTTCTGCGAGGCCGTGCGCGAGGCCGATGCCCGGATCGACGACGGGCTGGCCGGCGCGCACTGAACGCCCCCCCTCTCGCGACCCGCGACCGCGGGCTCGCGAGGCACCAGCGAGATCCGATCCATGCTCACCTATCAACAACCCGATGCCCGCGGGCATTTCGGGCCCTACGGCGGCACCTTCGTCGCCGAGACGCTCGTGCACGCGCTGCGCGAATTGCAGGCCGCCTACGACAGCTGCAAGGTCGATGCCGAGTTCCAGCGCGAGTTCCGCCACGAGCTCGCTCACTTCGTCGGCCGGCCGAGCCCCATCTATCACGCCGCGCGCCTTTCGCGCGAGCTCGGCGGCGCGCAGATCCACCTCAAGCGCGAGGACCTGAACCACACCGGCGCGCACAAGGTGAACAACACCATCGGCCAGGCGTTGCTGGCACGGCGCATGGGCAAGCCACGCGTCATTGCCGAGACCGGCGCCGGCCAGCACGGCGTGGCCACGGCCACCATCTGTGCGCGCTACGGCATGGAGTGCGTGGTCTACATGGGCAGCGAGGACGTCAAGCGCCAGAGCCCCAACGTCTACCGCATGCACCTGCTGGGCGCGAAGGTGGTGCCCGTGGACAGCGGCAGCCGCACGCTCAAGGATGCGCTGAACGAGGCGCTGCGCGACTGGGTGACGAACGTGGAGAACACCTTCTACATCATCGGCACCGTCGCTGGTCCGCACCCCTATCCGACCATGGTGCGCGACTTCCAGCGTGTCATCGGCGACGAGTGCCTGCAGCAGATGCCCGAGATGATCGCCGAACTGGGCGGGCCGGCCGGCGCGCAGCCCGACGCCGTGATCGCCTGCGTGGGCGGTGGCAGCAACGCGATGGGTCTCTTCTACCCGTACATCCCGCACGAGCGCACGCGCCTCATCGGCGTGGAGGCAGCGGGGCAGGGCCTCGACAGTGGTAAGCACGCCGCTTCCCTCTCGGCCGGCTCACCGGGTGTGCTGCATGGCAACCGCACCTACCTGCTGCAGGATCAGAACGGCCAGATCATGGAGACGCACAGCATCAGCGCCGGCCTCGACTACCCGGGCGTCGGTCCCGAGCATGCCTACCTGAAGGACCTTGGCCGTGCCGAGTACGTCGGCATCACCGACGACGAGGCGCTGGCGGCGTTCCACCGCCTCTGCCGCACCGAGGGCATCATCCCGGCGCTCGAGTCGAGCCACGCGGTGGCCTACGCGATGAAGCTCGCGCCGACGATGCGGCCCGACCAGCACCTGCTCGTCAACCTCTCGGGCCGTGGCGACAAGGACATCGGCACGGTGGCCGATCTCTCGGGGGCCGAGTTCTACTGCCGGCCCTCGTGCCGCGGACAGAGCGTGAAGGGGGGCAAGGCATGAGCGCGCGTGGCCGTTCCAAAGCGCTCATCCCGCAGCGCGCAGCGCGGAGGGTTTTTCAATGAGCCGGATCGCCGCGACCCTCGAGGCGCTGAGAGCGCAGGGCAAGAAGGCCCTGATCCCGTACGTCACCGCCGGCGACCCGTTCGCCGACCTCACGCCCACCATCATGCTGGCGCTGGCCGAGGGTGGGGCCGACATCATCGAACTCGGCGTACCCTTCTCCGACCCCATGGCCGACGGCCCCGTCATTCAGAAGGCCGGCGAGCGGGCGCTCGCGCGCGGCATCGGGCTGACGCAGGTGCTCGCGATGGTGAGCGAGTTCCGCCAGCGGGGCGGGTCGACGCCCGTGGTGCTGATGGGTTATGCCAACCCGATCGAGCGCTACGACCAGCGCGCCGGTGCCGGGGCCTTCGTGCGTGACGCCGCGGCCGCGGGCGTCGACGGCGTGCTCGTCGTCGACTACCCGCCCGAGGAGTGCGAGGCCTTCGCCGCGCAACTCAAGGATGCGGGGCTGGACCTCATCTTCCTGCTGGCGCCGACGTCCACCGACGAGCGCATGCAGCAGGTCGGCCGCATCGCGACGGGCTATGTCTACTACGTCTCGCTGAAGGGCGTCACGGGCGCCGGCCATCTCGACACGGGGGCGGTGGCCGAGATGATTCCGCGCATCCGACGCCATGTCAGGGTGCCGGTCGGCGTCGGTTTCGGCATACGGGATGCGGCCGGCGCGGCGGCGGTCGGCAGGGTGGCCGACGCGGTGGTCATCGGCACTCGCCTGATCCAGATCCTGGAGGGCGAGTCGCGCGACAATGCGGCCCCTGCCGCGCGGGCCTTCATGGCAGACATCCGTCGCGCGCTCGATGCAATCACCCCTGTCACCTCCGCTTCCCGCTAGGAGTCCCCGATGAGCTGGTTGGAAAAGCTGCTGCCGCCCAAGATCCAGCACACCGACCCCGAGCAGCGCCGCGCGGTGCCCGAGGGGTTGTGGATCAAGTGCCCGAGCTGCGAGACGGTGCTCTACAAGACCGATCTCGAGAAGAACCTCAACGTCTGCCCCAAGTGCGATCACCACCATCGCATCGGGGCGCGGGCACGGCTCGATTCCTTCCTCGATCCCGAGGGCCGCTGGGAGATCGGCCAGGAGGTGATGCCGATCGACGCGCTGAAGTTCAAGGACAGCAAGAAGTACCCGCAGCGTCTGAAGGACGCGCTCGAGGCCACCGGGGAAACCGATGCCCTCGTGGTGGTGGGTGGTGCCGTGATGAGCGTGCCGGTGGTGGCCGCGTGCTTCGAGTTCGACTTCATGGGCGGCAGCATGGGCAGCGTCGTCGGAGAGCGCTTCGTGCGCGGCGTCGAGGCGGCGCTGGAGCAGAAGGTGCCTTTCGTGAGCTTCACGGCGACTGGCGGCGCCCGCATGCAGGAGGGCCTGCTCAGCCTGCTGCAGATGGCCAAGACGAACGCCTCGCTGACGTTGCTGGCGAAGGCGCGCCTGCCCTACATCAGCGTGCTCACCGATCCCACGATGGGCGGTGTCTCGGCCAGCTTTGCCTTCGTCGGCGACGTCGTCATCGCCGAGCCCAAGGCGCTCGTGGGCTTTGCCGGCCCGCGCGTCATCGAGAACACGGTGCGCGAGAAGCTGCCCGAGGGCTTCCAGCGCAGCGAGTTCCTGCTCGAGCATGGCGCGCTGGACATGATCTGCGACCGCCGCCAGCTGCGCCCCACCATCGCCAGCATGCTCGCCATGATGCAGCGGCAAAGCGCCGACGCGGTGGCTTGAGCCCGGCGGCGCCCGCCATTCTCCCTTTCGAAGGATTCGCCAGGCCGGGCGCGGCTTGGCGGCCGCCCGACGGCACGGATCTCCCCGCCTGACCCGATGACCGCCCCCGCCACGCTCTCTGACTGGCTGGCCCATTGCGAGCGCCAGCACACCAAGACCATCGACATGGGCCTCGATCGCGTGGCTGCCGTGTGGTCGCGGTTGGGCCGCCGCCTCAAGATGCCCGTGATCACGGTGGCAGGCACCAACGGCAAGGGCTCGACCTGCGCGATGCTGGAGTCGATTGCCCGGCAGGCGGGCTACCGCACGGGGCTGTACACCTCGCCGCACCTCGTGCACTTCGAGGAACGCTGCCGTTTGAACGCCGAGCCCATGGCCGCACAGGCCTTCCTGCCCCACTTCGAGGCCGTGGAGTCGGCGAGGCAGGGCACGCCGCTCACGTGGTTCGAGTTCACGACGCTGGTCATCCTGCGCGCGCTGGCCGAGGCCGCCCCGGACGTCGTCATCCTCGAGGTGGGCCTGGGTGGGCGGCTCGACGCGGTCAACGTCATCGACGCCGATTGCGCGGTCATCGCCACCATCGACCTCGACCACATGGAGTTCCTGGGGCCTGACCGCGAAAGCATCGGCTGGGAGAAGGCGCACATCATGCGTGCCGGCCGCCCGGCCATCGTGGGTGACCCGAAGCCGCCCGCCCGCCTGCTCGAGCACGGTGCGGCGGTCGGTGCCGACCTGTGGCTGGTCGGCCGAGACTTCAACTTCAGTGGCGACCGGCAACAGTGGAACTGGAATGGAAGGAGCCAGCGGTTCAGCGGCCTCGCCTACCCGGCGTTGCGCGGTGCCAACCAGCTCTTCAATGCGGCGGGCGTGCTGGCCGCCTTCGAGGCGCTGCGCGACCGGTTGCCGATCAATGCGCAGGCGGTGCGCAACGGTCTCGCGTTCGTGGAGTTGCCTGGCCGCTTCCAGGTCGTGCCGGGCCAGCCCACGCTCGTGCTCGATGTCGCGCACAACCCGCAGTCGGTGTCGACGTTGGCCCTCAACCTCGACTCGATGGGCTTCTACCCGCGCACGCACGCGGTGTTCGGCGCCATGCGCGACAAGGCCATCGCCGACTTCCTGCCCGCCATGCTGCCGCTGGTCGATGCCTGGCACTGCACCAGCCTGCCCACGCCGCGCGCGGCCAGCGCAGACGAGTTGGCGCAAGGCGTGCGTTCGGCGCTGGCGCACGCAGCGCAGGCCGATGTGCAGCGCGGCCGGCGCCCGCGCGAGGTGCCTGTGCAGGCCCACGCCGACCCGTCCGTCGCCTTGCGTGCGGCGCTGGCCGGTGCGGATGCGGCCGATAGAATCGTCGTCTTCGGGTCGTTCTTCACCGTCGGTGGCGTGTTGAAGGAGGGCCTGCCCCGACTCGACTCTCCTCACGCACGCGCGCCCGGTGCCCGCTCCTGAGGAGCGACGCCCGAGCCGCTCCGACCGACCGCGCATGCGCCTGCCATTTCAACGAGATCCTCAGCGCGATCCGCGGGGCCCGTCCGATCCCGCGCCGCGCGGCCCCGAGACTGGCGAAGAAGCGGTCGCCGCGGCCCGGCTCTCTGCGCGCCGGCGCTTGGTCGGGGCCGCCATCCTGCTGGCCGCCGGCGTGGCGGGCTTTCCCTTGCTCTTCGACACGCAGCCGCGGCCGCTGCCGGCAAACCTGCCGATCGTCACGGCGCAGAACGAAACGGTCCGTCCGCCCGCGCCCGTTTCTCGCGCGGCGCCATCGCGATCGCCCGACACTCCTGCGCCGGCCAGCCCCTCACCGACTCCGGCGGCACGCGCGCCCGAGGCGACGCCGGCATCGGCCTCGGCGGCAAGCGCCGCACCTTCGGCCGAGGCGCGCCCGGCGTCGGCCAGTGCGACACCGCCGCGTCCGGCATCGGCGGCGTCCCCTGCGGTTTCCGCGCCTTCGCCTTCATCGGCACGCGCCTCGGCGCCGGTGCCAACGCCAGAGAAGGTGGCCGCGGCGCCCGCGGCGGCCGCGTCCGTGCCCAGGCCTGCCGCTGCGCCGCCACCCCCGGCTCCGACGGCGGCTTCGCGGGCCGCGTCCCCGCAGGCGCCCACCCCACCGCCAGCAGCCAAGCCGCCGGCGCCTCGCCCTGCCGAGGCAGCTGCCGATGGCCGCTTCGTTGTTCAAGTGGGGGCCTATTCGGATGCCGCGATGCTGCGTGAGACGCGGCAGAAGGTGGAGAAGCTCGGCCTCAAGACCTATACCCAGGTGATCGAAGGCGATGCCGGCCGGCGCACGCGAGTGCGGGTCGGCCCATTCGGCACGCGCGCCGAAGCGCAGGCGGCCGTCGCCAAGCTCAAGGCTGCGGGCCTGCCGGCGAACCTGCTGACCCTTTGAGCCGGCCGCCCGGCCGTCGCTGCGCATGCTGAACTTCTTCGAATCCCTCGCCTGGCTGGACTGGCTCATCCTGGTGGTGGGGGCGGTGTCGATCGTCATCGGGCTCGTGCGTGGATTCGTCTTCGAGTGCCTTTCACTGGCCGGGTGGGTGGTGGCCTGGTTCGGTGCCCAGTGGGCGGCGCCGGCCATCGCGCCCCACCTGCCGGTGGGCACGCCCGGCGGCGGGCTGAATCACGGCGTCGCCTTCGTCGCCGCGTTCGTGGCGGCGCTGATCGTCTGGGCCCTGCTGGCGCGGCTCATCCGCATGGCCATCCACGCCACGCCGCTGTCGGTGGCCGACCGGCTGCTGGGCGGCGCTTTCGGCGCCCTCCGCGCGCTGGTGCTGCTGCTGGCACTCGCGACCGTGGTGGCGCTCACGCCGGCGGCACAATCGGCTTCGTGGCGGGGCTCGATGGGCGCGCGCGGGCTGACGCAGATGCTCGCAGCGCTCAAGCCCCTGCTACCCGAACCGGCAGCAAGGCTGCTGCCGGCCTGATCCGGTCCTCCCACCTCCGGGGCGCGTGGCGCCCCACCCCGAGCCATGTGCGGCATCGTCGGCGTCATCTCGAAGGCGCCTGTCAACCAGTTGATCTACGACGCGCTGCTGCTCCTGCAGCACCGCGGGCAGGACGCGGCCGGCATCGTCACGATGATGGGCACCAAGTGCTTCATGCACAAGGCACGCGGCATGGTGCGCGACGTCTTCCGCACGCGCAACATGCGTGCGCTGCCCGGACTCGTGGGGCTGGGGCAGGTGCGCTACCCGACCGCGGGCAATGCCTACAGCGAGGAGGAGGCGCAGCCGTTCTACGTCAACGCGCCCTACGGCATCGTGCTCGTGCACAACGGCAACCTGACCAACGCGCCGGCGCTGAAGGCCGAGCTCTTCGATGTCGACCGGCGCCACATCAACACCGAGAGCGACACCGAGGTGCTGATCAACGTGCTGGCGCACGAGCTGGAGCAGGTGGCGCGCGAGCTGCCGCTGGCGCCCGAGCAGGTGTTCGCCGCCGTCTCGGCGGTGCACCGGCGCGTTCGTGGCTCGTACGCCGTGATCGCGCTCATCGCCGGCCATGGCCTGTTGGCGTTTCGTGACCCGTATGGCATCCGGCCACTTTGCTTCGGGCGAGGCGAAGGCGGCGACGTGATGGTGGCCAGCGAATCCGTGGCGCTCGAAGGCACGGGCCACCACCTCGAGCGCGACCTCGCGCCGGGCGAGGCGGTCTTCGTCGACCTCGCGGGCGGCGTGCACACGCGGCAGTGCGCGGCGAAGCCGAGCCTCAACCCGTGCATGTTCGAGTACGTCTACCTGGCTCGGCCCGACTCGGTGCTCGACGGTGTCAGCGTCTACCAGGCGCGGCTCAACCTCGGCGAGACGCTCGCGCAGCGGGTCATCTCGACGATGCCGCCCTCGGAAATCGATGTCGTCATCCCGATCCCCGAGTCGAGCCGGCCGAGCGCCATGCAACTCGCGCTGCGCATCGGCAAGCCCTATCGCGAGGGTTTCGTGAAGAACCGCTATGTCGGGCGCACCTTCATCATGCCCGGGCAGGCCGTGCGCAAGCGCAGCGTGCGCCAGAAGCTCAACGCCATCGGTGTGGAGTTCCGCGGCCGCAACGTGCTGCTGGTGGATGACAGCATCGTGCGCGGCACGACGAGCAAGGAGATCGTGCAGATGGCGCGCGAGGCCGGCGCGCGCAAGGTCTACATGGCCTCGGCGGCGCCACCGGTGCGCCACCCCAACGTCTACGGCATCGACATGCCCAGCCGCGACGAACTCATCGCCGCGGGGCGCAGCATCGAGGAGGTGCGTGCCTTCATCGGTGCCGATGCGCTCATCTACCAGGACGTCGATGCGATGAAGCGCGTCGTGCACGCACTGAACCCGAGCCTGGCCGGCTTCGAGGCGAGTTGCTTCGACGGCCAGTACATCACCGGCGATATCACCGAGGCCGACTTCGCAGCCATCGAGCAACAACGCCGCAGCCAGCCCGAGGGCGAGGAGAACGCCGCGGATCGCTCCCGTCTGGCGCTGCAGAGCGCCGAGGAAAGAACATGACCATTCCCCGCGTCGACCTGCCTGCGGATGCGCGGCTCGACACCTTGGCAGTGCGCGAGGGCCTGCCACCTTCGGCCTGGGGTGAGAACAGCGAAGCGCTCTTCATCACGAGCAGCTTCGTGCACCCCGACGCCGCCACCGCCGCGCGTCGTTTCGCCAACGAGGAGGAGGCCTTCGTCTACGGCCGCTTCTCCAACCCGACGGTGACGATGATGGAGCGGCGCCTGGCGGCGCTGGAGGGCACCGAGGCCTGCATCGGCACGGCCAGCGGCATGGCGGCGATCCTGATGCTGGTGCTTGGCCTGCTGAAGGGCGGCGACCACGTCGTGTGCTCGCAAAGCGTGTTCGGCACGACGATCCGGCTGTTCACGGACTTTGCGCGCTTCGGCCTGCAGGCGACCTTCGTGCCGCAGGGCGATGTCGACGCATGGCGCGCGGCGATGCGGCCCAACACCAAGCTGCTCTTCGCCGAGACGCCGAGCAACCCGCTGACCGAGGTGTGCGACATCGCGGCCCTGGCCGAGATCGCGCACGCGGGTGGCGCGCAGTTGGTGGTGGACAACTGCTTCTGCTCGCCCGCTCTGCAGCGGCCGGTGACGCTGGGCGCAGACATCGTCATGCATTCCGGCACCAAGTACCTCGACGGGCAGGGCCGCGTGGTGGCAGGTGCCCTGTGCGCGCGCGACGAAGTGGTGACGCAGAAGTTCGTGCCTGTGATGCGCACGATGGGCCTCACGCTCTCGCCGTTCAACGCCTGGGTGGTGCTGAAGGGGCTGGAGACCCTCTCGATCCGCATGAAGGCGCAGAGCGAGCGGGCCCTGGCGATGGCTCAGTGGCTGGAGGCGCAGCCCGGTGTGGAGCGCGTGTACCACCCGAGCCTGCCTTCGCACCCGCAGCACCGGTTGGCGATGGCGCAGCAGAGCGGGCAGGGCGGTGCGGTGGTGTCGTTCATCGCGCGTGGCGGGCGTGCCGGGGCTTTCGGCGTCATCGACGCCACGCGCATCTGCTCGATCACCACCAACCTCGGCGACACCAAGACCACCATCAGCCATCCGGCCAGCACCTCGCATGGCCGCCTGACCGAAGAGCAGCGGCTGGCCGCTGGCATCACGCAGGGCATGGTGCGCCTGGCGGTCGGCCTGGAAGACATCGAGGACCTGAAGGGTGACCTCACCCGCGGCCTGGCGGCGCTGACCTGAAGACTCCATAGAAGATGACGAAGAACGTCCGCACCCGCATCGCCCCTTCGCCCACCGGCTTCCTGCACCTGGGTACCGCGCGCACGGCGCTGTACTCTTGGGCCTTTGCCCGCCACCATGGCGGCCAGTTCGTGCTTCGCATCGAAGACACCGATGTCGAGCGCGAGACCGAAGGCGCAGTCGAGCAGATCGTGGAGTCGATGCGCTGGCTGGGGCTCGACTACGACGAGGGGCCGATCTACCAGATGCAGCGCCTGGCGCGCTACCACGAGGTGGCCGAGCAGATGATCGCCGCCGGCGCCGCCTACCGCTGCTGGTGCACGCCCGCCGAACTGGAGGCGATGCGCGAGGCGCAGCGTGCGCGCGGCGAGAAGACCCACTACGACCGCCGCTGGCGGCCGGCACCGGGCAAGACCTTGCCTGCGCCGCCGTCGGACGTGCAGCCGGTGGTGCGCTTCGCGAACCCAGCCACGGGCACGGTGAGGTGGAACGATCTCGTGAAGGGGCCGATCAGCATCTCCAACGAGGAGATCGACGACCTCATCATCCTGCGGCCCGCACCCGCTGGCGCCAGCGGCGATGCTGCGGCCTTCGGCATTCCCACCTACAACTTCGCCGTCGTTGTCGACGACATGGACATGCGCATCACGCACGTCTATCGCGGCGACGAGCACATCAACAACACGCCCTGGCAGATCAATATCTTCCGCGCAATCGCGGGCGAAGGGGCGTTGCTGCCGCAGTACGGCCACTGTCCCATCATCCTCGGCGACGACGGCCTGAAGCTGAGCAAGCGCCGCGGCGCGGTCAGCGTCACTGCCTACAAGGAGGCGGGCTACCTGCCCGAGTCGATGCTCAACTATCTGGCTCGCCTGGGCTGGAGCCATGGTGACGACGAGCTCTTCGGCCGTGAGCAGATGGTGCAGTGGTTCGATGGCAGCCACCTCGCCAAGAGCCCCGCACAGTGGGATCCGGCCAAGCTCGCGTGGGTCAATGCGCACCACATCAAGCAGGCCGACGATGCGCGCCTCGCGGGCATGGTGCGCGAAGAACTCATCAGACGGGGGCTCGGCGATGGCCCCGGCGCCGACGACGTCGGGCAACTGGCGCTGGCCGCGGCGCTCTTCAAGGACCGCTGCAGCACGGTGATCGAACTCGCCGACTGGATCTCGATGATCTTCGCGAAGGTCGAGCCCTCCGCGGCCGACCTGACCACCTTCGTCACCGATGCCGTGCGGCCGGCCCTGCGCACTTTGCGCGACAAGCTGGCGGAGATGCCGGTCTGGGGCAAGGCCGGCATCGGGCAGGCCATGAAGGAAAGCCTCGCCGCGCATCAGGTGAAGATGCCGCAACTCGCGCCAGCGGTGCGTGTGCTCGTGTGCGGGCGTGCGCAGACGCCTTCGATCGATGCCGTGCTGTCGCTGTTCCCGCGCGAGACGGTGCTTTCGCGACTGCGCTCGGCTTGAGCGGCTCGCGCGATGGGCTATACTCGCAGACTCGCTTGAGCAGCGGCTTGGGCCTGATTCGATGTGTGAATCGGGGGTATAGCTCAGCTGGGAGAGCGCTTGCATGGCATGCAAGAGGTCAGCGGTTCGATCCCGCTTACCTCCACCACCACCGCAGGCCTCGGTCGCCGTTCGAGATGAGTGAGATTGAGGATCCGGTCCCCTTCGTCTAGAGGCCTAGGACACGACCCTTTCACGGTTGTAACAGGGGTTCGAATCCCCTAGGGGACGCCAACGTTGCCGTTGGCATCGAGATCAGAAGCAACGAGCTTGGCTGTGCTCGCGGGCCCATGGCTTCATGGAACCGACAAGGCAGCTGCCACTGCGGAGTGGTAGTTCAGTTGGTTAGAATACCGGCCTGTCACGCCGGGGGTCGCGGGTTCGAGTCCCGTCCACTCCGCCAAGAATCGATTCGCAGGGCACCCTCGGGTGCCCTGCTTGTTTTCCGGCTTGCGAATCTGCCCGGGCCGTTCGTGCGGACTTGTGCGCCGGTCGATGTCCCGCTCCGGCGGCAGGCGGTGTCGGCTCAAGGTGCATCGCGAGGCGTCGATAAGAACCCTGCGCACCTCGTGCTCGCCGCGTGGCCCATGCTGAAAAAGATTCCAACTCGAGACTTGTGCCTGGGCATGCACCTGCACCGCCTCGAGGGCTCCTGGATGGACCATCCGTTCTGGCGCTCGCGCTTTGTCATCGAAGAGGCTGGTGACCTGAAGCGCCTGCACGAGTGCGGCGTGGCCGAGTGCTGGATCGACGTGAGCCTGGGCGTCGACATCGGCGTGGCCCTGCAGCCGGCATCGACCCAGCCCGCCCGCGAACCGGTGGCCGCGCTGCCGCCTGCTGCGGAACCGGCGGATGACGCACCGCCCCCCTTGGACGCGGTCACGGGGCGTGGGCCGCCTGCCGTACAGGCGGGTCGTGCGCCGGTCGGTTTCGGCGATGAACTGAAGGAGGCAGCCGCCATCTGCCGTCGCGGGCGAGAGGCGATGGTCCAGATGTTCGCCGAGGCCCGCATGGGTCGGGCGATCGACGCCGAGGGCTGCCGCGCGCTGGTCGAGGACGTCGCTGCTTCGGTCGAGCGCAATGCGGGCGCACTGGTCAGCCTGGCGCGGCTCAAGACCAAGGACGACTACACGTACATGCACTCGGTGGCCGTGTGTGCGCTCATGGTGGCGCTGGGGCGGCAAGTCGGCATGAACGAATCACAGTGCCGGGAGGCGGGCATGGCCGGCCTCATGCATGACGTCGGCAAGGCCCTGATGCCGCTCGAGGTTCTGGGCAAGCCCGGCAAGCTGACCGAGGACGAGTGGAAGATCATGCGCGGCCATCCCGAGCGCGGGCACCGGTTGTTGCTCGACGGCGGCACGGCCGGCGCCGCGGCCCTCGACGTCGCGCTGCATCACCACGAGCGCTTCGACGGCCAGGGCTACCCACACCGCCTGGCCGGTGAGGCGATCTCGGAGTTCGCACGCATGGGGGCGATCTGCGACGTCTACGACGCCATCACCTCCAACCGACCCTACAAGGCCGGCTGGGATCCGGCGGAGTCGGTCGCCAAGATGGCTTCGTGGAAGGGCCACTTCGATCCACGCCTGTTCGCCGCCTTCGTGCACAGCCTGGGCATCTATCCCACCGGCTCGGTCGTGCGCCTGGAGTCGGGCCGTCTGGCAGTGGTGGCCGAGCAGAACCCTGGGGCCCTGCTCACCCCTGTGGTGATGGTGTTCTTCTCGACGAAGTCGCAGATGCAGATCGAGCCGCAGCGCCTGGATCTTTCGCGCCCGGGATGCAGCGAGCGCATCGTGGCGCGCGAGGCTGGCGCCGCGGCGCAGTTCCGCCATGTCGACGAACTCTGGATGAACCCGGAGGTCGCGCGCCGCGTGGCAAGCTGAACGGCGTGGCCCAGGACGGGCCGCGTGTGCCGCATCGAGGTGGGGGTCGGCACGCCTGGCAAAGGGCGGCCCGCTTTTTACACTCCCGACTCCGCAGCAGCGAAGAAGGGCCCATGCCGCGCCGATCAACCCGCGCCACCCGGTGGCCTTCGAACCTTCTACGGGCCGTGGTCCTCGTTTTGGGGATCGCCGCAGGGGCCGCCGCCGCGCAGACGCTGCGCTGGGCGAGCCAGGGCGACCCGTTGACCATGGACCCGCAGTCGCAGAACGAGGGCCTCACGAACGCCGTCAACGGGCAGGTCTACGAACGATTGACGCGGCGTGACCGCCAACTCGCGATCGTGCCTTCGCTGGCGGTGTCCTGGGCGCAGACCGGCCCGACGACCTGGCGGTTCGCGCTGCGACCTGGTGTGCGGTTCCACGACGGAACGCCGCTCACGGCCGACGACGTGGTGTTTTCCGTCAATCGAGCGAAGCACCCGGTGTCGACCTTCAGCGTCTACGCGAACGCCCTGGGGACGCCCGTGGCCGTTGACGCGCAGACAGTGGAGTTTCGGCTGGAGCGCGTGAACCCGATCTTCCTGCAGCACGTCGATTCGGTCAGCATCATGAGCCGGGACTGGGCCGAGCGGCACCGCGTGGTGCGCCCGCTCGACTTCAAGAACAAGGAGGAAAGCCACGCCTCGTTTCACGCCAACGGCACCGGGCCCTACCTGCTGGTGTCGCGGCAGCCGGGCATCAAGACGACTTTCAAGCGCCACCCAGCGTGGTGGGGTCGGCGTGAGGGCAATGTGCAGGAGATCGTCTACACGCCGATTGCCAACGACGCCACGCGCCTGGCGGCGCTGGTCTCGGGCGAGATCGACTTCGTGCTCGACCCGGCGCCGCGCGACGTGGCGCGCCTGCGCCGCACCGCGGGCGTGAAGGTCGTCGAGGGGCCCGAGAACCGCATCATCTTCATCGGCATGGACCAACACCGGGACGAGCTTCTGCACGGCAGCGTCAAGGACCGCAACCCCTTCAAGGACCTGCGCGTACGTCAGGCGCTCTTCCATGCCATCGACATCGAAAGCCTGCGCGGCAAGCTGATGAGCGGCCTCGCCATTCCGACCGGAGGCAGCACGCCTTCGCCGCTGGCCGCCTTCAACGACCCCGACATCGAGCGCCGCGCGCCTTTCGACCTGGCTCTCGCGCGCAGGCTCATGGCCGAGGCCGGCTTCCGTGACGGCTTCGAGGTGACGCTGGACTGCCCGAACAACCGCTACGTCAACGACGAGGAGATCTGCATCGCGCTGGCGGGCATGTGGGCACAGTTGAAGGTGAAGGTGCGTGTCAACGCCATTCCCCGCACCACCTACTTCCCGAAGATGGAGAAGTGGGACACGAGCATGTACCTGCTCGGCTGGGGCGGCGCCGTGACGGACGCCGAGACGACACTCACACCGCTGATGCGCAACCAGGGCCCCAAGGGCGAGGGGCTGTACAACTACGGCCGGTCAAGGAACGACCGCTTCGACCAGCTTGCGGCAGCTTCGAGCGTCGAGGCCGACCCGGCAAAGCGCGAGGAACTCATCAAGGCGGCGCTGCGCGAGTGGAAGGAGCAGTACCACACGCTGCCGCTGCACCGCCAGGTGATCCCCTGGGCGATGCGCAGCAACGTGGAGGTGGTTCACCGGGCCGACAACTGGTTCGAGGTGACCTGGGTGCTCTTGCGGTGATCCCGGCGGCCGCGTAGCGCGCCGCAAGTGCACGACGAAGCCGTGCGCCTCGGCCCTACAGCGCCTGTGCGGCCATGAAGAGGCGTGTGGAGCGTGCGCCCGAGCGGCAGAAAGCCAGCATGGGCCGCGGCAGTTCCTGCAGGAGCTTGGCGAAGGCGGCGATCTGCTCCGGCGACTGGTAGCCGCCATCCACCGGCAGGAATCGGTACTCCAGGCCCGCGGCGCGGGCAGCGGCCTCGATGGCCGCGCTGGTGGGCTGGTCCGGCCCATGCTCGAAGTCGGGGCGGTTGTTGACGACACTGCGGAAGCCCTGGCGCGCGGCTTCGGCCATGGCGTCGGGGGTGAGCTGTGGCGCCACGCACACATCTGGTGCCACGGCGCGCAGGGGAAGCACGTCGCTCATCGCCATCATCCTTTCGCCGGGGTGGAAAGCGCATTCTTGACGGCTGCACTCAGCTGGCTCATGTCGGCCTTGCCGGCAAATCGCGCCTTGGCCGCGCCCATGACCTTGCCCATGTCGCCCGGGCCGCTGGCACCGAGTTCGCCAACGAGCGCGGCCACGGCCGCAGCCAGTTCGTCGGCGCCCAGGCGTTCGGGCAGGTAGCCCTGCAGCACGGCGACCTCGGCAGTCTCCTTGTCGACCAGGTCCGTGCGGCCGGCCTGCTGGAAAGCCGCGATCGAGTCGCGCCGCTGCTTGACGAGCTTGTCGACGATGGCCACCACGGCGGCGTCGTCGAGCACGATGCGCTCGTCGACCTCCTTCTGCTTCATGGCCGCCAGCAGCATACGGATGCAGGACAGCCGTGCCGCATCCTTGGCGCGCATGGCTGCCTTCATGTCCTCGGTGACGCGATCCTTCAGACTCATCGTGGGTCTCCGGGGCAGGCGCCCCTGGCAAGGAATCAGGTGCCGGGGCTGGAAATGACAAAGCCCGCCGCGGCGCGCCGCGCGGGCTCGGAGTTGAGGCGGCTTGGCCCCGCCTGGTTCAGTAGAGCTTCTTCGGCAGCTGCATGCTGCGCACGCGCTTGAAGTGGCGTTTGACGGCGGCTGCCTTCTTCCGCTTGCGCTCGGCGGTGGGCTTCTCGTAGAACTCGCGGGCGCGCAACTCGGTCAGCAGGCCGATCTTCTCGATCGTGCGCTTGAAGCGGCGGAGGGCGACGTCGAACGGCTCGTTCTCTTTGACGCGAATGGTGGTCATCTGTTGGAGGGTGTTGGAGCTGGTGGGCCAGCGGCAGGCCCAAAAGGCCAAGCCCAACATTATAGGGGTGGATCGGAGGCTCAAGGCCTGCGGGAACCCCGGCCGGGCCGCTGGCACAAACCACAGCCGGGGCTCAAGATAGGGACAGAGGTGTCGATCACCCTTGCGACACCGGCATTGCCGCACCAAGATGCGATCCTGGGCCGGTCTGGCCGATTGTTTCGATCCAGCGACCCCTACCGCCACCTCTCGATGAGCATCTCCTTGGAGTCCGTTCCTTCCACGGTTTCGCCGATGCCCGCCCCCAGGGGCGAGCCCGCATGGGCAGCCTGGGGAGCTTTGCTGTCGGCGGCCGGCCAAGGGGTGGCCGTGAAGGATGCAGCCAGCGGGTGTTACCTCCATGCCAACGAGGTGCTTCTGTCGTGGCTCGGGCGCGACGCTGCCGAGGTGATCGGGCGCACTGATGGCGACCTCTTCGACGCCGCCACGCACGCGGCACTGCGCGCCGCCGACCAGACGGCACTCGCGCAGCGCGATGCATTGGCGGCGGAGCATCGGGTCAACTTCAACGGCCGGACCCGTGACCTGGCGATGTGCCGCATCGCCGATGGCGCCCAATCCGGCGGATCGCGCTGGCTGATCAGCGTCTGGACCGACTTGGCTGGGCGAAGGCAGCAGGAGACACAGGCTCGTGCCGCCCTGACGCAGATCGAACAGTTGCAGTCGGCCAACGAATCGCTGCGCCGCGAACTGGCCGACCAGGCCATGCGCGACCCTGCGTCCGGTCTCTACGCCCGGGCGCACTTCGAGGACCAGTTGCGCCGGGAAGTCGACCTATCCGGTCGCGAGCACCGGGAGTTCTCCATCGTCTTCGTCGAGATCGACGAACAGGCGGCGGGCGACGCGCCGAACGAGGCAGATGACGCAACCGTCGTGCCTGGCGTGCGCGGGGCAAGCGCCTCCCAGGCGGTGCAGGCCGCGCTGGGGCGACTGCTGCGCGGCGGAACGCGCGCGATGGACGCGGCCTGTCGCCTCGATGAGCGGCGCTTCGCCGTGTTGCTCTCGGGCGTCGGGCTTGCCACGGCTCACTCGCGCATGGAGGGGCTGCGCCGGCGCTGCGCGACGGAGATCGTCGTGCACGAGGGGCACGAATTGCGGTTCACGGTCGCCATGGGGGTGGCCAGCTTTCCGCACACCGCGCACACGCAGGCCGAGCTGGTGCAGGCCTGCTCGGATGCGCTGCGCGAAGCCCAACGCCGCGGCGGCAACCATGTCGCGTTGGCGGCCATCCGCTTCGAGCCTGCCTGACCTCGAAGCTTCGGCTGGGCTGATCGGCTAGCCCTTGAATGCCTGCCAGGCCATGTAAACAGCCAGGCCGCCGAGCATGACGCCGAAGGCGCGTCGCAGGCGAGCGACGGCGATGCGGTGTGCGGTGCGTGCACCGATCGGCGCCATCAGCACGCTGGCCGTGGCGACGATCAGGATGGCGGGCACATAGAGGTAGCCAACGGCGCCGGGGAGCGCGGTCGGCAGCGACCATCCACCCACGACGTAGCCGATGCTGCTGGCCAGCGCGATGGGAAACCCGAGAGCGGCGCTCGTGCCCACGGCTTCGCGCATCGGCACCGAACAACGGGTCATGAACGGCACCGACAGAAAGGCGCCGCCTGCGCCCACGAGCGCGGAGATGAACCCGATGCCGGCGCCGACGCCGACCATGCCCGCAGCGCCCGGCAGCCGGCGCTCGGCCTTGGGAGCGCCGCCGCTCCACATGCGCCATGCCATGACCGCATTGAATCCGGCGAAGGCCAGCGCCAGCCATTGGCCGCGCACGAGGGCGAGCACCCCGGCGCCGGCCGCGATGCCGCCGAGCGCGATGCCGGGCGCGAACGCTGCCACCAGCGGCCAGCGCACGGCCCCGTGGCGGTGGTGCGCGATCAGGCTCGATACCGACGTGAAGAGGATCGAGGCGCCGGACGTGGCGATGGCCATCTTCACCGCCAGGCCGGACTCGACGCCGCGCTGCATGAGCAGCAGCGTCATCACCGGCACCATCATCATGCCGCCGCCGATGCCCAGCAGCCCGGCCATGAAGCCGACCACGGCGCCGAGCAGCAGCAACTCCGCGACGAACAGGGGACCGAGTTCGATCACGCGCGCTCAGCCGCCCAGCCGCTTCAGCACCGCGGCCCACTCTTCAGCGGTGACCGGTGTGATGGAAAGGCGGTTGCCGCGCTGCAAGACGCGCATGCCGGCAAGCTCAGGTGCCGCGCGCATCTCGGCGAGCGAGAGCAGGCGCGTCTTGCGTTCGAGCTGCACGTCGATCTGCAGCCAACGCGGCGCTGCGCGCGTGCTTTTCGGATCATGGTAGGCGCTGCCGGCGTCGAACTGCGTCTCGTCGGGCGAGGTGCCGCCGGCGATGCGCGCGATGCCCGCCACACCGGGCTGCGGGCACGACGAGTGGTAGAAGAGCACGCCGTCACCAGGGTGCATCTCGTCGCGCATGAAGTTGCGCGCCTGGTAGTTGCGCACGCCGGTCCAGGGCAGCGTCTGCCCCGGCGCCACTGCGAGATCGTCGATCGAGACCTCGTCGGGCTCGCTCTTCATGAGCCAGTGGTTCGGCATGGCGCGTGACGATCGGCCGGAGGCTGCGGGGGTGCGCGCGTCGAAGCGTGATCGATGTGCGCGTCGTGCGTGGGGCAGGTAGAAGGTGTCCGCCGCGCCACATGGACCCGGAGTCCCGAACCCTCAGCGGAAGTTCAGGTGGGCGAGGTCAACCAGGCTTCGGGTTCATCTGACGCGAGACGATCACACCTGCCTGGCAATGTTCCAAGCCCTTGCTCAATGAGCATCGGTTCGAAGAAACATGAAGCCCACGCAGCACGACGGACAAATCCATTCTATGCCTCCATGTCGGTCACGCCGCACCGACGGAAGTCACGGCAATGGCACGAAGCGCCTGTCGCGCGGAAGGCCCACAACGTCAGAGCAGCTGGCCGTCGTCGGCAAGCGCCGCATCCACGCGGCGCAGCAACTCGTCGACATCGACCGGGCCCGTGGCGGCGCCCTTGGCCGCTCCGGCGCCGAGGCCTTGCTCGGCGATCTGGTAGGCGAGGTTGAGCGCGGCGAGCACGGCAATGCGTTCGCGTGCCTTCACCTTGCCACCGTCGCGGATGCTCGTCATTTCGCGGTCGACGCTGGCCACGGCGCGGGACAGCAGTTCCTCGCCACCCTCGGGGCATCCGAGCGTGTAGGCCTGCCCGAGGATGCTGACTTCGACCTGCTTCATCGCGTCGGGCCGTCGCTCGTGTTGCCGGCCGTCTCGCCGGGCAGGCGAGCCAGCAACGCATCGATGCGCGCACGCGCGGCGGCAAGGCGCGAACGCAGGCTGTCGCGTTCGTTGGTGACTGTCACCAGTTGCTGCGAGATGAGAGCGCTCGTGCGCTTCAGTTCCTGGTGCCGGAGCACGAGGCGGTCGACCCGTTCCGCGAGGTCTTCGAACTTGGCCATCTCAATACCGCCCCGCAACCCGAAGGGTTTCATGAGCCCCCGCAGGGGCCAGCGAACACAGTGAGCTTGGGGGTCCCATATCAGTTCGCCTCCGCGCCGCGGATTCTAGAAGCCCCCTCGTCGCAGAAACGTTGCACGCTGCACGCGTCGCAGCGCGGCGTGCGTGCCAGGCAGACGTAGCGGCCGTGCAGGATGAGCCAGTGGTGGGCGTCCTGCCGGTAGGCGGCCGGCACGCGCTGCAGCAATCCTTGCTCCACGGCGAGCGGGTCCTTGCCCGGTGCCAGCCCCGTGCGGTTGGCGACGCGGAAGATGTGCGTGTCCACCGCCATCGTCGGCTCCCCGAAGGCCACGTTCAGCACGACGTTGGCCGTCTTGCGCCCGACCCCGGGGAGCCGCTCGAGGGCCTCGCGCGTGCGTGGCACGACGCCACCATGCTCCTGGACGAGGATGCGGCAGGTCTCGTTCAGATTGCGTGCCTTGGTGCGGTAGAGGCCGATGGTGCGGATGGCCTCGGTGAGCTCGTCGAGGCCCAGCGCCAGCACGCGCTGCGGAGTCCAGGCGCGTGCGAAGAGGCCGCGTGTCGCCTTGTTGACGCCGGTGTCCGTGGCCTGGGCCGACAGCAGCACTGCGGCAAGCAACTCGAAGACGTTGGTGAACTCGAGTTCGGTCTGCGGGTGCGGGTTCGCCGCAGCCAACGTGGCGAAGAAGGGTTCGATGGCTTCGGGCTTCATCGGTTGTCGCCGGAAGGGGCGCTCGGGGCCGCCGTGACGGCAGTGCTGTCTGCGGCTGTCTCGCCGGGCACCGCGGCTGGCTCGCGCCGCGTGCGCGCCCTTTGCATGGCGGCCTCGATGACAGCGCGCTTGCGCGCCAGGACCCCTGCGTCGGTGAGGGTACTCGCCGCTTCGAGGTCGGCGAGCTTCTGCGCCGCCTTGCTCGCCAGCCGCTCGTCGTTCTCTCGGCGCTCGCGTGCGACGCGCATCTGGTGGAAAGCATAGCGCTCGCGGGCCCCCTCGGCCTCGCGCATGCCCCACGCAGCCCAGCCAGTTCGCTCGCCGGTGACTGGAACCATCGCGATGCAGTCCACCGGGCACACCGGCACGCACAGTTCGCAACCCGTGCACAGCGGCTCGATCACCGTGTGCATGAGTTTGGAGGCGCCGACGATGCAGTCCACTGGGCAGGCCTTGATGCAAAGCGTGCAGCCGATGCACCAGTCCTCGTCGATGACCGCGAGCGCGCGCGGGCCTTCCCGGCCACGTTCCGAGTCCAGGGGCGTCACCTTGCGGCCTGTGATGGCCGCAAGGCGGACGATGCCTTCGGCACCGCCGGGAGGGCAGCGGTTGATATCGGCCTCGCCCGCGGCCATCGCGTCGGCATAGGCGCGGCAATCGGGGTAGCCGCAGCGCGTGCACTGCGTCTGCGGCAGCACCGCGTCGATGCGCTGCGCCAGAGCCGCATCACTGGCGGGCTGGCCGGAAGGCGCGCTGCTGACCGTCACGCGCCGATTATCCGGCGCCGGCGGTGGCGGCCCGAACCCGGGCGCGACGCGATGCGAGTGGGGTGCGGCCGGGCTGCGGGCCGGTCAGCCGCGCCCGCGGCGACCCACGAGCGACAGGGCCTTCGCGCGTGGCTTGGCGGCCGCGACCTCGTCGTGCCCGGCGATGAAGGAGCGCACCTCGGGGTAGACCTTCTCCCGCCAGCGGCGACCGGAGAAGATGCCGTAGTGGCCCGCGCCCTGAACATCGAGGTGGAACCGACGGTCGGCGGGCACACCCTTGCACAGGCCGTGCGCCGCCTGCGTCTGGCCGGCACCGGAGATGTCGTCGAGCTCACCTTCGATGGTGAGCAGCGCGCTGGTGGTGATGTCCTGCGGCCGCACCAGCGTGCCGTGCACCTGCCATGTGCCGTTGACGAGCGCGAAGTCCTGGAAGACCGTTTTGATGGTGTCGAGGTAGTACTCGGCCGGCATGTCGAGCACGGCGTTGTACTCGTCGTAGAACTGCCGATGCGACTCGGCGTTGTCGTCGTCGCCTCGAATGAGGTCGCGGAAGTAGTCGTAGTGGCTCGAGACGTGCCGGTCCGGGTTCATGGCCACGAACCCGCTGTGCTGCAGGAAGCCGGGGTAGACGCGGCGGCCGGCGCCCGGGTAGTTCTGCGGCACACGGAAGATGACGTTCGTCTCGAACCAGCTATGGCTCTTGTTCATCGCCAGGTTGTTGACGGCGGTGGGGCTCTTGCGGGCGTCGATCGGCCCGCCCATCATCGTCAGCGTGCGCGGCGTGAACTCGCCCGCGCTGGCCAGCAGCGACACGGCGGCCAGCACCGGCACCGTAGGCTGGCACACCGAGATCACGTGCACGTTCGGCCCGATGTGGCGGATGAACTCCTGCACATAGGCCACGTAGTCGTCGAGGTGGAACGGACCCTTGTCCACGGGCACCATGCGCGCGTCGGTCCAGTCGGTGATGAACACCTTGTGGTCGTGCAGCAGGCTCTTCACCGTGTCGCGCAGCAGCGTGCTGTGGTGACCCGACAGCGGCGCCACCACGAGCACCGTCGGCTGCGACTTCATCTGGTCCAGCGCCTGCGGGTTGTCGGTGAAGCGCTTGAAGCGCAGCAGCCGGCAGAAGGGCTTCTCGAGCGCCACCTGCTCCTGCACGGCCACTTCCACCTTGCCCACCGTGGCGGCGGTGATGCCGAAGGCGGGTTTCTCGTATTCCTTGGCCAGCCGGTGCAGCAGGTCGAAGCCGGCGGAGAACCGCTGCGACATGGGCACGTGCGCGAACGGCGACAGCGGATGGCTGTACAGCTTCGACGAGGCGCTGGCGAACTCAGCGAAGGGCGCCATCATGGCGCGCTGGGTTTCGTACAACTGGTACAGCATCGAAGGTCTCCAACAGGTGGCCGAGGGTCGCTGCCGACTTCGGAGGCGGGACCCCTGGGCGCGCCTGCATGCACTGTAACGTGCTTTTTGCTGCGGTGCAGCATCAATGCAGGGTGCGCGCCCTAGATTCGTTCACGTGCATCTTGCCGCCTGGTGCATCGGCCGGAACCCGCGAAAACACGGGATCTCGCATGGCAAGTCTCGCCCATCGGGCCGATCCGGGCGTGCCGCGATGCCGACGTGCAGTCCAGGCCCTGTCGCGGCCGCGACACCTTGGGCGTGTTCGCCCGGGGTTGGTGCGAGTCACATGACGCGGGCGAGCGCCGAAACGACCTTCGGCAGGTTGCCCTGATTGAGGGCGGCGACGCAGATGCGCCCCGAATCGACGCCATAGACGCCGAACTCGTCGCGCAGGCGCTGCATCTGCGGGGCGGAGAGCCCCGAGTAGCTGAACATGCCTTTCTGGCGCGTGATGTAGTCCAGTTGTCCGCCATCGGCAGCGATGCCGGCGCCCCGCAGCCCCGCCACAAGGGCCTGGCGCATGGCGCGGATGCGCTCGCGCATGCTCGCCAGTTCCTGTTCCCACAACTGGCGCAGCGCAGGCGTCGTCAGCACCGTGGCCACCACCTGCGCACCAAAGGTCGGTGGGTTGGAGTAGTTGGTGCGGATCACGATCTTCAACTGCGACAGCACGCGCGCCGCCTCGTCGCCGTCGTCGCAAACGACGCTGAGAGCGCCGACGCGCTCGCCATACAGCGAGAAGCTCTTGCTGAAGGAGGTGGAGATCAGGAAAGGGCGGCCGGCTTCCACGAAGCGCTGCACGACCGCTCCATCCTCGGCGATGCCATCGCCGAACCCCTGGTAGGCGAGGTCGAGGAAAGGCACCAGGCCGGCGGCACGGCAGGCTTCGATCACCTCGGTCCACTGCGCGGGCGTCAGGTCGCAGCCGGTGGGGTTGTGGCAGCAGGCGTGCAGCACGACGACTGTGCCTGCCCGTGCGGCGCGCAGGGCCGTGAGCATGGCCTCGAAGCGCACGCCGCGCGTCGCAGCGTCGTAGTAGGGGTAGGTCGCGACCTCGAAGCCCGCCTGCGTGAAGAGGGCGCGATGGTTCTCCCAGCTCGGGTCGCTGATCAGCACTGTGGCCGAGGGATTCAGCCGCGCCAGGAAGTCAGCGCCGAGCTTGAGGCCCCCGGTGCCGCCCAACGCCTGCACCGTGGCCACGCGACCTGCCTTCAGCGCCGCACTGTCCAATCCGAAGACCAGCCCCTGCACCGCACGGTCGTACGCGGCAATGCCGTCGATCGGCAGGTAGCCCTTGGGCTTGCCCGCACCCAGCAGCGCGCGTTCCGCCTCGGCGACGCAGGCCAGCACGGGCAGGCGACCTTTCTCGTCGAAGTAAACGCCGACGCCGAGGTTGACCTTGTCCTGCCGCGGGTCGGCCGCGAACTGTTCATTCAGCCCGAGGATCGGGTCGCGTGGCGCCAGCGTGACGTTCTGGAAGAGGGTGGAGGACATGGTGGGGCGTGGGTTGGGTCGACGTCAATCGCAGCGTTGCGCTACGCTTGTCGATTCTATGTTTTGCACCCCCTCTCCCCAATGAAGCCCGAAGCCGCAGCAGCGTTGCAGGCCGAGGCAACCGTGCCCGCCGTCGTGCCCGGCGTCGACAACACGCAGCCGGCGGGAGAGTTCGTGCGCTTTCCGGACTCGCCGTTCGAGCTCTTCCAGCCGTATGCGCCGGCGGGCGACCAGCCCGAGGCGATCGCCGCCCTCGTGGAGGGCATTCGGGACGGCCTGGCCTACCAGACGTTGCTTGGCGTGACCGGCTCGGGCAAGACGTACACGATGGCGCACGTCATCGCGCGCATGGGCCGCCCGGCCATCGTCTTCGCGCCCAACAAGACGCTCGCGGCGCAGCTGTACAGCGAGTTCCGCGAGTTCTTCCCCAAGAACGCCGTCGAATACTTCGTCAGTTACTACGACTACTACCAGCCCGAGGCCTACGTCCCGCAGCGCGACCTCTACATCGAGAAGGACAGCTCGATCAACGAGCACATCGAGCAGATGCGCCTGTCGTGCACGAAGAGCCTGCTCGAGCGGCGCGACGTCGTCATCGTGGCCACCGTCAGCGCCATCTACGGCATCGGCAATCCGAGCGACTACCACCGCATGGTGATGACGCTGCGCGTGGGCGACAAGATGAGCCAGCGCGACGTGATCGCGCAGCTCATCCGCATGCAATACAAGCGCAACGAGATCGAGTTCGGCCGCGGCAGCTTCCGCGTGCGCGGCGACACGATCGACGTCTTCCCCTCCGAGCACAGCGAGCTCGCCATCCGCATCGAGCTGTTCGACGACGA
>JAEUPE010000159.1 GCA_016790435.1 Rubrivivax sp. | reverse complement strand
GTGCGGCGCGGCCGCGAGCCCCGCGGGTCGCCGCGCGCGCTGTCGTAGGCGATGACGAGCGAGTCGCCGTCGATCAGCGTGCTCTGGATGCGCGCGTAGGGGCACATGTACTTGCAGATCTGCTCGCGCATGAAGCCGGCGTGGCCGTAGAGCACGCCGCCGTAGAAGAGCAACCAGAAGGCCGGCCACGACGCGAGCCCGGCCTGAACGAGCTGCGCCGGCAGGTCGCGGATCGGAATGAAGTAGCCGACGAACGTGAACCCGGCGGCCAGCGCCACGGCGAGCCACAGCGCGTGCTTCGCCGCCTTGCGGCGGACCTTGGCCGCCGTCCAGGGCTGCGCGTCGAGGCGCATGCGCGCCTGCCGGTCGCCTTCGGCCTTGAGCTCGATCCACTGATAGATCTCGCTGTACACGGTCTGCGGGCAGGCGTAGCCGCACCACAGCCGCCCGGCCAACGCCGTGAAGAAGAAGAGCGCGAGCGCCCCGATGACCATCAGCACGGCGAGGAAGATGAGGTCCTGCGGCTGCAGCACGAGCCCGAAGACATGGAAGCGCGGCGCGTCGAGGTCGAAGAAGACGGCCTGGCGTCCGTTCCAGTGCAGCCACGGCAGGCCGAAGAACACCGCCTGCGTCAACCACACGATGAGCCAGCGCAGGTTGGCATACCGGCCCTTGACCGAGCGCGGGTAGATCTTTGCCTGCTTCTCGTACATCGAGACGAAGCGGATCGGCTGGGCTAGCACCTCGCCCGGCGCGGGGCGGCTGGCGGCAGGAGCGGAGACGACGGTCATGGGAGACGGCGAGCGAAGCAGATGGGAAATCGAGGTGGAAGGCGGTGGCGGCGGCAGGGGCATGCGCCAAGCGGCTGCGGCAGAACCAGAAGGTGCATGTGAAGCGTATCTTCTGGCCGCCCTCGGTACCTTGATGCGCCTCAAGCGCGGCCCGTCGCCTGCCGGGAAACGGCCCAGGCCCGCGTGAATTTCAGCGGGGTTGGCCGTCCAGGCGCGGCCGCGTGAGCACCGGCCAGTACGTCACGGCATAGAGGCCGAAGGCGGCCGACCACATTGCCGCCGACACGCCCACCGCGGCCATCGTGAGGCCAGGCGCGACGAGCGGCACGAAGGTGCGCACGAGGGCGGCCAGCGCGACGAGCGCGTAGCTCGCGACCTCGCTGCGGCCGGCGCGCAGCGGGCGGCCGGTGTGGCCCCGCGCCGTGCGCGTCATCATGCCGATGATGAGGCCGCCGATGGCGCCGACGGTGAGCGCATGCGAGGCCGCCGAAGGTGTCGACCAGCCCACCGCCGCGCCGGCGCGCAGTGCCAGGTGCACGACGATCCAGAAGTACGCGACATGCAGCACCCACACGATCGGCGTGCGCCGCGTGGTCCACGGCTGCCACAGCAGCCAGCGCGCGAGGTGCAGCGCGGCGCAGGCTGCGAGGAATGCGGCCACGGCCGGGGCCGCCGCGGCTGGCAGCGGCAGCAGGTCGAGCACGAGCAGGGCCAGCGTCGACGCGAGCACCGCCCGCTCGAGGCCCGCATGGCGCCGTGCCGCGGCGCCGGCGACGCCGTTGTTGGTGAACATCGGGATCACGCGGCCGGCCATCACCGCCATGATGAAGAGCACCACGTCCAGGCCAACGCGCAAGCCGACCCATCCAGGCAATGCGACCAGGCCGGCCATCGACAAGTGGAACAGCGCATCGGCCACCGCCATGAGCGCGAGCAGGCCGATGAAGAAGTAGTTGCGACGGCTGCGCGCGGCGATGAACGGGATGGCCAGCGCCACCGCCGCGGCGAGCGGGAAGGCCGTGCTCGCCAAGGCGGCGGCGAGCGGGTACGGCGTCAGCACGAGGACGCGCCCGGCCAGCCACAACGCGGCCAGCGCGGCGAGCGCCGCGCCAGTAGGCGTCGGCCGGTTCGTCCAGTTGCGCCCGGCCGTGAACAGGAAGCCGACGATGACCGCGAGCGCGAAGCCGAACAGCATCTCGTGCGCATGCCAAAGCGGGCCTTGCAGGTAGGCGTGCGGCAGCAGGCCGGCGAACTGCAGCGCCCACAACCCGATCGACAAGGCCGCAAAGGCACTGGCCAGCAGGTAGAAGGGCCGGAAGCCCAGCTGCCAGAGGGCGAAGCCGCGACCGGGGCCGGCGGGGCGCGGCGGCTCCTCGATGCGATGGAAGGTCACGGTCGCCATGCCTCTGTCCACGATGCGGTGTCTGCGTCAGCCGCTCAGTTGGCGGCTCGGCCGACACGGGCGGCCGGCTTCGACACGGCCACGCCGCGCGCCGGCCGGTCGATGAAGATCGCCTTGGCGAGCGCGCGCCGGTTGTGCGCGAGGTCTTCGAGCGTGCAGGCGTCGAGCACGGCGTAGAACGCGTCGATCGCCTCCTGCATCACGCCACGCAGGTGGCACACGGGCGCGATGCAGCAATGGCCGGGGTTCTCGCCGAAACACTCGGCTGGCACCGCCGAGCCTTCGGTCGCGCGCACGACGGCGCCGATGACGATGTCCTTCGGCGCGCGCGCGAGGTCCAGCCCGCCGCCCTTGCCGCGCACGTTGGTGAGCAGGCCGACCTGGCCGAGGAAGTGCACCACCTTGGTCAGGTGGTTCTCTTTCACGTCGAAGGCGGTCGCGATCTCGGCGATCGTCGCGCGCCGCCCCGGCTGCGTGGCGAGGAAGATCAGCACGCGCAGGCTGTAGTCGGTGAAGGTGGTGAGCTTCATGGCAACGGGATGCGCCTGGGAACGGCGACATAAGGTGCATGACCAATGCACCTATCCTAGAAGTCGCCTGCGCGAGGGCCCTTGATATCGATCAAGGGCGTCGACTCGAGGCTGTCGACCGCAGCGTGGCGCGCCGCGCCAGGCGCCTCGGAGGCGCCGGCGGCGCTCAGGGCCGTGCCAGCGTCGCCAGCTCTCGCACGTCGGGCATGGCGCCGACGCGTCGGCAGCCGGCGATGAGCGCGGCCGTGCGCGCGGCGCCCAGCACGGGTTCGGCCTGCCCGGCGAACTTGGCCTCCAGCGCTGCGTCGCTCATCGGCTTCTGCATCGAGCCGATCGCGTGCTCGACGAAGACGTGGATGCGCCGGCCGTCGCGAAGGACGGCCGTCACGTCGGCCGCGGCCTCGTCGATGGCGTCGTCGACGGTGGCCACCACTTTGCGGCGCAGTGCCACGACGTCGGCACGGGTGACGATGTCGTCAGCGTATTCGGGTTCGCCGGCCCGGCCGAAGATCAGGCCGGCGGCGCAGCCGTGGTAGACGCTGAACTTGCCCTGCAGGCCGTCGGCCGGCTCCTTCTTGCCGGTGAGCTCGAGCACCAGGGAGTGCACCTTCAGCTCGATTCGCTCGACCTCGTCGGGCTTGACGCCGCGCTCGCGCAGCTGCACGCAGGCGTCGATGCTGGGGTGGATGACGATGCCGCAGGCGAACGGCTTGTAGGTGTTGAACGAAATCTCGAAGCGCTCGCCGAGCTCGTCGGTGGCCTCGTTCCAGGCGCACTTGGTCGACACCACCTGCGCGTAGCCGCGCGGGGCCTCGAGCGCGCGCGGGCTGGCCGTGAAGCCCTGCTTGGCCAGCAGCGCCGAGAGCAGCCCGGCGCGCGCCGCGCCGCCGGGGTGGAAGGGCTTGGTCATGGTGCCGAACTGCTCGCGCAGGCCCACCGGCTGCGAGGCGGCGATGCCGAGCGCCATGGCCGTGCGCTGCTCGTCCAGGCCGAGCAGGCGCGCGCAGGCGGCGGCGGCGCCGAGCGTGCCGGTGGAGCCGGTGATGTGCCAGCCGCGGTCGTAGTGCTCGGGGTACATCAGGTTGCCCATGCGGCACGAGACGTCGATGCCCAGGACCAGCGCGTCGATGAGCGCGCGGCCGCTCGCGCCCACGTGCTCGGCCAGCGCCAGCGCCGCCGAGGCCACCGGTCCGGCCGGGTGGATGATGGTCTTGAGGTGGGTGTCGTCGAAGTCGAAGGTGTGCGAGCTGATGCCGTTGAGCAGCGCCGCGCCGGCCATGTCGACGCGCTCGGCGCGGCCGAGGATGGTGGCCTGTGGCGCTGGCTGCAGCATCTGCACGGCCGCGAGTGCGGCCTGCATGGCCTCGTGGGTGGCGGCGCCGGCGGCGCAACCGGCCCAGTTGAGGAAGGTGCGGTGCGCTTCGTGCTCGACGGCGTCGCTCCAGCCGCGCGAGGGGTGCGTCGCCACGAAGCGGGCGAGGATCTGCGTGATCGGCGGGGCGTGGTGGTCGGCGGCGACCTGGGTGTTGCGGGCCATGGTGGTGGGTGGTCTTCTCTTGCGGCGTCGGAGCGGCGTCGGAGCGGTGTGGGTGCAGCGAGCGTCGGTGGGGTCAGTTGTCGAGCTGGATGTTGCGGGCCCGGGCCAGCTGCGTCCAACGTTCGATGTCGGCGCGGAGGAACTCGCCGAACTTCGCCGCGCTCATCGGGTTGGGTTCCAGTGCTTCGATGGCGAGCTTCTCGCGCAGGTCGGGCTGGCTCAGTGCCGCGCCGAGGGTCTCGTTGAGCGTCCTCACCACCGCCTCCGGCAGGCCGGCCGGGCCGACGACGCCGTACCACTGCTGCGCGTCGAAGCCCTTGTAGCCCGATTCGTCGAGCGTGGGCAGGTCCTTGAAGAGCGCGTGGCGGGCCAGGCCCGTCACGGCGAGCGGGCGCACGCGGCCGGAGCGGATGTGCGGCACGGCCGCGGCCAGCCCCGGGAACATCGCCTGCGTCTGGCCGCCGATGAGGTCGGTGAAGGCCGGCGCGATGCCGCGGTAGGGGATGTGCACCATGAACGAGTTGATCTGCTGCTTGAACAGCTCCATGGTCAGGTGCGTGAGAGAGCCCGGCCCGGCCGAGCCGTAGCTGAGGCGGCCCGGGTTGGCGCGCAGGTAGGCAACGAACTCCTTCAGGTTGCTCGCCGGCACCGAGGCGTTCACCACCAGCACGTTGGGCGTGCCGCCGATCATGCCCACGGGCGTGAAGTCCTTGACCGCGTCGTAGGGCAGCTTGCGCGTGGCCGGGCTGGTGCCGTGCGTGGCGACATAGCCTTGCATCAACGTGTAGCCATCGGGCGCGGCGCGCGCCGTCGCCTGGCAGGCGATGGTGCCGCCGCCGCCGCTCTGGTTGTCGACGACGAAGGTCTGCTTCAGCACCTGGCCCCAGCGTTCGGTGACGGTGCGGCCGACGAAGTCGCTGCCGCCGCCCGGGGCCACGGGCACGATGTAGCGGATCGGCTTGCTCGGGAACGCGGCCTGGCCGCGGGCACAGAGTGCCGGCAGGGCGAGCAGGGCGGGCGCGAAATGCAGCAGGGTGCGTCTCTTCATGCGAGTCTCCTTACCGGCGCCGGGGCCGGGGGTTGGGCCGGCGCGTCGGCCGGCACGTCGAGCGTGGCGAGCAGGCGTTGCCGCCCCTGCAGCACATGCGCCTGCGCCAGCTTGTTGGCGCGGTCCTGCGCGCCGCTAGTGATGGCCTCGCAGATGCGGCGATGCTCGCTGTTGGAGCGGCGCATGTTGATCGTGGCGTTGAAGTAGCGGCGCCGGTACAGGTGCAGCTCCTTCACGTGGTCTTCGTAGGCTTGCCGTGCGCGCTGGTTGTGGCACTGCGCCATCAGCAGCGCATGGAAGCGCAGGTTGAGCACGTAGTAGCGCTGGCCGTCGTCGGCGGCGCAGGCGGCATCCATGCCCGCGAGCAACTGCTCGAACTCTGCCCGGTCGACCTCGCTCAGGTGCTCGGCAGCCTGCTGCGCAGCGAAGCCGAAGAGCAGGGCGCGCAGCTCGTAGATCTCCAGCATCTCGCGCACCGAGATCTGGCGCACGAAGACACCGCGGTTGGGCACCGCCACCACGAGGCCGATGCCGGTGAGCATGCGGATGGCCTCGCGGATGGGGCCGCGGCTGGTGCCCATGCGCACCGCGAGCGCGGCTTCGTTCAAGCGCTCGCCGGGCGCCACTTCGCCGCCGTAGATGAGCTGCTGCAACTGCTCGCAGATGCCGTGCGCCAGGCCGAGCTCGGGGCGCGCTGCACGGCCCGGTGCGGCGCGGGCGGGAGCCTTGCCAGCCGCTTTGCCGGCACCTGCCTGCGCCGCCGGCCGGGCGGGTGTCCGGGCAGTTGTCCGAACGGCTGCACGGACGGTCGGTTTGCGGGCGTTCGAGCGGGTCGCCATGGTCGTCGCATGCTAGCGCCGCAGGCCCGCGCCGAGGGCTAAGTGTTTGCGATAGCGGCTGAAGTGTTGACACTTCAAGTGTCCGGCCCCGACACTCGACCGCCATCACCTCGACGCGGGCCCGGCCCGCCGCCCGTGCCGCCCATGCCGCATGTCCCAGCCTCCAGCGCCCTGGCGCGCTTCCGCGTCATCGACCTGACGCAGGTGCGCGCCGGCCCCACCGCCTGCCGGCAGCTCGCCGACTGGGGCGCCGACGTCATCCAGGTGCAGATGCCCGAGCACATGCGCGGCGACGACACGCTGGGCGGCCAGGACGGCAGCGACTACCAGTACACGCACCGCAACAAGCGCAGCGTCACGCTCAACCTCAAGGAGCCCGAAGGCATCGCGGCGTTGAAGAAGCTCATCGGCACCGCCGACGTCGTGGTCGAGAACTTCCGCCCGGACGTGAAGTTCCGCCTCGGCATCGACTACGAGACGCTCGCTAAGGACCACCCGAGGCTCGTCTACGCCAGCATCTCGGGCTTCGGCCAGACGGGGCCGCTGGCCGAGCGCCCGGGCTTCGACCAGATTGCACAGGGCATGGGCGGCTTGATGTCGGTCACCGGCCTGCCCGGCCAGGGGCCCGTGCGCGTGGGCATCCCGATCGCCGACCTGTGCGCCGGCATCTTCGCCGCGCAGGGCATCCTCGTCGCGCTGCTCGAGCGTGAGAGTTCCGGCAAGGGCCAGTGGCTGCACACCTCGCTGCTGGAGGCGATGGTCTACATGATGGATTTCCAGACCGCGCGCTGGCTCGTCGACGGCGAGGTCGCACAGCAGGCCGGCAACTTCCACCCCACAAGCATTCCCACCGGCGTCTACAAGGCGCGCGACGGCTACATGAACATCGCCGTCTTCGGCAGCAAGATCTGGGAGCGCTTCTGCCGCACGCTGGGCGCGCCAGAGTGGATCGGCGACCCGCGCTTCCACGACAAGGCGAGCCGCAGCGTCAACCGCGACGCGCTCAACGCGGCCATCAATGAGCGCCTCGCGCACCAGGACCGCGACCACTGGATCGAGCGCTTCAACCAGGACGGCGTGGCCTGCGGCCACATCAACGACATGAGCGAGGTCTTCGAGGAGCCGCAGGTGCAGCACCTGGGCATGGTGCAGGGCGTGGTGAGCGCGCGCCTGGGCCCGCAGCGCCACGTGGGCCAGCCGATGACGCTGGAGCGCACGCCGAGCAAGCTCGTGCGTGCCGCGCCCAAGCGTGGCGAGCACACCGAGGAGGTGCTTGCCGAGCTGGGTCTGGCGCCGGCCGACATCGCGCAGATGAAGTCGCGGGGGGTGTTCTGATGACCGCAGCCCCGATCCGAGCGGATACGGGCGACTACGTCTCGCCCACCGAGCGCGTGCTGGTGCGCCTCGAAGGCCGCGCGTTGCACATCGTCTTCAACAACCCCGCCCGCCACAACGCGCTCAGCGTCGACATGTGGGGCGCCGTGCCGCCGCTGCTGGCGCAGGCTGAGCACGACGAGCGCGTGCGCCTGGTCGTCTTCTCCGGTGCCGGCGAGAAGGCCTTCGTCTCGGGTGCCGACATCTCGCAGTTCGAGGACCAGCGCGCCGCGAAGGAGGCGGTGAAGCACTACGAGGCGCTGGCCGAAGAGGCGCTGATGGGCATCTACCGCTTCCCCAAGCCCACGCTCGCCTGCATCCGCGGCTGGTGCATCGGCGGCGGCGTCAACGTGGCCATCAGCTGCGACATCCGCATCGCCGCCAGCGATTCGGTGTTCGCCATTCCCGCGGCCCGGCTGGGTCTCGGCTACCGCTACTCGGCGCTGAAGAACCTGGTTGACCTCATCGGCGTCGGTGCCGCGAAGGACCTCTTCTTCACCGCGCGCCGCATCGACGCAGCCGAGGCGCAGCGCCTCGGCCTGGTCACGCGCACCTGCGCCGTGGAGGCCCTGCCGGCGCTGCTGGCCGAGTACACCGGCGCCATCGGCCAGAACGCACCGCTCACCATCGCCGCAGCCAAGGCCATCGTCGGCGAGATCCTCAAGCCCTCGCCCGAACTCGACGCTGACCGCTGCCGCGCGCTCATCCTCGGCTGCTTCGAGAGCGAGGATTACGCCGAAGGCCGCCGCGCCTTCATGGAAAAACGCCAACCCGAATTCAAGGGTCGATGAGATGAAATCCTATGCCGTGCGCGTCGAAGGCACGCAGGCCGTGCTGCAGCTGGGCGACGCGCCCCAGCCGGAGCCAGGCCCCGGCCAGGTGCTCGTGAAGATGCACGCGGCGGGCCTGAACCGCGGCGAGTTCATTCCCGGCGGCCTCGTCAAGGGCAGCGCCGCCAAGCCGGCGGGCATGGAGGGCGCGGGCGAGATCGTCGCGCTGGGCGCCGGTGCGAGCCTGCTGAACGTCGACCTGAAGACGGGCCAGCGTGTGATGGGGCGTTGCGCGGGCGCGTTCTCGGAGTACGCTGTGATGGATGCGCGCGAGGCGCTGCCGGTGCCCGCGGGCCTGGCGATGGAGGCCGCGGCGGCGGTGCCGCTCGTCTTCCTCGTCGTGCACGACATGCTCGTGCTGCAAGGCCGCCTGAAGGTGGGCGAATGGGTGCTGGTGACGGGCGTGTCGTCTGGCGTCGGCGTGTCGTCGCTGCAGGCCGCCAAGGCGCTCGGGGCGCGGGTCATCGGCACCTCGGGTTCGCCAGAGAAGCTCGCGCGCCTCGCGGCCCTGGGCCTCGACGTCGCCATCACCACGCGCGCACCGGACTTCGCGCCCCGGGTGCTCGAGGCGACGGGCGGGCACGGCGCCGACCTCGTCGTCAACGCGGTCGGCGGCACCGTCTTCGCCGAGTGCGTGCGCGCCATGGCCTTCGAGGCGCGGCTGGCCACCGTCGGCTACGTGGACCACACGCTGAAGGCCGAGATCGACCTGCAGGCGCTGCACATGAAGCGGCTGACGCTGTTCGGC
>JAEUPE010000139.1 GCA_016790435.1 Rubrivivax sp. | reverse complement strand
CGAAGCCCCGGTTCGACGAGGCACCCTTGGAATGACACGGCAGCGTGCAGCCCTGGCGAGGTTGAAGGGTCCGGGCGGGCCTGTGTGTGCAGCCCCGCCCGAGCGGTGCGCGACCGGCTTACTTGCGCAGGCCGAGCTTGTTGATCAGCGCGGTATAGCGCTCGGCGTCCTTGTCCTTCAGGTAGGACAGCAGGCGCTTGCGCTGGTTGACGAGCTTGAGCAGCCCACGGCGGCCGTGGTGGTCCTTCAGGTGCTGCTTGAAGTGCGGCGTGAGCTCGTTGATGCGCGCGGTGAGCAGCGCGACCTGCACTTCGGGACTGCCGGTGTCGGCGGTGCTGCGGGCGTTGCCCTTGACGATGTCGGCCTTGGCGGCGGTGGTGAGCGGCATGGCGGGTGCGTTTCCTGTGTGGGAAGCGGAAAACCTGCCGCGCTGTCGAACCGACTCGAGGCCGGCGCCGCACGCGAAGGTTTCCGGTGATGGACTTGCGGTCACCAGTGAAACCGACCGGTGCCGTGCTTTGCTGCCTGCGATGGAGGAACCACCGAGGGAGCGGCCGGCATTATAGCCACGCGCTTCACACAGGCGAGCTGGCCCGGGCTGGGCGTGACGCGGCGGCGCTTCAGGCCGCAGCCAACTCGCCCAGCGGCCAGCGTGGGCGCACGTCGAAGGCGCCCACACGCGTTCCCTGGTCGAGGCCGGCCTGCACGCGCATCGCGGCGGCCAGCGCGATCATGGCGCCGTTGTCGGTGCACAGCGCCAGCGGCGGATAGAAGACCTGCACGCCCAGGCGCGCCGCGCCGGCGGTGAGCGCCTCGCGCAGCCGCCGGTTGGCGCCCACGCCGCCAGCAACCACGACGCGCTTCAGGCCGCTGTCCTTCAGCGAGCGCAGCGTCTTGGCGACGAGTACCTCGACGATGGCCGCCTGCGTGCTGGCCGCCAGGTCCGCGCACACCGACGGCGATGGCGCCGGCCCCAGCTTGCGCCACTGCGTCGCCACCGCCGTCTTCAAGCCGGCGAAGGAGAAGTCGAGGTCGCCGCTGTGCAGCAGCGGGCGCGGCAGCGCGAAGGCCCGCTCGTCGCCCTCCTCGGCCAGCCGGGCCAGTGCCGGGCCGCCCGGGTAGCCCAGGCCCAGGAGCTTGGCGCTCTTGTCGAAGGCCTCGCCGGCGGCGTCGTCGATGGTCTCGCCGAGCAGGGCGTAGCGGCCGACGCCGTCCACGCGCATCAGCTGAGTGTGGCCACCGGAAACGAGCAGCGCAATGAACGGGAACCGCGGCACCTCGCCGCCAAGGAACGGCGAGAGCAGGTGCCCCTCCAGGTGATGCACGCCGAGCGTGGGCTTGCCCAGCGCTGCGCCGAGCGCCACGGCCACGCCTGCGCCCACGAGCAGCGCACCGGCCAGACCCGGACCGCGCGTGTAGGCCACCAGATCCACTTCGCCGAGGCTGCAGGCCGCCGAAGCAAGCACCTGGCGCGCCAGTGGCAGCACGCGCCGGATGTGGTCACGCGAGGCCAGTTCGGGCACCACGCCGCCATAGGCCTCGTGCATCGCCGCCTGGCTGTGCAGCGCCTCGGCCAGCAGACGCGGTGGCTGGTCGGTTTCAACGCGCACGAGCGCGACGCCGGTTTCGTCGCAGGAGGACTCGAAACCGAGGACGTTCATGCTGCCTGCGGACCCACCCGCCTGCAGGGCACGGCCTCAGCCATGCTGCTCCTTGGCGTGGTTGATCGAGTACTTGGGGATCTCGATGGTCACGTCCTTGTCGCTGACGATGGCCTGGCACGACAGGCGCGACGTCGGTGTGAGGCCCCAGGCGCGGTCGAGCAGGTCTTCCTCGGCTTCGTCCATCTCGCCGAGCGACTCGAAGCCCTCCTTCACCACCACATGGCAGGTGGTGCAGGCGCAACTCATCTCGCAGGCGTGCTCGATGGCGATGCCGTTCTCGAGCAAGGCCTCGCAGATCGAGGTCCCGCGCTCGGCGGTGATCTCGTCGCCCTGCGGGCAGTACTCCGAATGCGGCAGGATGCGGATGACGGGCATTCAGACCTCTTCCAGCCGCTTGCCGGCCAGAGCCTGGCGGATGCCTTGGTTCATGCGCGCAGCAGCAAAGGCCTCCGTGCCCTCGGCGAGCGCCTTCACCGCGGCCTCCACCGCATGCGCGTCGGTGCCTGCGGCAATGCGCTCGGTCTCGGCGACGAGTCTTTCGATCTCGGCCCGCTCGGGCAGAGAGAGCAATGCACCGTCGACGGCAAGGGCCGAGCGAGTGGCCAGCACCATGCGCTCGGCCTCGACCTGCGCCTCGCGCAGGCTGCGCGCAGCCATGTCGGCATCGGCGTGGGTGAATCCTTCGCGCAGCATGCGTGCGATGTCGTCGTCGGCCAAGCCGTAACTCGGCTTGACGGTCACCGCAGCCTCGACGCCCGAGGTCAGCTCGCGCGCGGAGACGCCGAGCAGGCCGTCGGCATCGACCTGGAAGGTGACGCGGATACGCGCCGCCCCCGCAACCATCGGCGGGATGCCGCGCAACTCGAACCGCGCCAGCGAGCGGCAGTCCTCGACCCGGTCGCGCTCGCCCTGCAGCACGTGGATGGCCATGGCCGTCTGGCCGTCCTTGAAGGTGGTGAAGTCCTGCGCCTTGGCCACCGGGATGGTGGTGTTGCGCTCGATGATGCGTTCGACGAGCCCGCCCATCGTCTCGAGGCCGAGGGAGAGGGCGATGACGTCCAGGAGCAGCAACTCGCCGTCCTTGGCATTGCCTGCGAGCGCGTTGGCCTGGATCGCGGCACCGACCGCCACCACCTCATCGGGGTTGACGTTCGTGAGCACCTTGCCGGCCCAGCCTGGGCCGAAGAGCTCGCCGACGGCATGGCGCACCAGCGGCATGCGCGTGCTGCCGCCCACCATCACGACGCCCTGCACCTCTTCGCGCGCGACCTTGGCGTCGCGCAGCACGCGCCTCACCTCGCGCAGCGTGCGCTCGACGAGCGGACGGGCCAGAGTTTCGAGTTGCGTGCGGGTCAGCTCGACCTCGAACACGCGGCCGGCGATCGTGGCGCGCCAGGTGGCCGAAGGGGCCGTCGAAAGCGCCTCCTTGGCCGTGCGCGCCGCCACGAGCGCGGCGCGCTTGTCCTGTGGCGAGGCGGCGGCCACGCCGGCGGTGTCGAGGGCCCAGTCGGCCACCACCTGGTCGATGTCGTCGCCGCCGAGGGCGGCATCACCGCCGGTGGCCACGACCTCGAAGACGCCCTGGGTCAATCGCAGCAGCGAGATGTCGAAGGTGCCGCCGCCCAGGTCGTACACCGCATAGAGGCCCTCGCTGCCGTGGTCGAGCCCATAGGCCACGGCGGCGGCGGTCGGCTCGCTGATGAGGCGCAGCACGTTCAGACCGGCGAGCTGCGCCGCGTCCTTGGTGGCCTGGCGCTGCGCGTCGTCGAAGTAGGCCGGCACGGTGATGACGGCACCGAAGATCTCGCCATCGAATGTGTCCTCGGCGCGCTGCCGCAGGCTGGCCAGGATCTCGGCCGAGACTTCCACCGGCGTCTTCTCGCCGGCCACGGTGGGCAGCGCCACCATGCCCGGCCGGTCGACGAAGCGGTAGGGCAGCTTCTCGCGCCCGGCGATGTCCGCGAGGCGCCGGCCCATCAGGCGCTTCACCGAAACGATGGTGTTTTCGGGGTCTTCGGCCTGCGCGGCCAGCGCGCTGTAGCCGATGGCGCGACGGCTCTTGTCGAGGTAGCGCACGGCCGAAGGCAGCAGCACGCGGCCGGCGGCATCGGGCAGGCACTCGGCCACGCCGTGGCGCACGGCGGCCACCAGTGAGTGCGTGGTGCCCAGGTCGATGCCCACGGCGATGCGCCGCTGGTGCGGGTCGGGGCTGGCGCCGGGTTCGGAAATCTGCAGCAGGGCCATGGCTCGGGTTCAGCTCAGTGCGCGTGGATTCGGCAGGCGTTGTTCAATGCGCGTCCAGCGCTTCCAGGCGGCGCGCGATGTCCTCGCGGAAGCGCGCCACGAACATCAGCGCGCGCACTTCGGCCGCCGCTGCGGCAGTGTCGCCGGCCACGTCCAGCAGGTGTTCGAGGCGCGCGAGCCCGGCGCGCTCGTCACGCAACACTTCGTCGTCGAGCGCTTCGATGGCCGTGGCGGCGTCTTCGGCCCCGGCCGCTTCGTCGAGCGCCTCCCGCCATTGCATCTGCCGCATCAGGAAGGCCGCCGGCATGGCCGTGTTGCGCTCGGCATCGATGGGCACGCCGCGCAGCTCGCACAGGTATGCCGCACGCTTGAGCGGATCCTTCAGCCGTGCATGGGCCTCATTGACGCGCACGGCCCACTGCATGGCCAGGCGCTGCGCCGCCTCGCCCTGCGCCGCGAAACGGTCGGGGTGCACCTCGGCCTGCAGGGCACGGCGGCGCTCGTCGAGTCGCGCCCGGTCCAACGCATGGCCCTCGGGCAGGCCGAAGAGCACGAAGTCGTTGTCGGTGAGGCGCGGCAGCGTGTTCATCGCGTTGTTCGTCACCGGCCGTTCAATCCTGCAGGCGCTTGCCGTAGAAGGCCGAGAGACCATTGTCCGGGTAGCCGCCGAAGGCGCCGCGTACCGCGTAGCCGCAGCGCTCGTACAGGCGCACCGCCTCGGTCTGGTCACGGCCGGTTTCGAGCAGCGCAAAGCCGATGCCCTCGTCGCGCAGCGCGCCCTCGAGCCGTTCGATGATCGCCACGCCCAGCCGCTGCCCGCGCATCTCCGGGTCGACGTACATCCGCTTCACTTCGCCGTAACGCTGGCCGAGTGTGGCAGGCTCGCCGGGCATGACGCGCACTGCGCCCGTGCCCACGGCCTGGCCCCCGCCCGGTCCGGCCAGGCGCGCGACGAAGAACCGCACTTCAGGGGCACACAGCGAGGCCACGTCCATGATGTGGTTGGCCTCGGGTGGATACAACGAGGCGAGATATTCGTCGAGCGCATGCAGCAGCGCCATCACCTCCGGCTGGTCGGGGCGCTCGCGGCGGATGACGATGTCTTGCGGCATCTCGGTGCAGGGCTCGGGGACGGGTCCTCGGGGGCGTCGTGGGCAGCGTCTGTGCGAAAAAAGGGCGCGGGCTCAGTGCCGCGCCCCGGGCCTGGCGGATTCCGTCAGACGCGGAACGACTCTCCGCAGCCGCAACGATCCTTCTCGCGCGGGTTGTGGAACTTGAATCCTTCGTTCAGGCCCTCGCGCACGAAATCGAGCTCCGTGCCATCGATGTAGGGCAGGCTCTTCGGGTCGACGAGCACCTTGACGCCGTGGCCCTCGAAGACGATGTCCTCCGGCGCCACGTCGTCGGCGTACTCGAGCTTGTAGGCCAGGCCCGAGCAGCCCGTGGTCTTGACGCCCAGGCGCACGCCCACGCCCTTGCCGCGGCGGGCCAGGTAGCGGGTGACGTGCCTCGCGGCAGCTTCGGTCAGCGTGACAGCCATGTCTTCAGCCAGCTCAATGCGCGCCTTCCGCGGTCGCGGCGCGGGAGGCACCGTGCTTGTCCTTGTAGTCCTGCACCGCGGCCTTGATGGCGTCTTCGGCGAGGATGGAGCAGTGGATCTTCACCGGGGGCAACGCCAGTTCCTCGGCGATCTGCGTGTTGCGGATGGTCATCGCCTCGTCGAGGCTCTTGCCCTTGACCCACTCGGTGACGAGCGAGCTGGAGGCGATGGCGCTGCCGCAGCCGTAGGTCTTGAAGCGCGCGTCCTCGATCAGGCCCGTCGCCGGGTTGACCTTGATCTGGAGCTTCATCACGTCGCCGCAGGCCGGTGCACCGACCATGCCGGTGCCCACCGTCGCGTCGCCCTTGTCGAAGCTGCCGACGTTGCGCGGGTTTTCGTAGTGGTCGACCACCTTGTCGCTGTAGGCCATGTTCGTGCTCCTGTCGTGTCTTGTCGTGTCCGGCTCGAACCCGGTCCGGGTTCATCGAGTTCAGCCGATGTTCAATGGGCCGTCCACTGGATGGTCTTCAGGTCGACGCCGTCCTTGTACATCTCCCACAAAGGCGACAGGTCGCGCAACTTGGCGACGCGGTCGCGCAGCAGGGCGGTGGCGGTGTCGATGTCCTTCTCGGTCGTGAAGCGGCCGATCGTCATGCGCAGGCTGCTGTGCGCCAGCTCGTCGCTGCGGCCCAGCGCCCGCAGCACGTAGCTCGGCTCGAGGCTGGCGCTGGTGCAGGCGCTGCCGGAACTGACCGCGATGCCCTTGACGCCCATGACCAGGCTCTCGCCCTCGACGAAGTTGAAGCTGGCGTTGACGTTGTGCGGCACGCGCCGCTCGAGGTGGCCGTTGATGAAGACCTGCTCGATGTCGGAGATGCCGTCGAGCAGCCGCTTCTGCAGCATGCGGATGCGCTCGAGCTCGGTGCCCATCTCCAGCCGCGCGATCTCGAAAGCCGTGCCCATGCCCACGCACTGGTGCGTCGGCAGGGTGCCACTGCGCATGCCGCGTTCGTGGCCGCCGCCGTGCATCTGCGCCTCCAGCCGCACGCGCGGCTTGCGCCGCACATAGAGCGCGCCGATGCCCTTGGGGCCGTAGGTCTTGTGCGAGGCCAGGCTCAACAAGTCCACCGGCAACCGGCCCATGTCGATGGCCACCTTGCCCGTCGCCTGCGCCGCATCGACGTGGAAGACGATGCCGCGCTCACGGCAGATGGCGCCGATGGCGGGGATGTCCTGGATGACGCCGATCTCGTTGTTGACGAGCATGACCGAGGCCAGGATGGTGTCCTTGCGCAGCGCCGCCTTGAACTTCTCGATGTCGAGCAGGCCGTCCTCCTGCACGTCGAGGTAGGTGACCTCGAAGCCCTGCCGCTCGAGCTCGCGCATGGTGTCGAGGACCGCCTTGTGCTCGGTCTTGACCGTGACCAGGTGCTTGCCACGGCTGGCGTAGAAGTGCGCCGCGCCCTTCAGAGCCAGGTTGTTGCTCTCGGTGGCGCCGCTGGTCCAGACGATCTCGCGCGGGTCGGCGGCGATGAGCTCGGCCACCTGCTCGCGCGCCTTCTCCACCGCGGCCTCTGCCTCCCAACCCCAGGCATGGCTGCGGCTGGCCGGATTGCCGAAGTGCTCGCGCAGCCAGGGGATCATGGCATCCACGACCCGCGGGTCGCAGGGCGTCGTGGCTCCGTAGTCCATGTAGATGGGCAGGTGCGGGGTCATGCGGCGATTCTTCTGACGGATGGGAAAGTGGGTATTCGGGGCGCCCCTTGGGGCCGGCCCGGGATCGACCTCGGGACTACTTGCTCAACGCATTGCCCAGGGCGAAAACCGAGTTCGGCGCGGTCACCTTGATCGGTTTCACCACCGGCGTGGCGGAGATCGCCCGCTTGACCGGCGCGCCGTCGATCGACACGCCCTTGGCCAGTTGCTCGTCGACGAGCGCCTTCAGCGAGATCGAGTCGAGGTACTCGATCATGCGGGTGTTCAGGCTTGCCCAGAGGTCGTGCGTCATGCACTTGCCGGTGTCGGCACCCATGCAATCTTCCTTGCCGCCGCAGCCGGTGGCGTCGATCGGTTCATCGACGGCAACGATGATGTCGGCGACGCTGATCTCGTCGGCCCCCCGCCCGAGCGAGTAGCCACCACCCGGGCCTCGCGTGCTCTCCACGAGCTCGTGGCGACGCAACTTGCCGAACAGCTGCTCGAGGTAGGAAAGCGAGATCTGCTGGCGCTGGCTGATAGCCGCCAGGGCCACCGGCCCGGCGTGCGAACGCAGGGCCAAGTCGATCATGGCGGTGACGGCAAAGCGGCCTTTGGTGGTGAGTCGCATGGGTTCTGGCTCCCGACGGACCGGGACCCGGTCGCACGACCGGGCTGGTTTCCGACTAAACGACTCAAGTATACAGGTATCCGAGTGATTTGCTCGGCATTGCCGGCGGGTTGCCCAGCGTACCGGCGCGGGCGCGGCGGCAACCTCAGTGGCGGCGAGTCAACGGCGGCCGCTGACCGTCGGCGCACCTTCCTGCGCCTCGCTGGCGCGCAGGGGCAGTTCGCGCACCAACCGGTCGACAAACCCGGCGCAGGCCCGCTCGACGAGGTCGAGCACATGGTCGAAGCCGGCGTCCGGGCCGTAGTAGGGATCGGGTACTTCGGGCTCGGCCAGCCCACCTGCGGCGGTGAGCAGTTCGATGCGTGGCGACCCCGGGGTGGGCGCCTTGCGCCGCAGCCAGTCCATGTTCGACTCGTCCATGGCCAGCATCCAGTGGAAACGAGCGAAGTCATGCGCCGATACGGGCCGGGCCTTCAGGCCCGCGATGTCATAGCCCCTGGCCGCCGCGTGCCGGACGGCACGCGGGTCGGGCGGCTCCTCGGTGTGAAAGCCGTGCGTCCCCGCGGAATCGACCCACACCGCTCGCTCGAGACCCTCGATGCGCAGCTTGGCCCGCAGCACGCCCTGCGCAGTCGGAGAGCGGCAGATGTTGCCCGTGCACACCATGAGCACATGCACGGCGCCCGGTGCAGGCGCGTGCAGATCCGAGGCGGCCGCGGATCGCTTCCAGAAAGTCAGAGAAGGCAGTCGGTCCAGCAAGGCCATGTGGGTCAGGATAGCAAAGCGATCGCGCCCTTCGCCTCCACTGCCCGCTTCAGAGAGTCGCGCGAAAGCCGATAACGAGGCCAATTTCGCTTCAATCCACGCGGCGAACCGCGCTACCCGTGGCGTCGGACGCCGCATCGGCGCACGCCGCTGGTGGACCGCCGCCCTTGCCTCCCATGTCGAGCCACGCCGTTCCTCCGGCCCCCTCTGCCGCCGATCCCGAGCAGCGCCGGCAGCGCCTGATCTGCCCCCGCTGCGCGAGTTCCGTGCGGCGCAGGCAGCGCAGCGGCCTGCAGCGCTGGCTGCTTCGAGGGACGGAGATGGGCCGCTTCCGCTGCACCGACACGGGCTGTGGCTGGAGCGGACTGCTCACACGCCGCTTGGAAGACGACTCGCCGGCACGCGCCCAGAGGCGGACAACCGCGCTTCGTGGCCTCGTGCCGCTGCTGCTGGCCGGCGTGGCCGTGCTCGCTGCGCAGTGGGGCGCCGCCAACGCACCGGTCGCCAACGTGCCCGTCGGCGCGCGCCATTTCGCACCCGGCGAAGCTTTCGATGGCGAAGCGCTGCCAGCGGAGCACCCGCTGCTGGTGCCGGCCAGCCTCCAAGCGGCCATCGGTACCGACGGCGACGCGCCGTCGGGGAACGCCAGGGGACTGACCTTGCGCCGCTTCTGCGCCTGGGGCCGCCCTGGCCGCATGCCCTATCGAGGCTCGGTCGAGGAAGCCCTGCGCGCTGCCCAGGTGCCCAAGGCAGTGCGCGACCAGATCGGCGCCGCCATCGCCGCAGGCCGGCCGCACGACCGGCTCACCGTCGCCAACGATGTGATCCGCGCCGTCTCCGGCGCACAGACTTTCGACGCCGATGGCTTCGCGATGACCTACGGCCGCACGCTGTGCCTTGGCACGCGCGTCAACTTCAGGGCCGGTCACACGGAGCCAGCGAGCCTGTACGAGGCGTTCGACCAGGAAGGGCGCCGCTACAGCGTGATGGTCCCGGATGTCTGCGGCAATGTCTCGGTGCTGCGGTCACGCGGCGAACTTGCGCAGCGTTCGGCCGGCCGACCGCACACGCCGCTCACCGGCCTGGACCCGCTCGATCCCGGAGACCCGGGCCAACGGGTGATGCATGCCGTGCTCTCGGGCAAGCCGAACGAAGTGCCCACCCCGGGCACCCTGGGGTTGAGCCTCGCCGGCCTGCTCGCGGCCTTCTTCGCCGGCCGGCGCGGGCGGTCGATCTCAAAGCGGCCGCTGCCGCCGGCCGACGTCAAGGTCGGCCGCTTGGGCAAGCCAGGCTAGGCCCGCCGAGCCGGCCCGAGACCCATGCCGCCTTTCGGCGCGGCAGACGGGCTGGCCGAGGGCGCCGCGGAAATCGGCACCACCGTCGTGTCGTGCGGGCTGGCGCCGAAGGCCTGCTCGCGCAGCAGTGCCAGTTGGTCGCGCACTCGAGCAGCCTTCTCGAACTCCAGGCCGCGCGCATGCTCGAGCATCTGGCGCTCGAGCATCTTGATGCGCTTGCCGAGGTCCTTTTCGTTCATGGCCTCGACCTCGGCTGCCGCCTTTGCGGCCTTCAGGTCGTCCTTGGCCGTCTTGTCGGAGACGACGCCGTCGATGAGGTCGCGTACGCGCTTGCTGACGGAGCGCGGAACGATGCCCATCGTCGTGTTGTGCGCGAACTGCTTGCCGCGCCGCCGCTCGGTCTCTTCTATGGCCGCCTTCATCGAGTCGGTCATCTTGTCGGCATAGAGGATGGCCTTGCCGTTGAGGTTGCGCGCCGCGCGGCCAATGGTCTGGATCAGGCTGCGCTCGGAGCGCAGGAAGCCTTCCTTGTCCGCGTCGAGGATGGCCACCAGGCTCACCTCCGGCAGGTCGAGCCCCTCGCGCAGGAGGTTGATGCCCACGAGCACGTCGAAGGCGCCGAGGCGCAGGTCGCGCAGGATCTCCACGCGCTCGACCGTGTCGATGTCGCTGTGCAGGTAGCGCACCTTGACGCCGTTCTCTCCCAGGTACTCGGTCAGTTGCTCGGCCATGCGCTTGGTCAGCGTGGTGATGAGCACGCGTTCGTGGATGCGCACGCGCTCGTGGATTTCCTGCAGCACGTCGTCCACCTGATGCGCGGCGGGCCGCACCTGGACCTCGGGGTCGATGAGGCCGGTAGGGCGCACGACCTGCTCCACCACCTGGCCGGCATGCGTGCGCTCGTACTCGGCCGGCGTGGCAGAGACGAACACAGCCTGGCGCATCTTGCGCTCGAACTCCTCGAACTTGAGCGGCCGGTTGTCGAGCGCGCTCGGCAGCCGGAAGCCGAACTCGACGAGCGTGGTCTTGCGCGCGCGGTCGCCGTTGTACATGCCGCCCAGCTGGCCGATGAGCACATGGCTCTCGTCGAGGAACATGAGGCTGTCGGTGGGCAGGTAGTCGACCAGTGTCGGCGGCGGCTCGCCGGGAAGACTGCCCGAAAGGTGGCGCGTGTAGTTCTCGATGCCCTTGCAGTGACCCACCTCCTGCAGCATCTCGAGGTCGAAGCGCGTGCGCTGCTCCAGGCGCTGCGCTTCCACCAGCTTGCCGGCCTTGACGAGCTGGTCCAGCCGCTCGCGCAGCTCGGCCTTGATCGTCTCGATGGCGGCGACGACGCGGTCACGCGGTGTCACGTAGTGGCTGCTCGGGTAGACCGTGAAGCGCGGGATCTTCTGCCGGATGCGGCCGGTGAGCGGATCGAGCAGCGACAGCGACTCGACCTCGTCGTCGAAAAGCTCGATGCGGATGGCCAGTTCGCTGTGCTCGGAAGGAAACACGTCGATCGTGTCGCCGCGCACGCGGAAGCTGCCGCGCCCGAACTCGATCTCGTTGCGCTTGTACTGCATGCGGATGAGCTGCGCGATGACGTCGCGCTGGCTCATCCTGTCGCCCACGCGCAGCGTCATCACCATGCGGTGGTAGTCACTCGGGTTGCCGATGCCGTAGATGGCGCTGACGGTGGCCACGATGACGACATCACGGCGCTCGAGCAGGCTCTTCGTGCAGCTCAGGCGCATCTGCTCGATGTGCTCGTTGATCGAGCTGTCCTTCTCGATGTAGAGGTCGCGCTGAGGCACGTAGGCCTCGGGCTGGTAGTAGTCGTAGTAGCTGACGAAATACTCGACCGCGTTCTTCGGGAAGAACTCGCGGAACTCGCTGTACAGCTGTGCGGCCAGCGTCTTGTTGGGCGCGAAGACGATGGCCGGGCGGCCCATGCGCGCGATGACGTGTGCCATCGTGTAGGTCTTGCCCGAGCCGGTCACGCCGAGCAGCGTCTGGTAGGTCAGGCCGTCGCGGATGCCCTCCACCAGGGCCGCAATCGCCTCGGGCTGGTCGCCGGCCGGCGGATACGGCTGGAAGAGCTCGAACGGCGAGTCCGGAAAGCTCACGAACTCTCCCGCCGGCTGGGCGTTGTCGACCACCGGCACGACAGTGGGCGCGGTCACTTCGGCCTGCAACGCCGCGGTACCTTCGGACTTCATTGGGGCGAGCGGGTGCAAAACATAGAATCAGTAAGCGTAGCGCAACGCTGCGTTCGACGCCGACACAACCCACGCTCCCCATGTCCTCCACCCTCTTCCAGAACGTCTCGCTCGCTCCGCGCGACCCCATCCTCGGACTCAATGAACAGTTCGCGGCCGACGCCCGCCAGGACAAGGTCAACCTCGGCGTCGGCGTGTACTTCGACGAACAGGGGCGGTTGCCCGTGCTCGCCTGCGTGGCCGAGGCCGAACGGCAGCTGCTCGGCTCGGGCAAGCCCAAGGGCTATCTGCCGATCGACGGCATTGCCGCCTACGACCGTGCGGTGCAGGGGCTGGTCTTCGGCCCGGAGAGTGGGGCATTGAAGGCCGGCCGGGTGGCCACGGTGCAGGCACTGGGCGGCACCGGCGGCCTCAAACTCGGCGCCGACTTCCTGGCTCGGCTGAACCCTTCGGCCACCGTGCTCATCAGCGACCCGAGCTGGGAGAACCACCGCGCCCTCTTCACGCAGGCGGGCTTCGAAGTCGCCACGTACCCTTACTACGACGCGGCGACACGCGGCTTGCGCTTCGAGGCGATGCTCGCGGCCCTGCGCGCGGCCCGAGCCGGCACCATCGTCGTGCTGCACGCCTGCTGCCACTACCCCCCGGGCTGCGACCTGACGCC
>JAEUPE010000085.1 GCA_016790435.1 Rubrivivax sp. | reverse complement strand
GAGGCGCGCGCCGGCGTCGACGCGGTCGACGCTGTTGCCGATGAGGGCCTTGATCTCGCGCGCCGCCTGCGCCGAGCGCTGGGCGAGGCTGCGCACCTCGCTGGCCACGACGGCGAAGCCGCGCCCCTGCTCGCCGGCGCGCGCCGCCTCGACCGCGGCGTTGAGGGCCAGGATGTTGGTCTGGAAGGCGATGCCGTCGATCGTGCCGATGATGTCGCCGATGCGGCGGGAACTGGTGTTGATCTCGTCCATGGTCGAGACGACCTCGGCCACGACCTGGCCACCGCGCTGCGCCACCTCGGTGGCACCGTTGGCGAGCTGATTGGCCGTGCGCGCCGACGCGGCCGTGTGCTGCACCGTGCCGGAGAGCTGGCTCATCGAGCTGGCCGTCTGCTGCAGCGAGCCGGCGGCCTGCTCGGTGCGCTGGCTGAGGTCGGCGTTGCCCGCAGCCACTTCGCTGCTGGCCGTGCGGATGCTGTCGGAGGCCGAGTGCACCTCACCCACGAGTCGGGCCAGCCCCCCCTGCATGCGCGCCAGCGCCGCCAGCAGGTCCGAGGCCTCGTCGCTGCCCACGGGCACGATGGGGCGAGTCAGGTCGCCGCCGGCGATGGCCAGTGCGGCCTCGCGCGCCTCGGCGATGGGCGCGGTGATGGAGCGCGAGTTGAGCATCGTCAGCGGCGCGACGACGCCCAGCACGACCAGCAGCGCGGCGCAAAAGGCGATGAGCAGGCCATTCATCGTGCGATCGAAGTCGGCCTGAGTCGCCGCGACCTCCTTGCGCACGATCTGCGAGATGCGCGCGACAGCCTGCTCCGCGCTGGCGATCTCGGCCTTCGGCCGCGCCAGCATGCGGTCGGCGGCGCGCGAGTTGTCGTAGGCGCCGTTCTGCATGTTCTGCAGCACGCCCTCGAGGCCCTTTTCGTAGCGGGCGATGTGCTCGAGCGCCTGCCGGGCGACGACGTTGTCCTCGTCGTCCTCGCCCCGGAGCAACCCCTGCAGCGCGTCACGCGTGGACTTGAGTTCGGCCTGCCACTGCTCCCGCAGCTTGAGCACGGCGACACCATCCTCGTAGTCGATGACCATCTGCTTCTCGAGCAGGCGCATGAGGGCCAGGTGGTCCTTGACGCGGGCGATGGTCTCCAGCTCGTGGACCGAGTGCCCCATGAAATCGTGGTTGATCTCGCGGATCTTGGCGCCGGCCAACAATGCGGCGACGCCGATGAGCGCGAACATGCCCAGCACCATCGCGACGGCACCGATCATGCGTGTGCGGATCGTGAAGCGGCGCAGCAGATCAACGATGCGGTTCATGGCGTCTCCGGGCGCGAGGCGAGCCCGTTGCTCAGTGGCGAGACCGGCGCACCAGCGCGCCGATGTCGAGGATGAGGGCGACGCGGCCGTCGCCGAGGATGGTGGCGCCGGAGACGTCGGGCACCTTGCGGTAGTTGCTCTCGAGGTTCTTCACCACGACCTGCTGCTGGCCCAGCAGTTCGTCGACGAGCAGCGCGACGCGGCCGCCCTCGGCCTCGACGACGACCATGATGTTGCTCACATGCTCGAAGTCGAAGCGCGGCACGCCGAAGACCTTCTCGAGGTCGATGACCGGCATGTACTCTTCGCGCACGTCGACGACACGACCGCTGCCGCCGATGGTCTTGATCATTCCGGGCTGCACCTGGAACGACTCGACGACGGACGACAGCGGCAGGATGTAGCACTCCTCGCCGACACCCACGCTCATGCCGTCCATGATGGCCAGCGTCAGCGGCAGGCGCACGCGCACGGTCATGCCGTAGCCCTCGGCGGAGTCGATCTCGACCGTGCCGCCGAGCGACGTGATGTTCTTCTTCACCACGTCCATGCCGACGCCGCGGCCGGAGACGTCGGTCACCTGGTCGGCGGTGGAGAAGCCGGCGGCGAAGATGAGGCCATAGACCTCGGAGTCGGTCATCGAGTCGGGCGCGTCGAGGCCGCGCTCACGGGCTTTGGCCAGCAGCTTGGCGCGATTGAGTCCGCGGCCGTCGTCGCGCACCTCGATGACGATGCTGCCGCCCTGGTGGCTGGCGACGAGCGTGACGGTGCCGTGCTCGGGCTTGCCGGCGGCGCGGCGCACGTCGGGCGTCTCGATGCCGTGGTCGCAGCTGTTGCGCACCAGGTGCGTGAGCGGATCGGTGATCTTCTCGACCAGGCCCTTGTCGAGTTCGGTCGCCTCGCCCACCTGCACCAACTCGACCTTCTTGCCGAGCTTGCCGGCAAGGTCGCGCAGCATGCGGGGGAAGCGATTGAAGACCATCGACATCGGGATCATGCGGATGCCCATCACGGCTTCCTGCAGGTCCCGCGTGTTGCGCTCCAGGTCGGCGAGGCCGGCCGAGAGCTGCTGGTGCAGGGCCGTGTCGACGGCCTTGCCGGTCTGCGCCAGCATGGCTTGGGTGATGACGAGCTCGCCTACCAGGTTGATGAGTTGATCGACCTTCTCCACCGAGACGCGCAGCGTGCTGCCTTCGGCGGCGGCGGTCGAGGCAGGCTTCTCGGCCTTGGCGCCGTTGCCGCGCGTGGCCGGTGCCGCGACGTCGGTGCCGGGCTTGGCGTTGGCCTCGGCCCGAACCGCAGCCGGCGTGGCCGCGGCGGAGGAGGGCGCGCCGGGCGCGTCATCGAAGAAGCCGTAGCCGAGGTCGGCGGACGTGTCCGAAGCACTCGGCGTGTGGGCGGGCGACGCCGGCACGTGGGCCGAAGGCGCGCCGGGCGCACCTTCGTGGAAGCCGTAACCGGGCCCGGCGGGTGCCAGACGCACCTGCTCGCGCGAGACGTGGAAGCCAAAGAGATCGACGAGGTCGCTGTCCGAGCTCTGCGTGACGACGCGGAATCGGCGCAGCCCCTCTTCGGCGCGGCCGCCGTCCAGAGGCTCGATGCTGCCGAGGCCGTCGATTTCCTTGAACAGCGCGACGATGCTGTCGGCGGCTGCGCCGTCGGGCAGGGGGCCGAGGGTGAGTTCGAGGGCGCGACTGCCGGCTGGCGCGACGCCCTCGGGCGAAGGGCTGGAGGACGCCGGACCCGCCACCGTCGCGGCGGGTGCGGACTTGCCCACGGCACGCGGGACGTTGGCAGGCGCCTGGCCGCCGACGAGCGTGCGGATGGTTTCGAGCAGTTCGCGCGTGTCGACGACCGCGGCACCGCTGCCCTGGTGGCGGGCCAGCATCTCCTTGAGCGCGTCCCCGGAGGCGAGCAGCGCGTCGACCATCGCCGTGGTGGGCTGCAGCTCGTGGCGGCGCAGCTTGTCCAGCAGCGTCTCCATCTCGTGCGTGAGCTCGGCCACGTCGGCGAAGCCGAAGGTGGCCGCACCGCCCTTGACGGAGTGCGCGCAGCGGAAGATGGCGTTCAGCTCCTCGTCGTCGGCGGCGCCGACGTCGAGCTCGAGCAGCATGCGTTCCATCGCCTCGAGGTTCTCGCCCGCCTCTTCGAAGAAGACTTGGTAGAACTGCGAAAGGTCGATGCCGGCGGAAAGGTGCGCGCCGGCGGTCTGCGTGTCTGAAGGGTGGGCCATCTCTGGGGGTCCTCTTTTCGCTTGTCGCTGCCGGGTTCGCTCGTGTTCGTGCGCTTCAGCGGATGACCTTGCCGATGACCTCGATCAGCTTGACCGGGTCGAAGGGCTTCACGAGCCAGCCGGTGGCGCCGGCGGCGCGGCCGGCCTGCTTCATCTGGTCGCTGCTCTCGGTGGTCAGGATGAGGATCGGCGTGCTCTTGAACTTGGGGTGCTCGCGCAGCTTCTTCGTCAGGCTGATGCCGTCCATGCGCGGCATGTTCTGGTCGGTGAGGACGAGGCTGAAGTCGCGTCCCCCGGCCTTCTCGAACGCGTCCTGTCCGTCCACTGCCTCGACGACGTTGAAGCCGGCGTTCTTGAGCGTGAACGACACCATCTGGCGCATGGAGGCGCTGTCGTCGACGGCAAGGATCGAATGCATTTGGAGTTCTCCGTGGGCGGGCGGGGGCCGTGAGGGATCGGGGAAGGAAGCGGGAAGGGCGGGAAGTGCGGACGTTGGCAGGGCGGCAGCGGTGCGGCTCAGAAGAGCTCGACCGAGCCGGCGTCCATCTCGTCCTGCGTGACGGGGTTCGGGCGCAGCGGCATGGCCTCGATGACGGCTTCGCCGTCCTCGTCGGGGCCGAGGGCGTCACTGGCGATGCGGTCGGCACAACTGCGCAGGCGGTGCGTGGTGTGCACGATGAGCTGGCTGGCCATGTCCTGGAACTGCATTGCGGTGATCGCGCCGGACAAATGCGTGAGCGCCTGCTTCAGCTCGTCGCTGTCCAGCTGAGGGTGCTCGGCCAGGATCTGCTGCACGCGCTTCATCTCGCTGCTGGCGCCGTGGAAGTGCGCAAGCAGGGCGTCGCCGGCATCGGCCAGCAGGCGTTGCAGCCGGTCGAGGTCGTTGCTGACCACCAGCAGGTGGTCCTGCAGGTCGGCAGCCTGCATCAAGGGCAGGCCGCCAGCCGGGGGCTCTGCGGTGGATTCGTTGGCGAGCATCGGACGCTGGGCGCGGGGCCGGGTTGGGGTGTCTGGGAACTTCCGGTGTCGCGCCGCGGGCGGCGGTGAATGCACCGAACGTCCAGGCATTTTCGGCAGGGGGGTGCTGGACATTGAGCGGAACTTGGGTGTCAAGGTCGTTCATTTCCCGGCTTGGCGCCACGTCGTGCGCTGCCTTGGCACCGATCGGTGCACCATGGCCGCCGCTGCCGGGCCGGCCTTTGTCATACTGGTTCCCATGTCCGGTGCACCCGCCTCCAACGCCCGCCAAGGCTTGGCATGCCGCCTGCTGCACCTGGAGGACTCCGAACTGGACCATTCCCTGGCCCTGGCCTACCTCGAACGCGCCGGCCTGCGCGTGGAGGCCGTGCGGGTCGAGAGCCGTGACGAATTCACGCGCGCGCTCGACGAGCCCTGGGACATCGTGCTGTCGGACTACAACCTGCCGGGTTACTCGGGCCTGCAGGCGCTCACCGACTTGCGCGAGCGTGGCCTGGACCTTCCTTTCATCCTGGTGTCGGGAATGATCGGCGAGGACACCGCGGTGGAGGCGATGCGCAATGGCGCCAGCGACTACCTGCTGAAGAACAACCTGGCACGCCTGGCGCCCGCGGTGGAGCATGCGATGGCCGCCGGCGAGGTGCGGCGCGCGCGTGCCGAGGCCGACCGGCAGCTCGCCGCCTCTCGGCAGCGCCTGTCCGAGCTCGCGCAGCATCTGCAGACCAGCGTCGAGACAGAGCGCCATGCCATCGCCCGCGAGATCCACGACGATGTCGGCGGGTCGCTGGCGGCACTGCGCTTCGAACTCGACTGGGTGCGCCGCCACAGCCCCGACCCGGCCGTGCGCCAGCGCATGGGCACGGCGCTGGAGCTGCTGACGCACGCGACGCTCGCCAGCCAGCGCATCATGCAGAACCTGCGCCCGGCCATCCTCGAGCAGGGGCTGGTGGCCGCGCTGCAGTGGATGGCCGACGGCTTCGCCAAGCGCACCGGCGCGCGCTGCAGCTTCCGCTCCAGCCACGAGCGCATGACGCTGCCGCCGATGGTGCCGCTGGTGGCTTACCGCACGGCCCAGGAGGCACTGACCAACGTGACCAAGCATGCCGGCGCCACGCGCGTGACGATGGACCTCTCACTTGGGCGCGGCGTGCTCTCGCTGGAGATCACCGACAACGGCCGAGGCATCGCCCGCACCGATCTCGCCAAGGCGCAAAGCTTCGGCATCCGCGGCCTGCACGAACGTGCCTCCACCGTCGGCGGCTGGGTCGAGCTCAGCAGCGGCGGCGAAGGGCCCTATGGCATCGGCCGTGGCACGACGCTCATCCTGTCGGTGCCGGTGCAGTCGCCGGAGGACACGTCGAGCACCGGGGCCGGCAGCCGGCCCGACGCTGCCGAGGAAGAAGTCTGGTCGACGAAGTACTAGCGCCATGATCGACGTCATCCTCTGCGACGACCACGCCCTCATCCGGCGCGGCATCCGCGACACGCTGCTCGACGCGAGCGACATCCGTGTCGTCGGCGAGGCCTCCGACTACGGGGAGTTGCGCGCGCTCATGCGCAGTCTCGCCAACGGCCGCGCCGACAGTGGCGGACGCCCCGGCCCCTGCGACGTGCTGGTGCTGGACATCAACCTGCCCGGCCGCAGCGGCCTGGATGCGCTGGCGGCGCTCAAGGACGAGGGCTCGCCGGTGCGCGTGCTCGTCGTCAGCATGTACCCTGAAGACCAGTACGCGCTGCGCGCTCTGCGCGCCGGCGCCTTCGGCTACGTCAACAAAGGCGGTGACCCGCAGACCATCGTGCAGGCTGTGCGCGCGGTGGCGGCGGGCAAGAAGTACGTGACGCCCGAGATCGCGCAGATGCTGGTCGAGAACCTCAACGCGCCGGTGGCCGAGAACCGCCACCAGACGCTCTCGAACCGCGAGATGGAGACGCTGGTGCTCATCGCCAGCGGCAAGCGGCTGGCCGACATCGCCGAGAAGCTGGCCCTGAGCCCGAAGACGGTGTCGGTGTACCGCGCGCGCGTGCTCGAGAAGCTGCAGCTGTCGAACAACGCCGAGCTCACGGTCTATGCCATCCGCAACGGGCTGGTGGGGCAGTGAGGCTGGCGGAATGACCGGCGGCGTGGCCGCCGAGAGTGCCTCGGCGCTGGCTCGCCGCGGCGGGCGCGAGCGGCTCTCGCTGGCGCTGCTGGAGGCGCGCAATGAGCTGCTCTCCCGCTGGGCGCAGTTGGCGCCCGCAGCGGCGGCTGGTTCGCCCGGCCCTGGCGAATTGGAAGGCGTGCGTCCGGTGCTGCGGGCCCGCCAGCCGGCCACCGACTCGATGGCACGCGCGTCGAGCGACCCGCCGCGCCTGGCGGCACGTGCCGGCTGGTTCCAGGAATGGTGGCTTGCGCGACATGTGCAGCGCTCGCGCGGCGAGGCCGCCGACGCGACCTCGCCGCGACTGCCGGGCATCGAGCCACGCGCCGAGGGCTGGCTGCGCCGCGCGCATGCCGAAGACGCTGACGCCATCCGCGAATACCTCGGCCAGACGCTCGAGCAGACCCTGGACCTGCTGGGCCACGCTGAAGACGACGATCCGGGCCTCTACTTCTTTAGGCTGGCACTGCAGCACGAGGACCGCATGGCCGAGCGGCTCGGGCATCTGCTCACGCCGCTGCTGCCGCCGCCGCGCGCGCAGCGCGAGCCGATCGGCGTGCCGGCGCAGCGCTGGCGGCTGGGCAGTGCAGCGGGCACCGCAGGCCAGGCCGCCGGTTTCGTGCCGCACGGCGAGCGCTGGGCGCATGAGGTGGTCGTGCCGGAGTTCGAGATCGACGCGCAGTGTGTGTGCTGGGCGCAGTACGCCGAGTTTGCCGAGGACGGCGGCTACGACCGGCAGGAGTGCTGGAGCGAGGCCGGCTGGGCCTGGCTGCAGAAGGACGGCCGGCGCGCCCCGCGTGACGTGGAGCAGCTTGCCGGTAGCGTGCTCGTTTCGCGCGCCGGGCAGTTGCAGCGCGCACCCACCCAGCAGGCGGCGATGCAGGTGACGCGCCACGAGGCCGAGGCTTGGTGCCGCTGGGCTGGCCGGCGCCTGCCGACCGAGCCCGAGTGGGAGCTCGCCGCCCACACGGCCTCGCGGCGCGGCTTTGTGTGGGGCGACGTGCTCGAATGGGTGGCCGGCACCGCGCGCCTGTTCCCGGGTGCCGACGGGCGCGTGCCGCCGGGCACGCTCGACGTGATCGTGCGCCCCGAGGGCGACGATGGCGCGAGGAGCGGCGTGCTGCGCGGCTGCACGAGCGCCACGCCGGCGCGCTGGCGGCACCCCAAGGCCCGCCGCTTCGCAATGCCGCACGACGACCGGCAGCGCAGCGGCTTTCGGAGCTGCGCCCCGTAGAGAGATCGCGCGGCCTTTCAGGGCCGCGTCGCCGATTTACTGGAGCTGTGGAGACGGCATCCCTGCAAGTGACAGTCCTGTAGCCGGAAGCCGGAAGTGCGAAACCCGTTCAAAGAGCACACGCGCTTGACTCTGCAGTGCCATCGCCGCCGCCGCCGTTTCCTCCACTAGAACCGTGTTGTGCTGCATCACGGAGTCGACCTCGTTGACCGCACTGCCGATCCCGGTCACGCCCTTGGCCTGCTCGCCGGTGACAACGGCAATGCCGTCGAGCAGCGAGTTCACGCGCTGTGCCGCCGAGACGATGGCATGCATTGCGGCGCCGGCGTCGTGAACCACGCTCACGCCGCCGTTGACCTTGTCGATGCTTCCACCCACAAGGCTCTTGATCTCCCGCGCCGCGGTGGCGCTGCGCTGGGCCAGCGAACGCACTTCCGCTGCCACGACGGCAAAGCCGCGTCCCGCTGAGCCGGCCCTTGCCGCTTCAATGGCGGCGTTGAGCGCCAGGATGTTCGTCTGGAACGCGATGCCGTCGATGACGCCGATGATCTCGCCGATCTTGCTCGACGCGTCGCGGATGTCGTGCATCGTGCTGCTCATGCGGCCGATGACGTCGCCACCTCGCAAGGCGGCATCGGTGCTTTCCTTGCCGATGCCAGTCGCTTCGCCGGCGTCGTCGGCAGTCTGCCGAGCTGTTGCACCGATTTGTTCCAGTGAAGCAGCCGAACGCTGAAGCGAGGTGGCGGTTCGCTCGGTGCGGCAGGACAGCTCGCTAGCGCCGCTCGCGATCTTCTGGCTCGCGTTGACGATGTCTTCCGACGAGATGCGCACCTGGGAGACGATGCCGCGCAGCGAATCCTGCATCCTTCCGAGGTCGAGCATCAAGCTCGCTGCCTCGTCCCTTCCCCAGGGGCTGGGCCGCGTGGTCAGGTCGCCGCCAGTCATCGCGTACAAGTGGCGCCGGACTTCGTTCAGGCCCCCTTGCATGACGCGCGAAAAGGCGATGAAGAGGTAGCTTGCGAGCAGCAGCGCCACCGTGAGCAGCGACAAGAGCAGGCCGCGCTCGATCCGAATGCCGTCGATGCGAGCATGTTGGAGCCTTCGAAGTTCTGCGACCAGCTCGCCCTGCAGCGCAGTGGCCCGCTCGAGCATTGCCTGCCGAGCAGAACTCAGTTCCGCCTGGTCGACCTTCCATCCCTCTTGGCCCAGGTCTGCGACCAGCTGCTCGACCTTGGCCATGACCTCCTGTGTCGAGGCATAGGCAAAGCGTTGAGCCAACTCCGGATGAGCCGCCACCAGCTTGTCCAGTCCCAGCCGGGTCTGTCCGTCCAGGTACACGCCGATCGCGCGCAGTGGCGACATCATGCTTGCGCTCATCTGCGCGTTGGCACCGCGTGCCGCCGCAAGCCCAAGGTCACCGGCCGCTAACGTGGCTTCCGTCAATCTGGGCAATTGAGCAAGCCCGGTTTGCATCAGGCGGTTGGTGTCGGCGTCCGAGTCGAGCGTGAGACCGGACCCATCCAGCACTGCGTCAAGCACCGCGAGCGCCGCTTCGATCGATTGACTCTGCCGCTTGTGCACGGCGAGCAGATTCCTGGCCCCCTGCTGCGCGGCCGCCTTCTCCATGTTGGCACGAAGCACATCCAGTGCCTCCTTGGTCCGGAACTGCTCGCCGTGTTGGGCATCGACGTCGGCGACTCGCTTGAACTGCAGGCCCACCGCGTCGGTCATTGCTTTCAGTTCAGCGCTGCTGCTCCCTGCGCCTGCCGGCTGAAGACTCGTCGATCGCTGCTGCTGCAGCAGCTTCAACAGCGCCAACACTTCCGCGGCATAGGCGGTGCCGCCCTTCGCGCGCTCATTTGACTGAAGCAGCTCGGTCGACTGGCGCCAATACACGATGGCCTGCGCCACGATGGGTACCAGGAAGACCACGGAAATGAGGATCGCCTTGCTGCGAAAGGTCAGGTGACGGAACACCCGCACGCCCGGCGCCCAGAAACCATGGTGCGCAAAGAATCCCCGCATGCCCGGTTCGCCCCGTTGCCGGGTTGTCGGAAGGTCGCTTCTTGTCATCTTGGTCAACTCGTTCGTTCTTCCGACGCGCAGCCGCGTTGGCGCGCAGCGGGGTCGCACCTAGGATGCTGCAAGTCATTGTCGGTACGCGGGCCGCCGGCCTTGAGCTGATTTGCGCCGCTTCCAACCGGCTGTTCAGACTCTTCACGCACGCCGCCGCCGCCGCCAACTCGCGGCAACGCGTCATCGAGTTGGGCCTCAAGTGCACGCCTCTTTCGCCGATAGGTATTGGGCCGGTCACGTAACGTTTCCGCTGCCCCTGGCCAGAGCGCCGTGAGCGGCATCGTGACGGTCGGGCCAAAGCGGTCCCCAGCCTCTGCGACGCAACCAACGAAGGATCCGCCCAATGAACCTCCGAATGATCAGCACCACACTTGCCGCAGGTCAGCGGCGGCATGCAATTGGGCTGCGTGCCGTCGCTCTGGTCGCTCTGCTGGGCGTGTCCGGCGCGGCGACCGTTTCCGCCGGACTGCAGGACGTTCCAGCGGCCGGCGCGGGCGACAGGGCCTGGGTCCTGGGCGAGGTGCCCGATGCCGCCGACAACCCCACGACGCCGGCCAAGGTAGAACTCGGCAAGGCGCTCTTCTTTGACCCACGCCTGTCCGGCAATGGCACCGTGTCCTGCGCGTCGTGCCACAACCCTGCGTTGGGGTGGTCCGACGGCCTGAAGACGGGCGTCGGCATCAATGGCACCGTGCTCGGCCGAGCCACACCTACCATCGTCAACGTCGCCTACAACACGCAGTTTATGTGGGACGGCCGCAAGAAATCGCTGGAAGACCAGGCACTCGGTCCGATGAAGACCCCCGAGGAGATGCGCACCGACTTCGCTGCGGCGGTGCATCTGCTCGGCTCGATCGACGGCTACGTTGCGATGTTCGCGAAGGCCTTCCCAGGCGAGGCGATCGGCGAGGAGACGATCGCCAAGGCCATCGCGGCGTTCGAACGCACGGTGGTCTCGAAGGACTCGCGTTTTGACCGTTGGGTGGCCGGCGATCGAAAGGCCATCACCGCGCAGGAGTACCGGGGCTACCAGGTGTTCATCGACCCGGAACGGGGCAACTGCGCAAAGTGCCACTCGGGCCCGAACTTCACCGACAACGGCTATCACAACATCGGGCTGAAGCAGATCGAGGGCAAGGCCGACGAAGGCCGATTCAAGATTCGGGCGGTGGCTTCGATGAAGGGGGCCTTCAAGACGCCGACGCTGCGCGACATCGCGCTGACGGCACCCTACTTCCACGACGGTTCGGCCGCGACGCTGATGGACGTCGTGGAGCACTACGACCGCGGTGGCGACGACAAGAGCAATCTGTCGAAGGACGTCCGACCCTTGAACTTGACCAGCGCGGACAAGCAGGACCTGGTCGCCTTCTTGATGGCACTCGATGGACGGCCTGTCGCCGTCGCCATTCCTCCATTGCCTCAATCGCCGACCGTCTCGACTGCTCCCGCGGCGGTGCGCACGGCCCAATCTGGAAAGTAGCCCATGAGCCGTTCCGTCTTCATGCGACATCTTGCTGCCTGGGCCCTGGCCCTTGCATCCACGCTGGTGGTGACGCACGCGAGAGCTGCTGAGCAGGTCGTCTCCCAGAAGGGCAAGGCGTTCTCGGTCAAGAAGCTCAAGGTCAAGGTCGGGGACTCGGTGAAGTTCCTCAACGAAGACCCGTTCTCGCACAACGTGTTCTCGCTGTCTGCTGCGAAGAGCTTCGATCTCGGCAGCTATCCGCAGGGCGGAGCCAAGAGCGTGACATTCGACAAGGCGGGCTCGATAGAGGTCGAGTGCGCCATTCATCCGGATATGGCGCTGACGATCGAGGTGGAGAAGTGAACTCGCAGACGGGCCTGTGCGCCAGGCGCTTGCTTCGATCCACGGCTTGCGCGCTGGTCGCGCTGGCCGTTGTATCGGCAGGCGCCCAACAAGTGCCGCAGGGGCCGTTGCTGCCCAGAGACAGCACCGATGCGGCCATCTTTCGGGGCGGTCTCGTCTATGCGAACTACTGCGTCACCTGCCACGGAATCAATGCCGATGGCAACGGCCGTGCGGCGCGCCTGTACTCTCCGCGCCCTGCCAACCTGCGCACGTCTGACAAGAACAACGGTTACCTGGCGTTGATCGTTCGCTTGGGCGGCGAGAAGCTCGGGCGCTCGCCGAAGATGCCGCCGTGGGGTGAAGAGCTCACCGACGAGCAGATTCGCGATGTGGCGGCCTTTGTTCGGTCGGTCAATGTGGTGGGACGCTGATCCGATGTCGGCGGTGGCTCGCGCCGACCCCGGCGCCATCACGCGAAGGAGCATGCTCGGTGCGGCCCTGGTCTGTGCCCTGGACGCTGATGCGAGGGCAGAGGCCGCCACCCAAGCGCTCAAGGGGCTGGTGCTGCCACGCGTGCCGGCGCCCGATCTGCCGCTGACCGACACCTTTGGCAGGTCGATTGGCCTCTCAGCACAACTGCGCGGCAAGGTCACTGCAGTGCAGCTCATGTTCGCAGGTTGTTCTTCGACCTGTCCGATTCAAGGCGCAGTCTTTGCGGCAGTGGCACAGAAGGTCCGGGCGACTGACGTGCATCTGCTGAGCTTGACGGTCGACCCGTTGAGTGACAGCCCGCAGGCGCTGCGCGACTGGCTCGGCCGGTTCGGTCAACACCGCTTCTGGACGGCCGGTGCGCCCAGGATGCAGGACGTCGACGTGCTGGCGGAATTCCTGCGCGGCGCGCCACCCAGAACGGGGACGCATTCGTCGCAGGTGTTCTTGTTCGATAGACAAGCAAGGTTGGCGTTTCGAACCGTTGAACTGCCCTCGGCGGAGCACGTTGCCGAGCTGTTGACCATGCTCGCCGCGGCCTGACCAATGGCCGGCGGACGCCCGAGTCCGCCTGGCAACCGCCGAATCAACGGGCGTTGGCCATGCGAGAGAAGCTGATCGCCCGGCTCGGGCATCGCCGGAGGTCCGTGGGAGTTCTGCCTGCCATCGTCTTCGCGCTGGGGCTGTGTCTGTCGATGGCCGGCGCGAAATGGCTGGACTTCAGTCTCGACGCCGAGGCGAGGGCCGAACTGCGCCGCCACACCAATCGCGTGGCCGAAGAAGTCTCGCGCCGGTTTCGCGAGCCAGTGCATGGCATGGAGGGAGCCAGAGGCCTGTACTCCGCCCGTGGTCGAGTGACACGGGCCGAGTTCCGAGCCTACGTCGAGTCACGCGACCTGTTGCGCGAGTTCCCCGGCGTGCTGGGCTTCGGCTTCATCCAACACATCGGGCGAGAGGGCTTGGAGGAGTTTGCCGCAGCGCAGCGGGCTGACGGTGCGCCGCTGTTCGCCGTGCACGAATTGCAGGAAACTGCCCACGCCGACCTCTACGTCGTCAAGTACATCGAGCCCGAAGCGAGGAATGTCGACGCATTGGGTCTCGACCTGGGATCGCATGCTGTCATGCGTGGCGCCGCTGAACAGGCGATACGTAGCGGCGAGCCGACGCTGACCGCGCCCATGCCGATCGGCAAGCATGGCAAGAACGGTCTCGGGTTCCTGCTGTACCTGCCGGTCTTCCGGCAAGGTTCCCACCCCACCACGCCCGAGCAGCGACGTGCCGACCTGGAGGGGCTCATGTACTCGCCCCTCGCCGCTGGCGATTTGCTGGCCGGCATCTACGAGGTCGAGGCCAGGCTGCTGAACTTCGAGTTGGCCGACTCGGTTGACGGCGCGCCTTCGAGCGAGCCCGTGTTCGACTCGTCGGCGCAGATGGCCAGGGAAGTGGGTGGCGCAGCGCCCTCCCTTCACTCCAGTCGGTACGAACTGGCGCGGCCCGTCTCGCTACCTGGGCGCGAACTGACGCTGCAGGTGCACAGCACACCGAAGTTTGAAGCCGCATACACAACTCCACTGCCCTGGCTGGCATGGGGGGCCGGCACGCTGGCGAGCGCCCTGCTGGCCTCGCTGCTTGGGCAACGTGCCGCAAGTCGCCTTCGCGCGCAGAAACTGGCCAACATCATCGATGCCACCCAGGTTGGGACTTGGGAGTGCAACGTCAGGACGGGTGAGATTCACGTCGATGAGCTCTGGGCCAGGCAACTGGGTTACACCGCGCGGGAAATGAGCTCGATCAGGATCGAGACGCTGAATTCACTCACACATCCGGACGACAAGACGGCCGCCCGCGAAGTGCTGCAGCGTCATTTCACGGGCGGGCTTCCATACTACGAAGCGGAGGTGCGCCTGCGCCACAAGGACGGACGCTGGGTGTGGATGCTCGATCGTGGCCGTGTATCCGAACGCACAGTCAAGGGAAAGCCGGTCTCCATGCACGGCACCTGCATGGACATCACGGCGCGTCGGCATGCCGAGCTGGAGGTGCAGCACCGCGCCTTCCACGACAAGCTCACCGGCCTGCCCAACCGCGAGCGCTTTTACGAAACCCTGAGGCTGGCGATTGCCGATGCCAACAGCGGGCTTGGCCGGGCTTTTGCGGTCATGTTCCTCGATTTCGATCGGTTCAAGCTGATCAATGACAGCCATGGCCATGGCGTCGGCGACGAGTTCCTGGAGCAGGCTTCGGCTCGATTGGCGCACTGCCTGCGCAGCGGTGACATGCTGGCGCGGATGGGCGGCGACGAGTTTGCGGTCCTGGCCGTCGGCTTGAATCGCGACACCGATGCGGCGGAGCTGGCGGAGCGCCTGCTGCTGGCGCTGCGAGATCCATTGCAACTGACCACGATGGCGGTCACCGCCAGCGCCAGCATCGGCATCACTTTCAGCTCGATCGGCTACACCCATCCCGCCGACATGCTGCGCGATGCCGACATCGCCATGTACCGCGCCAAGGCTGAGGGCAAGGCTCGCTACGCCTTGTTTGACGTGCAACTGCACGCCGAGTTGGCCGACCGGGTGTGGCTGGAAGCCGAACTGCGGCTGGCCTTGCCGCAGCAGGCGCTGAGCTTGGCCTACCAACCACTGGTGGATCTGCGCACCGGGCAGGTGAAGGGATTCGAGGCGCTCAGCCGCTGGACCCACCCTGTGCTGGGCCAGGTGAGCCCCGCCACATTCATCCCGATCGCCGAGGAATCCGGCCTGATCACGCAGCTGACCGATGGCGTGGTGAGATCGGCGTGCGCACAACTGCGCGCCTGGCAACGCGAGTACCCGCGCCTTGACGATCTGCATCTGCATGTCAATGCGTCAGCGCGCGACGTGGCGGACCCGGAGTTCGTCGCCCGCATCCGACAGGCGCTGCAGTCCTGCGGGCTGGCCCCGCGGAACCTGGTGATCGAGCTGACCGAGAACATCCTCATGACGCAGCTCTCCGCGGCCATGGGAACGCTGCAGGCGTTGCGCGAACTGGGCGTGGGCTTGAGCGTCGACGACTTCGGTGCCGGCTACTCTTCGCTGAGTCACTTGTCGATGCTCCCGATCGACAGCCTGAAGATCGACATGTCCTTCGTCAAGCACCTGCGAGCCGGCTCCAAGGAGGCGGCGGTGGTCCGCGCCATCGTCCTACTCGGAACCTCGCTGGGCAAGCAAGTGATTGCCGAGGGTATTGAAACCATTTCGCAGATGGAACTGCTGCGCGACCTGGGCTGTGACGTGGGCCAGGGCTACTACATGTCGCGGCCGTTGTCGGCCGATTGCATCTCCCAGATGCTGCAAGACCAGCAGACGCAACCCGGAACGCCGACAACGATGCTCCTGCCGGCATCCACTGTCCGGGCCGCGTGTGTTCTGCCCAAGAGCAGACCCAGCCTCAGTACCGCCCGGTGATGCCCGCCACGCGCAGGTAGACGTTGGCCACCCAGGCCACGCCCGCGCGCTGCAGCCACCCTCGCCAGCCGGCCCGCGCCGGCTGCGCGCTCACCTCGCTGGAGACCGCGAAGGCCGCGTCGAAGCGCGCGCCGAGAACGCGCGCGAACTCAGGGTCGCGCACGACGACGTTGGCTTCCAGGTTGAGCAGCAGCGACAGCGGGTCGATGTTGGAACTGCCCACCGTGGCCCATTCCTCGTCGACCACGGCCACCTTGGCATGCAGGAAGGCGGGCGTGTACTCGTAGATGCGCACGCCGGTGGCGCGCAGCTCGGCGTAGAGCGCGCGCGCGGCGATGGCGGCGATGCGGTAGTCGACCTTGCCTTGCAGCAGCAGGCGCACCTGCACGCCGCGCCGGGCGGCGCGCCGCAGCGCACGGCGGAAGGCGCGGCCAGGATAGAAGTAAGGCACGGCGATGTCGACACGCTGGCGTGCACCGCGGATCGCCTCGACGTAGCTGCGTTCGATGGCACGGCGCTGGCGCAGGTTGTCACGCACCAGGAAGGCGGCGCGCATCGGGCTCATGTCGTCGGCCGCCGCCAGCTCGGCGGCGCCGCGCAGCTGGCGCACGAGGGAGCGCGCCTTGTCCATCGGCGCCGCGCTGCGCGCGAGCGTGCGCACCTCCTCGCGCCAGCCGCGCGCCAGGTGCGCCCGTGCCCACATCGCGCGCGCCGTCGCGTGCACGGCCGTGGCCAGCGGCCCGCGAAGCTCGACGGCGAAGTCCAGGCGCGGCTGGTCCGACCAGCCGTGGCGCAGATCGTTCCGGTCGTCGATGACGTTGATGCCGCCGACGAAGGCCACTTCACCGTGTCTGCCGGCTTGGCCTTCCGTGTCGTTACCGCCTCCTGGGCTCTGCCCACCGGGGGTTCCGTCCTCGGCCGTGTCGCACACACACAGTTTCTGGTGCAGCCGGCGCAGCTGGCCGGGCTGCAACCAGGCCCACCAGCGCTCGAGCGGGCGGAAGACCTCGAGCCGCACGTCGGTGCCCGCGAGGCGCTTGCGGATGGCCGGCAGCGTGCCGTTGCTGCCGAAGCCGTCGAGCACCACGTGCACGGCGACGCCGCGGGCGGCGGCGGCGCACAGGTCCTCGAGCAGTGCGATCGAAGTCTCGTCGTCGTGGAAGATGTAGGTGGCGAGCCACACCTCGCGGCGCGCCGCAGCGATGGCGGCGCGCATGCGCGGGAAGAGTTCGATGCCGCCCTCGAGCAACTCGACGCGGTTGCCGCCGACGAAGCGCGGCGTCGGCACGGCGGTCCAGGCGCGCAGGTGGGCGAGGTCGATGGGGGCCATGGCCATTGGGCGGATCGGACGCGAAGCGTCAGGCCGGCTCCAGTTCGGCCACCAGTGGCAGATGGTCGGACATGCGGGCCCAGCTCATGCCTCGCGGCACCATCGTCGAGCGGCACTCGAGTCCGCGCAGGTAGAAGCGGTCGAGCGCGAAGACGGGCGCGAGCGACGGGAAGGTGGCGCGCTCGCGACGGCCGCCCCCGGGCTTGCTGGCGCGCAGCAGGCCGAGCTCGGCCATCGCGCCGTCCAGGCGCTCGCCCCAGTCGTTGAAGTCGCCGGCGACGACCAGCATCGCGTCGGGCGGCACCTCGCTGGCGATGAACTGCGCCAGCCGCTGCACCTGCCGTACGCGGCTCGAGTGCACGAGGCCGAAGTGCACCACCACGGCGTGTACCGTGGCGCCGTTCCAGATCACGGGCACGTGCAGCAGGCCGCGCTGCTCGAAGCGGTGGTCGCTGACGTCGTGGTGGCCGACGTCGCCGAGCGGCCAGCGCGACAGCAACGCATTGCCGTGCTCGCCGTAGCGCGTGATCGCGTTCGTGCGGTAGGCCGCGTCGTAGCCGGGCGGGGCGAGGAACTCGGCCTGCCCCTGCTCCGGCCAGCCGAACCACGTGCGATCGAAGCGGCGCGCTTCGCGCGTGTGGAACAGGCGAACCTCCTGCAGGAAGACGAGGTCGGCGTCGAAGGCCTCGATGGCCAGGCCCAGGTTATGGATCTCCAGGCGCTTGCGCGGCCCCATGCCGCGCACGCCCTTGTGGATGTTGTAGGTCGCCACGCGCAAAGCGCCGATGCCGGTGTAGGGCGGCATGAGGCTGCTCTGCAGCGGGTTGGCGCGGATCATGCGGCGTGGCCTCCAGGATCGATCGGTCGAGGTCAGGTCGGCTCGGTCGGGATCACTCGGCGCTCAACGCGCATCTCGCCTGCGCGGCAACTGCAGGATGGCTTCGGCGTTGCTGGGCGAGAAACAGGCATCGGCCGCCTCCCGCCAAGGCAGCCACCGCCAAGCCAGATGTTCGCGTGGATTGAGCCGCACGGGCGTGCCCGCCGGCACGGTGAGGCCGAAAACGTGCTCGGTGTTGTGCGTCACGCCCGGCGCATAGCGGTGGCGCCACGTCGGGTAGATCTCGTAGACGTTGGCGATGCCCCAGTCGGCGAGCTCGCCGCCGACGGCACCGATCTGGATGCCGGTTTCCTCCGCCACCTCGCGCGCGCAGGTGGTCGCCAGCGGCTCGTCGGGGTCGTCGAGCGAGCCGGTGACGCTCTGCCAGTAGCCCGGCTTGTCGGCACGCTCGATGAGCAGCACCTCCAGCGCCGGGGTGTGGATCACCACCAGCACCGACTCGGGGATCTTGAAGGGACGGTCGGGAGTCACGTCCCCGGGGTCGGGTTGCGCAGGCGGATGTGCAGCTCGCGCAGCTGCGCCTCGTCGACGGCGCTCGGTGCGCCGGTGAGCAGGCATTGCGCGCGCTGCGTCTTCGGGAAGGCGATCACGTCGCGGATGCTCTCGGCGCCGGTCATCAGCGTGGCGATGCGGTCGAGGCCGAACGCCAGGCCGCCGTGCGGCGGCGCGCCGTACTGCAGCGCGTCGAGCAGGAAGCCGAACTTCACCCGCTGCTGCTCGGGCGTGATGTTGAGCGCCTCGAACACCTTGGCCTGCACGTCGGCGCGGTGGATCCGCACCGAGCCGCCGCCGATCTCCCAGCCGTTGAGCACCATGTCGTAAGCCTTGGCCAGGCAGCGGCCGGGGTCCGTGGTCATCCAATCTTCGTGGCCGTCCTTGGGCGCCGTGAACGGGTGGTGCACGGCGTTCCAGCGCCCGGCTTCCTCATCCATCTCGAACATCGGGAAGTCGATCACCCAGGCCGGCGCCCACTTGTCCTCGAACAGGCCCTTGTTGCGGCCGAACTCGCTGTGGCCGATCTTGACGCGCAGCGCGCCCAGCGCGTCGTTCACCACCTTGGCCTTGTCGGCGCCGAAGAAGATGAGGTCGCCGTTGCGCGCGCCGGTGCGCGCGATGATCTCGGCGATGGCGCCGTCGTGCAGGTTCTTCACGATGGGGCTCTGCAACCCGTCGCGGCCCTTGCCGGCATCGTTCACCTTGATCCAGGCCAGACCCTTGGCGCCGTAGATCTTGACGAACTCGGTGTAGGCGTCGATCTCGCCGCGGCTCATGCCGCCGTTGGCCTCGCCGCCGCCGGGCACGCGCAGTGCCGCGACCCGGCCGCCCTTCATCGTCGCCGGGCCCGAGAAGACCTTGAACTCGACGTCCTTCATCACCTCGGTGAGCTCGGTGAACTCCAGCTTCACGCGCAGGTCGGGCTTGTCGCTGCCGTACTTGTGCATCGCCTCGCCGTAGGTGAGCTCGGCGTACACCGGCAGCTCCACGCCGAGGGTCTTGCGGAACACGGTGCGCACCATCGCCTCGGTGATGGCGCGGATCTCGCCTTCGGTGAGGAAGCTCGTCTCGATGTCGATCTGCGTGAACTCGGGCTGGCGGTCGGCGCGCAGGTCCTCGTCGCGGAAGCACTTGGTGATCTGGTAGTAGCGGTCGAAGCCGGCCACCATCAGCAGCTGCTTGAACAGCTGCGGGCTCTGCGGCAGC
>JAEUPE010000011.1 GCA_016790435.1 Rubrivivax sp. | reverse complement strand
GGGGGCTGCCAGCACCCGGGGGGGCGGGGCCGCCTTGGCCCTGGGGGGGGTGGGTTCCCCCCCCCGGGCGGGGGGGGGGGGGGGGGGGGGGGGGCTTGGCCGCGAACGACGGACTCAGCGCGCCGTCGGTGGACGCAACAGCATGCCGAGCGACCTGCGCACCGGGCCGGGCCAAGACGCGAGCCCGAGCAGCGCGCTGACTCCGGCGACACCTATGGCCAGACTGGCCCGGTCACCGAACCAGCTGCCCATCGCACACTGTGCGATACCTGTGGCCGCCGTGATGGCGAGTAGCGCCGCGGCGGGACCTGCCCTCCAGTCCAGTCGGTGCGCACGCTGGGCCAGTACCGCCGACAGGGCAGCGAACGCGGCTTGCCCGGCCAGCAGGGCAAAGGCGACACCCGTCACGCCCCAGGTCGCCCGCAACAACAGCGCCAGAGGCGCGAAGAGCGCCAACATTGCGGCGTACGCCACCAGACTCATGTGGGTGCGCTTCGCGATGTTGATGCCCGCCTCCAGGATCCACCCGGCGCCCTGAACCGCCATCGCCATGGCCAAAGGAAAGATCACCTGGCTCGACTGGGCGTAGCGCTCGGACGCCAGCAGGCGCACGATCCACGGCCCGGCGGTGCTCAGCGCCAACACGGCGATGCCGATGATCCAGGTATAGACGAGCAGCGCCGCGTTGAGCGTCCGGGCGGCCTCGCGTTCTCGACTGAGGGCGATGACGAATGGCCCCCAGCCGCTCTGGAAGGCCAGAATGGGCAGCGCCAGCAACCCGGCGACCTTGGCGCCAGCGGCGTAGAGCCCAAGCGCCTGACCTTCGGCCAGCCCGGGGGTTCCATCGACGATCGCACGCTCCAGCAAGGGCAGGAACGCCGCCGCGACGGCGATCAGGCCCAGTGGGAGCGCAATCGGCGCGATGTGTCGCCAATGGGCCAGGGAGCGCGGCAGGACCAGCCAGCGTCGCATGAACGCCAGCGCCAAGCCGGCGAAGAGAACCTGCACGATCAGGGCGATCATGAAGACGTGCCGGGGCTGCAGTGCGGTGACCAGGGAGGTGGTCACCAACAGGCCGGCCGTGACGCCGGCGGACCCGAGCGAAAGGGTCAGGTAGCGCCGGCGTTGGAAGGTCCAGCGCAGAGCGCTCTGCGACACGCTGAAGACCGAGAGGAAGGGCAGTTGCAGACAGACCAGCGGAAGAATCGAGCGTGCGGACGACTCCTGCCCCAGCTGGCGTGACAGTGGCTCGGCGGCAAGCCACACGGCTGGAGCGATCACCAGCGTTGCCAGTGCCAGCCACACCAGGCACTGCGAGAAGATCTGCGCGCGTTCATGATCCTCCGGGTGATCGAGCAAAAGGCGCGCGACCGCCGAGTCGACGCCCCAGATGATCACGAGCGCGAGCCAGTTGGTCGCGATCATGAACGCGTCCACCGTGCCGTACTCGCCTACTGACAGCTGGCGTGCAAGCAGCGGGAACGTGACCAGCGCGATCAGCTTGTTGATCGCGCCCGCGATGCCATAGATGGCAGAGTCGCCGAAAAGCCGGCGGAGGCGGCCAGTCGTATCAAGCTGGCCGAGATCGGGTCGGGTCATGCGAGCCTCCCGACTGGTGCTTCACTGCCGGCGCAGTTGCTCCAGCAGATTGACATAGCGCCGAGCCAATGCGACGCCGTGGTGAGCGTCGAACCAAGCACGCGCGCGCGCGCCGGCGGCGCGCAGGGAAGCCCGATCGTGAGCCAACAGTACCGCCGCAATGTCGTCCGGCGACTGCACGTTGAAGAAGGGTGCCAATGGCTCGTCGGGACGGTCGTAGTCCTGTGGGTTGTCGAGTTGATGCAGCATGGGGACGCCCGCGGACAGGAACTCCCAGCCGCAGCCGCCCCAGAGCATGCCGGCGAACTCCGAGCCGCCAATGTCGACGTGGCGCATCAGCCCGGTGAGCTCGCGCCGCGACATGGTCGGGAACCACAGGACCTGCGCCTCGATGCCCAGTCGGGTCACAAGCTCCTTGCTTGCGGCCACGTCGGTGCCGTACTCGAATAGGCACAACAAGGCCTCACGCTGGCCCGAGCGCTTCACGTACCGTTCGAAGCCTTCGATCAGCCATTGGTTGCGCTTGCCCAAACCTCCGAAGAAATGGGCAAATGGCAGGTTCTTCCAGATGTGCGAGACGTGGGAGAACACCACCATCGGACTGCGCTTCATCCGGTCGACGAGCGCATTCACACTCGCCGGCCACGTGGCTGCATCCGGCGCCGCTTCTGGATAGAGGGCAAGAGCGGGCAGCACCACGGGCTGGAGTTGGAGCCGCTGGAACGTCGCTACCGACAACGCATGGAGGTTGGCCGCGCCGATGGCCTTGACCTGACGTTTGAGCGCACGCTCCATCAGGCGTTTGCGCACCCAGGAGAAGGCCGTCGAAAGCGGGCGCCGCCAGCGAATGGAGTGATGAACGATGAACTCGACACCCTCGGCGTACGGCAGGAACAGGTCGAGTCGCCAGCCCAGCTTGCCGAACAGCACGGGCGCGAAGCCGCTGCCGACGTAGACGTCGTAGCCCTGAAGTTGGCGTCGCAGCGCGCCGCCACCCGTAAGCACCGCGTCGAGGCCGCCATTCGATACGGCAAGCCGATGCACGAATGGGGCCCAGCGGTCCCAATGCCACGTGTCGTTCTGCGGCAGGAAGTGGCGAGGTTCGTCGGAGTACAGGAACAAGTGCGCATCCACGCCAAGGTCGCGCAAGTGCCTCAGGGCGGCGAAGTTGCCGTTGTTCATGTTCCCGATGAAGGCGACTCGCATCACTCAGCCGAGAGCGCCTTCGAGTTCGACAGGGCTCGGGAAATTGACGAGCACACCCATGCCACGCTTCTGGAATACGACCATGCTCCCGAGCGCGACCGCCGATGCGCCCGCCCGATGGACGACTTCGCCGACGTGCGCGAGCGTGCCGCCGCCGCCATGCGCGATGACCGGCACCTGGACAGTGCTGGTCACGGACTTGACGAGTTCGATGTCGAAGCCCTCCCAACTCCCCTCCCGGTCGATCGACGTCAGCAGGATCTCCCCGGCGCCGAGGCGCTCGGCTTCCTGCGCCCATTCGACGGGATCTCGCCCGGAGTTCCGGGTGCCCGAATGCGTGCGCACCCGTTGGCGGCCGAGCAAGTCGCGCTTGACGTCGATCGAGACGATCACAGCCTGCCTCCCGAAATGCTCCGCCAGTTCAGTGATCAGGCCAGGGTTGTCGACGGCGCCGCTGTTGACGATCACCTTCTCGAATCCGAGCTTGAGGATGGCTTGCGCATGCTCGAAGGTCTGGATTCCGCCGCCGTAACCCAGCGGCATGAAACACTCATTGGCGATGTCGGCAAGCAGCGAAAGGTTCGGTGGCCGCCGCTGGCGAGTGGCGGTGATGTCGAGGAAGACCAGTTCATCGACTTCGAGCTCGTTGAAGATGCGCACCGTATTGCAGGGGTCACCGACGTAGGTGAACTTTCCGAATCGCACGGTCTTGACGAGACTCTCGTCGCGCACCAGCAGGGCTGGGATGACTCGGGTGCGCAGCATCAGAGCCCCGCGAAGTTGGCCAGGAGTCGCATGCCGAACTTGTGGCTCTTCTCCGGGTGGAACTGGGCGCCATAGATGTTCTCGTGTGCGATGGCGGCGTCGAAGGTGACGCCATAGTGGGTCCTCAGCACCGAGTCGCGCGCGTCATCGACCTGCACGTGGTACGAATGAACGAAGTAGAACCGCGATTCCGCGGGAAGTCCGGCAGTCAGTGGACTCGCTGCCACTGGAGCAGCGAGGTTCCAGCCCATGTGCGGCACCTTCAGGCCGGCGATGTCCGGGAACCGCCGCGTGGAGGCATCGATCCACGCCAGACCGGGCAGTTGCCCTTCGTCGCTGCCGCGCGTCAACAACTGCATGCCCAGGCAAATGCCGAGGGTCGGCACACGCTCCTCGAGGACCTTTGCATCAAGCACCTCGCGCAGACCGCTCTCGTTGATGCGCCGCATGGCGCTGTCGAACGCACCGACACCGGGAAGCAGGATCTTGCGCGCGCGGGCAATCGAGGCCGGGTCGCCGGTCACCTCCGCTGCCGCACCCACGCGCTTGAGCATGTTCAGTACCGAACCGAGATTGCCCATCCCGTAGTCGACGATCGTGATCATGTCTTGATCGGAAAGCAGTACTTCAGGTAGAAGCTCATCGGCACCAGATTGGCATTGGCAAGGATGCGGAACATCGGCCGCAGCCTTTCGAACCGCTTCTTGTAGGTTCGGAAATCCCGAAAGGTACGCCGCGGCCCGTTCATGCAAGCCGCGTACTCCTCAGGCGAGAAGCCGACGCGCTTGCAAACGTAGGCGATCAACTCCGGATCGGGAACGACCGGCTTGCTGTAGGCCTCGATCGCTTCGTCGCGGTCCATCGCGCCGCGACGCACGGAAGCAGAGATGCTCAGGTTCCGGTAGTCGATGCCGAACCGCTGGGGCAGCCAAACCGTGTGGGCGAAGGTGGAGGCCCGGTTCTCGAGATGGTGGCCCCCGTAGTACTCCCAGCCCATGTGCTCCTGCAGGAACTCCCGCGCTCGTTCCTTGGAGTAGTCGATGTACCAGAGGGGCCGGATGAATTGCTGCCGGTAGATCAGCGCCCACTTCATGAACTGCCAGAAAGGCATGTTCGGGAAGGTACGCATCGGTCGGCGCCCGTAGCGCCGGTGGATGTCGGCCACGTAGCCTCCGTCGAGGTAGTTCCCGCCGACCGGCGAGATGCCTTCGGTGACGAAGGAGTGCCCCTCGAGGATGTACTTGATGCCGTAGCGGGCCGCGGCAGTCCGCAGGACCTGCACGAACCCGATGTCCGTATCGGCATCGAACTCGGGCACACCGGCCAGAAGGAAGGATCGCTTGATGTCGTCGACCTCCTTGTTGTCGACGACATGCGTGTAGAGATCCACACCGAGAGCGGCCGTCAGGCGGCGTATGTTCTGCGTCGCGATGGCGGAGTTCCACGTGTTGTCGTAATGAGCGGCCAGCGGCCGCAGGCCACTTTCGATTGCCAGGGATAGCAGATACGACGAGTCGGTTCCGCCGCTGACGCCGATCACGCAGTCGTACTTCCTTCCGCGGCCTGTTGCCTTGATGCCTTGAAAGATGTCGTCAAGCAACTGACGGCCACGACTGGTGCCGGTTCCGTACTGCTCCTTGAGCTTGTCGACCTGGTGGCAGTAGTTGCAGACCCCGGCGGCGTCGAAGACGATGTTCGGCACTCGGTTGTCATAGATGCAGCGGCTGCAGATCTGCAATCGGTTGCTCGCCGCCATCAGTTCACCCGCTGGTCCACCCCGTGCTCGACGAGTTCGGCGATGCCGAATACTCGCGAACGAGGCAGTACGGTTGTCAGTTCCCGCTTCAGCTTTTCGACGAAGGTGTGCGACATGATGACGACGGCGTCGGTGGGATGGTCGAGCAGGGCGGCACGCGACTCGATGCGCGCAGCGAACGGCGGAACATACCTGCCCTGCAGCGACGGCGAGTCGTCGAAGAAGCGGCACGAGATATCTACCGGGAGCACGGCCAGCGCTCTCGATGGGCAGTAGATGCCCAGCGTGCCGCGTGCCGCGAGCGCTCCGAGCGCCGTGCGTGCCTGTTGAGTGAAGGCCGTGCAACGGGCAGGAAAAGTTCGGGCAGCTTCCGTGTCAGCGCTGACCCCAGCTACCGTGCTGGCCGGGGGTGGCGCTGCATTGGCAGACGCGTAGACGGCCCTGCCGTATCCCGAGGGCCGGACGTTGGCAGTGAACCCGCAGCGGGCGAGCATGAGGTGGAGGCTGGTGGCGTCGAAGTAGTTGTAGTGCTCGTGGATCAGCATCGCAGGGTCGCCGATCGCAATCTCCTTGCTGCAGTCGGGTACCGAAAGGACGAGCGTGCCGCCGGGACGGAGGTGGTCACGAACCGACGCCAGGAGGCTGCCGGGCTCCGGGATGTGTTCGAGAACGGCATAGGCGCAGATCAGGTCGTAAGGACCCCTGGCGCGTGGGCTGGGGAAGTATTCGTTGATGACGTCGATCCCGTACTTGGCCCAGTGGTCCTGGTAGCCGATGCCGGGTTCCAGGCTGTCGACCTGCCAGCCGTCGTCCTTGAGGCGCTTGCTCAGGTATCCGACCCCCGCGCCGATTTCGAGCGCCCGCCCCGGAGTACCGGCCCGCGAACGGATGAATGCGAGGAAGTCGTCCGCGTAGGGCTTGCCGAGCGCGTCGTCTGCCAGCGGTGTTCCTATCTCCTGCCCCGCGCGGTAGGCGCGGTCCAGCAGACCCTGCAGCCCGGGCCGCGAGCGTTGCACGAGCATCCCGGACTCCGGGTCGAAGTTAAGCTCGAACGGAAACGTGTCGGGAAGGCCTCCCGGATTGAACGGTGACAGCGTCGGTCCGAAGTGAAAGGGCAGGTCCGGAATGAAGAACGCAGTGGAGTCGCTCATTGCCGCTCCGCTTCGGGCTGGCGACTGGCCGACAGGTGTTCGGCCAGTGAACGGATCGAACTCGCGAGTGAGACCTTCGGCGTCCACCCGAGGACGCTTGCCGCCCGTTCCGTCGAGTAGCGTGCGGTTTCCGCGTCGCGCGGATCAGGCTGCCCGGAGAGGGCGACACTGCCGCGGCCGACGACTTCGACAACGCAATGGGCCAGTTCGAGCATCGTGACCGGCCGCGCAGCGGCGATGTTGATCGTCCCGGGCCAACGCACGCGGGCTGCCGCGAGAGCCGCCTCGGCGAGGTCTGTGGCGTCGACGAAGTTCTGCTCGCGTTTGCCGCTGCCCCAGATGGCCAGCTTTTCTCCGGCGAGCGCCTGCGCGACGAAGCGAGCGACCACGAGCCCGGGCGGCACCCCCGGGCCGACAGGCGCCGGCAGCCTCAGAACGGTGCACCCCTGCAGACCGGCGAAGAGGCGCTCGCCGTCGCGCTTGGCCGCGAAGTAGGGGCTCGCGATCCGGATCAGATCGTCCGACGACTCAGACTTGGTGCGCGGAGACAGACGGTCGTACAGCCCACAGCTCGAAGCGTAGACGACGTGGCAACGCCACTCTTCGGCAGCTGCGTGGACACAGGCGTCGACGCGCCTCGTCAGGGCGGCGCTGGCTTCCGTGTCCGGGTAGCGGGGGGAGTGAGGCACCGCCGCAGCCAGATGGATGATCACCGATGGGCGGCGCGCGACGAGGTTGGGCAGCGGCGCGCACGTGGCGAGGTCGCAAGCGATGTTCGTGCTCTGCGGATCACCGTCGGGGGTGCGCGCCAAGCCCAGTGCGTCGAGGCCCAGCTGCCTCGCGCGTGCCATGACAGCCTTGCCGACGATGCCGCTCGCACCGGTGACGAGAATCATGTGGCGTCCCCGTGCCGGCTCCGCGCCGGCACCAGATACTCAGAGAGCCCACGCAGCACCGTGGCTTCGCTGTACCGGAAGTCGACTTCGAACGTCTCGCCCAGAAGGTGACGCCGCACCAGGATGTCAGGTTCGTTGAACCCGACCATCGCGCGGATGGAGGTCGTGCCCGAAAAGCGCGGGTTGATCTCGAAGACCTTCACGACCCCGTCGACCAGACGGCACTGGATGTTCAGCGGGCCTCTGGAGCCGAGCTTGGTCGCAATCTCGCGGCATTGGGCGGTGACCGCGTCGAAGCGCCCGACGTCACCGTGGCTGACACCCGAACTAATGACCAGCCGAGGCCCCAGCGCCGCGTTGCCGGTCCTGTTGGCGACCGCGGTGCGTACGTTCAGCCCGCCCTTGAGGTGTCGGCGCACGGCAATGGAGTTGACGTACTGGCCATCGAGATCGTGGAGCACGCCGACCGTGAACTCGGACTCGGGTGTTCCGACGTACTCCTGGACCATGAAGTGCGAAGCAACCGTGCCCAGGCCCAGATAGTCGGCAAGGGCCCGCAGTTCGCGCGGGTTCTGGGCGATGAAGACGTTGGCGGAGCCACCGCCGCCGACGGACGGCTTCACGACCACCGGAAACCAGTCGATCGCGGCGAGCCCCTCGATATCGGCCACCCTGGCGTATCGCGGCGACGGAAAGCCCAGCTCGGACAGGCGCTGGTTGGTCAGGGCCTTGTCCATGCACTGCTCGATCAGGTCCGTGCGGTTAATCGGCAGGAACACGCCGGCGGCTTCGATCGTGCTTCTGTGTTTCGCGAAGACGTTCAGCTCCGGCTCGCAGCCATGGAACAGGGCACGGATCCCCCACTCATGGCAGGTCGACAGCAGTGCGTCCAGGTAATCCGGCGCGTTGGCAGGCGGCAACGTGGCGAACCCTTCGACCAACGAACGCTGCGGGCAATCCGGGTTCATGTCGGTGCCGAACACCCGGTAGCGCCCGGCATCGGCGAGCCGCAGGGCCTTCAGGATCTGGTCCCCGTGTCCGCCGCCGCCGATGGCGGTCACGAGCACTGGGATGGGACCGACGTCAGACTCGCGTGCCATAGATCTCGTCCTTGCGTCGCGACATGACAGCGACTACTGATGGGTGCAGCGCCGGAGGGCCGCGCATGGCCCTCCCGTTCGCGGCCTCGATGTCGAACCGGTAGACCTCGACCGCCCCCGAATCGTCATCGAAGGTGGCGGCCGCCCCCAACGAACCATGGTCGCGAGGGAGCCCGCAACTTCCGACATTGACGAAACAGCAGTCATTGCTCCGCCGAACAAAGGGATGGTGGCTGTTGCCCATGAAAAGGAAGTCAGCGGGTGTGCCGAACGGCCCCAGGTCCGTGTCCGGGTAGACATAGCCGTAGGTGGGATCGGAGGGGCTGCCGTGCACGAATGCGACGTTGAATCGCCCCATCTTCGCGTGCAGGAATGGAGGCCAGCTCGCAAGGAACCCGATTTCCTCGTCGGTCAGCAAAGGCCTGAGTGCCGCGAGCTGGTAAACGCGATCGCGCTCCGCTTCGAGGTCACCGTTCAACAGGAGTGCCTCGTGGTTGCCTCGAATGCAGCGAACGCGCCCGCCCATGTCTTGCAGCCGCCGCACGACCTCGGCAGATGGTATGTAGCCGACGGCATCGCCGAGGAACACGAAACTCCGTGCCCCGCGCTCTTGCAGCACCTGCACGCAACGATCGAACGCACCGGTATTCCCGTGCGCGTCCGACATGATGCCGACGAGGGCCACGGCCGTCCCTAGCAGAACTCGTGGCTCAGCCAAGCTTCGACACTCAGCAGCGACCAAATCAGCAGGCGGCGATTCTGTTCGCCTGCCAAGTGTTCGCTGACAAGTGCCTGCGTCGCCCGGCGATCGAGGAACTCGTAGATCCGCGCTGAACTGCCCATCAACTGCTTGCGCACGTATTCGATGCTCTCGCCCTTGAACCAAGACGCGTCGGGCGCCGAGAAGCCCTGCTTGACACCGTCGGCGATGTCCTCAGGGATGTAGCGCCGCATCACGTCGCGCAGCAGCGTCTTGCCGTCCCGCGTCTTCATGAAGTACTTGCCCTGCTTGTCACCGGGCTCGTTCTCGTTGATGCGCACCACCTCGTGCAGGTTGTTCAGCTTGAGCCCGACGGGGCAGCGCATCGCGAAGTCGACGAGGTCGTTGTCGAGAAAGGGCACGCGCGTCTCGAGGCTGTGCGCCATGCTCAGCTTGTCCTCCACGACCAGCAGGCCGTGCAGGAAGGTCTTGGCCTCGAAGTACAGCGAGTGGTTGATGTAGTCCTCGGGGCGCTCGAGCCGGTTGTCGTGGTTCGCGAAGACGTCGCGGAAGATGTCGCGCGTCCAGACATGCTCGACCTCGCCCCACACCGGCGCGAACAGGTTCTTCAGGTGTTTGTTGTCCACCAGGCGCTGCCAGAAGCCGTAGTACTGGTCGACGTACTGCTCGAAGCTGTTCGCGTTGGCGGCACGGTAGTAGCGCCAGGGGTAGCCGCCGAAGAGTTCGTCTCCACCGGCGCCGGACATCACGACCTTGACGAACCTGCTCGCCAGCTTGGCGGCGTAGAAGTTGGGGTAACTTTGTCCGACGCGCGGCTCCTCCAGGTGCCAGGCGAGCTTGGGCATCACACGCTCCATGTCGCCGGCCTTGAGCACCATCTCGTAGTGCTCGGTCTTGAAGCGGGCCGACATGGCCTCCGCCTTCACGCGCTCGTCGAAGCTGAGTTCGATGCCGGAGGCCGAGCTGAGGTCGAAGCCGCAGGTGAACGACTTGAGGTACGGATAAGACTGGGCCGCGATGGCGGTGATGGCGCCGGAGTCCATGCCGCCGCTGAGGTAGCTGCCGAGTTCGACGTCGGCCACCAGCTGGCGGTTCACCGCCTGACGGAACAGGCGGTCGAGTTCTTCGTGGTGCGCGCGCGCGTCGACTGGACCCGAAGGCTCGGCGAAGTGGAAATCCCAGTACCGCGTGCGCTTGAGCGAGCGAGCGTCGTTGCCGACCGCCAGCTCGGCGTAGTGGCCTGCGGGCAGCAGACTCATGCCCTGGAGCAGTGTCCGGTCGGTGAAGAAGTTCTGGAAGGTGAAGTACTCCAGCAGGGCCGGCTTGTCGACCTTGCGCTCGACGCCGGGCAGCGCCAGGATGGCCTTCTGCTCCGACGCAAAGGCGAGCAGCGGCCCCTGCGTGTAGGTGTACAGAGGCTTGATGCCGTAGCGGTCGCGGGCCAGCAGCAGGCGGCGTTCCCGGCGGTCCCACAGGGCAAAGGCAAACATGCCGTTGAAGCGCGTGATCGCCTTGGTGCCCCAGCGCGCCAGCGCGTTGAGCACGACCTCGCTGTCGGTCTGCGAGCGGAACCAGCAGCCCTCGGCCTCGAGCTCGGTGCGCAGCTCGCGGAAGTTGTAGACCTCGCCGTTGTAGCTGAGCACGAAGCGGTGGTCGGCGCTCACCATCGGCTGGTGCCCCGCCGGCGAGAGGTCGATGATGGACAGCCGCCGGTGGCCGAGGCCCACGTTGCCCTCGGTCCAGTGGCCCTGGCCGTCCGGACCCCGGTGCGCGATGGCGTCGGTCATGCGCTGCAGCGCCACCGGCGACGCGGGGGCGCCGTCGAGGTGCACGAAGCCGGCAACGCCGCACATGGCCCGGTTCCGGGGTCTCAGCCGATGGCGCGCAGGCGCTCGACCACGTAGGCGTAGTCTTCGGCGACCATGCGGTTGTGCAGCGGGATGGCCATGGTGTGGCTGTCGCAGTCGCGGGCACCGGGCAGGTCGTCGGGCCGGCAGCCGAAACGCTCGCGGTAGTAGCCGAGCATGTGGATGGCGTGCGTGCCCGGGCGCGTGCTGATGCCGTCGGCCTGCAGGCGCTCCATGATCTCGTTGCGCGGCATGGGCGCCCGGTCGGGGTCGACGTAGGTCACGAAGGCCTGCCAGGCATGCTGCCCACCTTCCGGCAGCACGGGCATGCGCAGCCAGGGGATGCTGGCCAGTTCGCCGATGTACCAGCGCGCCCAGCGGTCGCGTTCGGCGATGAAGCGGTCGAGCTTGCCCAATTGCACCAGGCCCACTGCGCCTTGCAGGTCCGTCATGCGGTAGTTGAAGCCGAGCAGGTTGAACTCGGCCAGCAGGTAGGGGCGAGGGCCCTTGTGGCGCTGTTCCTCGGAGATGCTGGCGCCGTGGTTGCGCAGCATGTCGGCGGTGGCCGAAAGGTTGGCGTCCTTGCTCGTGAACATGCCGCCTTCACCGGTGGTGATGGACTTGCGTGGGTGGAAGGAGAAGGCCGCCGCGAGGCCGAGCCCGCCCGCCGGGGTGCCTTTGTAGCTGGCACCGGCCGCACAGGCCGCGTCCTCGATGATGGCCACGCTAGGGGGCAGCACCGCACGCAACGCGTCCATGTCGGCGCACAGGCCGAACAGGTGCACGGCGATGACGGCCTTCGTGCGGGGCGTGACGCGCCGGGCCACGTCGGCCGGGTCGATGTTGTTGGTGCGCCGGTCGACGTCGGCCAGCACCGGCGTGGCACCGCAGTAGAGCACCGAGTTGGCAGTGGCCACCCAGGTGAAGGAGGGCACGATGACCTCGTCGCCGGGGCCGATGCCCATGGCGGCGAGGATGAGGTGCAGCGCGGTCGTGCAGCTCGTGGTGGCCAGCGCATGGGGCACGCGGTGGCGCTCGGCAAAGGCCTTCTCGAACTGCGCCACCTTCGGGCCTTGAGTCAACCAGCCGGTGGTGAGCGGCTCGCGCGTGGCCTGCCACTCTTCGTCGCCCGTCGAGGGCAGGGAGATCTGGATCTTGCGGCTCATGGGCGGGACCTCGTCGATGTTCAGGCCGGTAAGCCGACGGCAACGCGGCGGGCCGAGACCTCTGCCTGGTGCGTTCGACGCCAGTCGATGAGGCGCTTCAGGCCGTCCATTAGGTCGATCTGCGCATCGAATGCGATCTCGGCGCGCGCGCGCTTCGGGCAGCCGATGCGGTTTCGCACGAGTGTGGCCTGGCTGCGAGGAGCGTACTTGATCGGATGCTTGCAGCCGGTGAGCTCGATCAGCATCTGCGCCAGTTCCTTCAGCGAGGTGCGCTTGCCGGTGCCGACGTTGTAGAAGCGGTCGGTGCTGTCGGCCTTGACGGCGCAGACATTGGCGGCGGCGCAGTCTTCGACCGCGACGAAGTCGAAGGCCTCGGAGCCGTCGCCCAGGATCGTGGGGCCCTCGCCGCGGTCGATGGCGTCGAGCATCTTCATGATCACGGCGATGTAGGCGCCGTGATAGTCCTGGCGCGGGCCGTAGACGTTCATGTAGCGCAGGCCGACGAAGTTGAGGCCGTAGCGGTGGTGGAATGCGCGCAGCATCGCCTCGCCGGCAATCTTGGTGGCGCCGTAGAAGTTCTTGTTGTTGAACGGGTGGTCCTCGTCCATCGGCTCCTGCACCGCGTCGCCATAGACCGAGGCTGAAGAAGACCACACCAGGCGCTTGATGCCTTTCTTGACGCAGGCCTCCATGACGTTGAAGGTGCCGCGCACGTTCACGTCGAAGGCGCTGCGCGGGTACTCGTGGCACTGCAGCAGCCACAGCGCGGCGAAGTGCAGCACGCCGTCGGCGCCGTCGAGCGCGGACTCGAGGATGTCGGTCTGCATGATGTCGCCGCCGACGTCGTAGATGCGCACGCGCGGGTCCTTCAGCGCCTGTGTCAGGTTCTCGGTGCGGCCGCGCACGAAGTTGTCGTAGACGACGATCTCGCGCACGTCCTCGTGCGTGAGACGGTCGACCGTGTGCGAGCCGATGAGGCCGGCGCCGCCGATGACGACGAGTTTCTTGCCGCGGATGTCCATCGAGTTTCTTCCTCTTTGCTGTGTCGTGTGGCCGAACGGCGCTCGCGCGGAGGCGGGGTGCGCGCCTTGTGTCGCTAGCCTTGCTCGGCGCGTCCGGGGCGCAGCGCGCGCAGTTTCGGCGCCAGTACCGGGTCGCGCAGGCCCGCCTGCCAAGCATGGCGGATCGTGATGCCCAGCAGGATCATGACAAGGGCGAGCATCGCCCCGACGCCGGCGTAGACGCGCCGTCGGGGGTGGGCGCGTCGTTCAGGCGGCGTGGCGACGTCGATCACCTGGATCAGCGTGCCCTCCCGCGCCTCGTCGAGCCGCGCCATTTCGTACTGGCGCGAGAAGATCTCGAACATCGCCTCCTGGTACTTGTACTCGCGAAGGCGCCCAATGTAGTCGGCGGAGCCCGGCTCCTGCCCGCGTCGCGGCTCCTCGAGCCGGGCGAGTTGCCCGCGCATCGCGGCCACCAGGGCCATCTGGCGCTGCACCTCGGGGACTTCGTCGGTGAAGTTGCCGCGCAGGGCCTGCAGTTGGACCTCGGCCTGCGTGATGTCGGCGCGCAGCCTGCCGTAGGCCTCCGCCGCGGCCTTGGGTTCCGCACGCAGCGCCCCGGGGTTGAAGCCGCTCGCCTGCAGCGCCACCTGCGACTCGGTGAGCCGCTGCTTCGTGGCCTGCAGTTCGCGCTCGAAGAAGGTGCGCCGCTGTTGCGCCTCGGACAGCGCGAGCAGGGCAGAGAACGAACGCAGTTCCTCGACGTAGCGGTTGGCGATGGCGGCGGCCCGCACCGGATCCGCGTCGTCGACCTCGATGGTGATCAAGGTGTCCTTGCGCGCCGTCGAGATGCGCGTGTTCCGTTCTAGCGTGCGGCGGGCATCCAGCCGGGTGGGTATCTGGTATACGCGCATGAGGTCGAACGCGTCGATCAGCCGGTCGGCCACGCGCACCGACTGCATGAGCGCGATGTGCTGGTCGGCCGGGGACTTCAGCCCGACGGCGCCGCCGGCCAGCGCCGACAGGTTGCCCAGCGCCGCCATCGCGCCGGCGATCGACCCCTGCTGCTGAGGCGGCAGGAGGGTGGCGCGCGCCGTGAACGTCGGGCCGACCGTCAGCGACAACCCGTAGCCCGCCAAGCCGCCGACGAAGAACCCGGCGAGCAGCAGCCACCGGTATCGCACGATGAGCAGCAGCCAATCCCACAAGGGAGTGCGGGTGTCACTGGACGGAGGGGGCGCTTCCGGAGGGGTCACGGTGGATCGGATCGGTGCCGGGCACGCCTGATCAGTTGCTTCGGAAGACCTGGAACGCTGCGAGACCGATGCCGAGCTGGTACAGGACCTGCGTCCAGTCCTTCGCGCGCTGGAGGAACGTGGTCTTGTCCATCTCCTCGGGCACGAAGATGGTGTCGCCCGGCTCGGCCGCCATCTGCGAGACGGCGTTCCCTCTGCGGAACCAGCCGGCGTCCTGCTGCTCGCTGATGACATGACCGTTCGCGCGCACCACGAAGACACTCGTTTCGTCGGCGCCTTTGGTGGGGCCGCCCGCCAGACGCAGATAGTCGTCCAGGCGCCTGCCGGCCTGATGCAGATACGTGGCGGCGTTGTAGACGCTGCCGAAGACACCGACGGTGTTGGGCCGGGCAGGAATCAGGATGCGGTCGCCGTCCTCGAGCGCGAGGTCTGGCAGGTCCGTGGCATCAACGGGCATGTCCAGGACGATGCGGCCCGAGGGGCGCAGCGCGCGCAGGCGCGCAATCAGTCGGTCGTTGGCGATGGTGCGAGCGGCCTGGCTGCCTGCCTCTTCGGTTCCACTGACGCGCTGCGTCCCTGCCGATCGCGCAAGGTCGGTTTCCAGGTCGCGAAGGGCGCGGTCGTAGTTCTCCTGCTGCGTCTTCTGCACGCTCTCGCGCATGAGCTCCGCGGCGAAGATGTATGCGGCCGGCGTGTAGCCTCCGGCGGCGCGGATGGCGTCTCGGACGGAGCTCCCCTCCGGCAGCACGTACTCGGCGGGACGTGCCACCTCGCCCTCGACCTTGACGCGCTTGTTCTGACGAAGCGACGGCAGGGCCGCCGTGACGGCGCTGAAGGCACGCAGGACATCGCCGTGTCCCAACGTCGAAGCGTCGTCGCGCGGCAGGTCGAGTTGCGCGACCCGGCCGGAGTTGCGGTCCCGCAGCCGTTCCACAGCCAGACGAGTCCGGTCGGCAACGGCGCTGAAGCCGCCCACCATGCGCAGCGCATCGGCGATGGTTTCGCCGGCTCGCATCTCGAGAATGGCAGGCCGGTTCACGCTCCCGATGAAGCCCACCTGGACCCCGACTGGCCCGACATGCACCACGTCGCCCGCCTGCAGCACCCGATCGGATGAGCGGTCGCCGCGCAGGAGCAGGTCATACAGGTCGAAGCGGCCAAGCATTTCGGTGCCGCGGCGGACCTCGATGTCTCTGAAGCTGCCGGATGCAGATGGCCCACCGGCCTTCAGCAGTGCCGCCACCACCGTGGACAGGCTGTTCACGGTGTAGGCGCCGGGCTTGACCACGAAACCGGTGACGAAGACCCGGATGCCACGCAACTGACCCAGAGACACGCTGCTCTGGAAGTTGCGGAAGACCTGCCCGACGCGCCGCATGACGACATCGGCCAGTTCCTCGTGCTTCAGGCCCGACACCTGAATCGATCCGACACGCGGGATGCTGACCCGGCCGGCGCGATCAACGACCAGCCGCAGGTCCGCATCCACCGAGCCCCAGAGCGTGACGAGGACTTCGTCACCCGGCCCGATGATGTAGTCAGCCGGCACCAGCGGGCTCATCTCGCCGGGCTTGGTGTCGGTGGCCCCGGTGACCAGCTCGGCGCCGAGACGGCGGATGAGGGGAGCGAATCCCACCTGGCGCTGGACGTAGCGCTCGAACTCCCCGGGCACGTACGGGGGTTCGACGTTCGGCGGAAGCAACTGCTCGGGCCGGTCGCCGCGTTCGGTGGCCTCGCCGCGCTCGCTCGGCGTTCGCTCGTCCGCACTCGCGGGCCCTTGACCCTGGCGAAGGCGGGTCGGACCGGTCGATGTCGACTCGGAACGGTTGACCTCCACCGAAGGCTGGCTCGGACTCCCCCCTTGGCCCGTGTTCCCTTGCGTCTGGGCGAGCGCGGCCCCGACCACCCACACCCAGGATGCCAGCACGAGCAGGATGGGGCGCGGCAATGACGTGCTTCGGTCGGCGAGGGTCACAATGACGCTGGTGCTTTCGAGACGCCCCATCTGAACAGGAACTGGTGACTCTCGGGCTCGATCAGGGACGAAGAACCTAGGATTCTATCGGTGGCGGCTGGACCCAGCGGCTTGCCATCCGTCGAGGCCTACAATTCCTCGGTGCTCGAGTTGCTCGTCGCTTTCATTGGATCGCTCGTCACCACGTTGCTCGTGGTGCACGCGGCCCGTTCGCACGGGCGGGCGACGCTGGACAGTGACACCTCTGGCCCGCAGAAGTTCCACATGACGCCGGTACCTCGGGTGGGAGGCATCGGCATCTTCGCGGGCCTCGCTCTGGCGATGGTGGCGATGTGGTGGCCTGACCGTGACGGGTTGCTCTTGCTGGCGGGGCTGCTGCTCTGCGGGGTGCCTGCCTTCGCCGGCGGCCTGATCGAGGACTTCACCAAAGGTGTCTCGCCGGCAAAGCGCCTGTTGGCAACGGCACTGTCGGCGGCCGCGGCTGCCGCGTTCCTGGGAGCGATGATCCTTCGCACCGATATCCCAGGATTGGACTGGGTCGTCTCTGGCACCTTGGGCGCGCTCCTGCTCACCGTCATTGCGGTCGCCGGCATCGCCAACTCCGTGAACATCATCGACGGCTTGAACGGCTTGGCCTCGATGTGCGTGGTCATCATGCTGGCGGCGATCGCCTACGTGGCGTTCCAGGTGGGCGATCAGGTCGTCGGCGCCCTGGCGCTGGCGGGCATCGGCGCGGTGATGGGTTTCTTCATCTGGAACTTTCCCGCCGGCCTGATCTTTCTGGGTGACGGTGGCGCCTACTTCCTGGGCTTCTACGTGGCCGAGATCTCGATCCTTCTCCTGGTTCGCAACCCCTCGGTCTCACCGCTGTTCCCCCTGCTCGTGTGCATCTACCCTGTCTTCGAGACGCTCTTTTCCATCTATAGGCGTCGGTTCCTGCGGGCGGTACCACCCAGCATGCCTGACGGTATCCACCTCCACTCGCTCATCTACCGGCGCCTGATGCGCTGGGCGGTCGGCGACCGCAGCGCGCGAGCCCTCACCCGTCGCAACTCGATGACTTCACCCTTTCTCTGGATGCTCTGCATGCTCTCGGTCATTCCTGCAACCCTGTTCTGGCAGAGCTCGGCCATCAACGCGGCCTTTCTGTGTCTGTTTGGCTTGGTCTACCTTGCGCTGTACTGGCGCATCGTGCGATTCAAGATGCCGCGCTGGATGCGGGCTGTCGCTGGCCGGCCGCAGTTGCTGAGCGAGCGTGAGCGGCCGGGGGCATGACGATGGAAAATGCGATGCCAACGGAAGCGGCGGAGACAGCGCCTCCTCGATTCGACACGCTTCCTCTCGACGCCAAGCTGCTGCGCGCGGTGGCCGAGTCGGGTTATCTCGCGATGACGCCCATTCAGGCCAAGGCCATCCCGATCGTGCTCGCGGGCCGGGACGTCATGGGCGCGGCGCAGACCGGCACTGGCAAGACGGCCGCTTTCACTCTGCCGTTGCTGCAGAAGATGATGCGGCACGAGAACGCCAGCATGTCGCCTGCCCGCCACCCGGTGCGGGCGCTGGTACTGGCTCCGACGCGCGAACTGGCCGACCAGGTGGCTGCGAACGTCAAGAAGTACGCCCAGCACTCGCTCCTGCGCTCTGCGGTGGTCTTCGGCGGCGTGGACATGAAACCGCAGACCGAGGAGTTGCGTAAGGGCGTCGAGGTGTTGATTGCCACCCCCGGGCGGCTGCTCGACCACATCGAGCAGAAGGTAGCGGTGCTGAATCAGGTCGAGTACGTCGTGCTCGACGAAGCCGACCGCATGCTCGACATCGGCTTCCTGCCCGACCTGCAGCGCATCCTGTCGTACCTGCCCAAGGAGCGGCAGACGCTGCTCTTCTCGGCCACCTTCTCGCCCGAGATCCGGCGCCTGGCCAACAGTTACCTGCAGGATCCGGTGACGGTAGAGGTGGCGCGGCCCAATGCCACCGCCACCAACGTCGAGCAGCGTTTCTACAGCGTGACGGACGACGACAAGCGCGCCGTGGTGCGGCAACTCCTGCGCCAGCGCGAGCTCACGCAGGCGATCGTCTTCGTCAATTCCAAGCTGGGCGCGGCGCGCCTGGCGCGTTCGTTCGAGCGCGACGGCCTGAAGACGCAGGCCCTGCATGGCGACAAGAGCCAGGACGAGCGGCTGAAGGCGCTGGCGGCGTTCAAGCGCGGCGAAGTGGAGGTGCTCGTGGCCACCGACGTGGCGGCGCGGGGGCTCGACATCGCCGACCTGCCCGGTGTCTTCAACTTCGATGTGCCCTTCAACTCCGAGGACTACATCCACCGCATCGGCCGCACCGGCCGTGCCGGTGCCTCGGGCCTGGCGATCACGCTCGTGACGCGGGATGACATGCGCATGATTGGAGAGATCGAGCGGCTCATCAAGAAGAAGATCGAGATCGAGCCGATCGAGCTGGAAGACGACCGCCCAAGGCGGCCGCGGCGACGCTCGTTCGACGAAGAGCGCGATGCACCGTCGGCGGAAGTCGAGTCGCGAGCGGAGCCGCGGGTCGAGGCGCGCGGCGACGCTCGCCCGGCGCCGCCGATGCGCCGAACCCAGTCCGCCGACCCCTTCTTCGACCGGCCCTACGAGCCGAGCGGCAGCGGCACGGCGATTTGGGAGAAGGGCGCAGCCGTCAAGGCCGAAGAGGCCGACAAGGCGGCCATGCCGGCAGCGCCGCGCGGCGGGCTTTCGCCGAACATCCGGGCGAAGAAGAAGGTGGCCTCCCTGCTGGGCGGCGGCCGCGCCTGAGTTCGCGCCGTCTGCCCAGGCGGCAGGCGCAATTGCTCAGGCTTGCAGCAGGAAGACGGCGGGCAGCCGGTCGGGCAAGTCGGCTCGCGGCCCGGCGGAAGGCCTGCGCCACTCGGCGACCGTGGCCGTGCGGCTCCAGCCGCCGGGCAGCGTCAGCGCCACGCTCACCGACAGGCGCGTGGCCGGGGCCGCACAGTCGAGCAGAGCACCCATCAGCGCGGCGTTGCGGTACGGCGTCTCGATGAAGATCTGCGTCTGGCGCAGGCGCCGAGACAGCCCCTCCAGTTCGCGGATCCGCTCGCAGCGGGCCGCTGGCTCCTGCGGCAGGTAGCCGACGAAGGCAAAACTCTGGCCGTCGAGGCCGCTGGCCGCCAGCGCCAGGAGCAGTGAACTCGGCCCGGGCAAGGGCAGCACCCGCACGCCAAGTTCGTGCGCGGCCGCCACGATGGCCGCGCCGGGGTCGGCGACCGCTGGCAGGCCGGCCTCGGATAGCAAGCCGACATCGTGGCCGGCGAGCGCAGGGGAGAGCAGCCGCGCGATCTCCGGGTCGGCGGCCTGCGCGCGGGGCGCGACCGGCGCGGTTCGCCCCTTGGTTGGACGCGGCAGCTCGACGATCGACAGCGCCTGCAGCTGCGCCTGCAACGGCACGACTTCGTGCACGCGCTTCAGGAACGCACGCGCGCTCTTCGCGTCCTCGACGACCCAATGCTGCAGTCGTGCGGCCCACTGCAGCACGGCGAGTGGTAGCACGACCGCCAGCTCCTGCGGTGTGGCGCCGAAATCCAGCGCGTTTGGCACCAGCACGAGTTGGCCGTGCGCCGCGGTGGGGCCGGAGGCCGCGCTGGCCGAGCTCGGGTTGGCGTCGCTCATGGCCGCAATGGATCGATGCCTGCCTCGCGCAGCATGCGTGCCGTGCGGATCAAGGGCAGGCCCACCAGGGCCGTCGGATCGTCGGATTCGATCGCGTCCAGCAGCGCGATGCCCAGCGTCTCGGACTTGGCGCTGCCGGCGCAGTCATAGGGCTGCTCGGTGCGCAGGTAGTGCTCGATCTCGGGCGCCCGCAGCACTCGGAACCTGACCACGACCGGCGCCGCCGCGTGGCTCTCGTAGCCGATGCTCCGCCGCATCACGCATACCGAGGTGTGGAAGACCGCGCGCTGGCCGCTCAGCCGCTGCAGTTGCTGCACTGCGCGCTCGTGGGTGCCCGGTTTGCCGATCGCCTCGCCACCCACTTCGCAGACCTGGTCAGAGCCGATGACGACGGCGTCGGGGTGCAGGAGCGCGACCGCCTCGGCCTTGGCCCGGCTGAGGCGCCGGGCGAGATCGGCGGGCCCTTCGTCGGCCAGGGCCCCCTCACCGACGCCCGGCGAGATCACGTCGAAGGGCAGGCGGAGCCGGGCCAGCAACTCGCGTCGGTATCTCGAGGTCGAGGCGAGGATAAGCGTCGGCCGCACAGCCGCGGTGGCGGAGGCGTCGCCGGCTTGGTCGACAGTGGCATGGGGGGGCATGCCCAGGATTGTTCCATTGCACCGCCTACACTGGACCGACCATGCCGCGTTCGTCTCGCTCCACCCGTTCGCCGAGGGCCCTCGATGTGGCAGCCTTCTGTCGCGATGGGGCGCGCATGGAAGGGCAGGTTGCCCTGGCGGACGCGACGCGTGTGGCCGAGAGCGTGCTGCGTGCCGCGGACGGCGCGGCCGAAGGGCTGATCGAGTGGAGTGCCGTCGGCTCCATGCAGCCAGTGAGTGGCGCACAGCCGCAATGTGTCGTCGATCTCGCAATCCGAGCCACGGCCACACTGGAGTGCCAGCGCTGCCTGCAGCCGATGGCGCTGCCGCTGCGGGTCGACAGGCGCTTCAGGTTCGTCGAGGGGGAGGACGAGGCGGCGCGGCTCGACGACGAGATGGAAGAGGACGTTCTCGCGCTGTCACCGCGCTTCGACCTGCTGGCACTGGTCGAGGACGAGTTGCTGCTCGCGATGCCGCTGGTGCCTCGCCACGACGCCTGCCCCGACCCGCCCGCTGCCCTGCGCGCGGCAGCAGGCGATGTCGCTGGCGGCGCCGAGGTGCCGCCGGACGTGGAGGCTCATCCGTTCGCGGCGCTTGCCGCCCTACGGCGACCCAAGTCCTGAGCCTGGCCCCGACCACGGCATGGCGTGGTCCGGTGTACACTCTCACGCTTTTCGGCGGTCCGTCAATGGCTGCGCCAGGCCTCCGAAGGGCTTGGCGGTCTGCCCGGATGTCGCCCGCCGCAAAGCCGGGCTGTGTGCCCTGCGCCAGTCATTCGGCGGTGGTGCCGATGCGGCCACGAGCCTGCGCCCCCGGCGCGATTCGGGCCAAACATCCTTCATCGCGCCGCTTGCGCGTACCCGATTCCCAGGAGTTCATCGACATGGCTGTCCAGCAGAACAAGAAGTCGCCCTCCAAGCGCGGCATGCATCGTTCGCACAACGCGATCGGCGCACCCGGCACGGGGGTCGAGCCGACCACGGGTGAGGTGCATCTTCGCCACCACATCACGCCCACGGGCTTCTACCGCGGCCGCAAGGTCCTGAAGACCAAGGCCGACGCCTGAGCGGGTTCGGACTCGGCTCCAGGCCCGTTTGCGCCCGGGGCCCCACTCCCGCGCGCGCCACGCCGTGAACTCGCTTCCTTCACCGGCACCGCTGGCGACGGTGCGCATCGCCGTCGACTGCATGGGCGGCGATCACGGGCCCGCGGTGACCTTGCCCGCCTGTCGCTCCTTCCTCGACAGGCACCCGGGTGCGGAACTGGTGCTCGTGGGCACGGAGGCGGGGCTGGCACCAGCCGCCGGATGGGCGCGCGTCCGCCTGGTGACCGCGAGCGAGGTCGTGACGATGGACGACCCGGTCGAGGTGGCATTGCGCAAGAAGCGTGACTCCTCCATGCGCGTGGCGATCACGCAGCTGAAGGCGGGCGACGACGGCCGCTCTGTCGCCGATGCCTGCGTCTCGGCCGGCAACACGGGCGCACTGATGGCCGTGGCGCGCTACGTGCTCAAGACGCTCGAGGGCATCGACCGCCCCGCCATCGCCGCCGTCATGCCGAACCGCAAGGACGGTTTCACCACCGTGCTCGACCTTGGGGCCAACGTCGATTGCACGCCAGAGCACCTGTTGCAGTTCGCGGTGATGGGTGGCGCGCTCGTCTCCGCTGTCGAGGGCAAGGAAGAGCCGACCGTCGGCCTGCTCAACATCGGCGAGGAGGCGATCAAGGGCAGCGACACGATCAAGCGCGCCGGCGAACTGCTTCGTTCGGCCGGGGCTGCCGGGCACATCAACTTCTTCGGCAACGTCGAGGGCAACGACATCTACAAGGGCACCGTCGACATCGTCGTCTGCGACGGGTTCGTCGGCAACGTGCTGCTGAAGACGAGCGAGGGCCTCGCTTCGATGTTGACCGAGTTCATCCGCCAGGAGTTCACGCGCTCGCTGGTCAGCAAGGTTGCGGCACTGGCGGCGATGCCGGCGCTGAAGCGATTCAAGACGCGCGTCGATCCACGAGGCTTCAACGGGGCGGCACTGCTCGGCCTGCGCGGACTCGTCTTCAAGAGCCATGGTTCGGCGGATGCCTATGCTTTCGAGAATGCGCTCAGCCGGGCTTATGATGCCGCGCGCAACCGATTGCTGGCTCGCGTGCACGACCGCATCGGCTCCACGATGGCGGCCCTGCCTGCCGGCGCGGCTGCGCCGGAGCAAGCTGCATGACAAGCCCCATTCCCGCGTCCGCTGCGCCCGCCGCCGCGAGTCGCTCTGTGGGTGCGCCGTATGCGCGCATCACCGGCACCGGCAGCTACCTTCCGCCCAGGCGCCTGACCAACGACGACATGGTGTCGATGCTCGCGGCCCGCGGTATCGAGACCAGCGATGAGTGGATCGTCGAGCGCACCGGCATCCGGGCCCGCCATTTCGCCGACGATGGCGTGAACGCCAGCGACCTCGCCCTGCCGGCGGCACGCGATGCGCTGGAGTCTGCCGGGCGCAAGGCGAGCGACATCGACATGATCATCGTCGCCACGTCGACGCCTGACATGGTGTTCCCGTCGACTGCTTCGATCCTGCAGCACAAGCTGGGCATCCATGGCTGCGCCGCTTTCGACCTGCAGGCGGTGTGCTCGGGCTTCGTCTATGGGCTCACGGTGGCCGATGCCATGGTGCGTTCGGGCAGCGCGCGCTGCGCGCTCGTCGTTGGCACCGAGGTCTTCTCGCGCATCCTCGACTTCAACGACCGCACGACCTGCGTGCTTTTCGGCGACGGCGCCGGCGCCGTGCTGGTGGAGGCGAGTGACACGCCGGGCATTCTGGCGGCCGACCTGCATGCCGATGGGCGCCACCTCGGCATCCTGTGCACGCCGGGCACGGTGGCGGGTGGCCAAGTGACCGGCACGCCGTTCTTGAAGATGGACGGCCCGGCGGTCTTCAAGCTCGCCGTGGGCGTGCTCGAGAGCGCCGCGCGCGCCGTGCTCGAGAAGGCCGGCCGCAGCGAGAGCGACCTCGATTGGTTGATTCCGCATCAAGCCAACATCCGCATCATGCAGGGCACGGCACGCAAGCTGAAGCTTCCGCTCGACAAGCTCGTGGCCACCGTCGACGAACACGGCAACACCTCTGCAGCATCCGTGCCGCTGGCGCTGGACGTGGCGGTGAAGAGCGGCCGCGTGCAACGCGGTGACACCGTCATGCTCGAGGGCGTGGGCGGCGGCTTCACCTGGGGCGCGGTGTTGTTCGACTACTGACCGCGCACTGCGGCGGTTGCCCAATTCCAAGTTTCCATGATGTGATGAAGCCATTCGCATTCGTCTTTCCTGGCCAGGGTTCGCAGTCGGTCGGCATGCTCGACGAGTGGGGGGATCACCCGGCCGTACGGCGCACGCTCGAAGAGGCTTCTGCCGCGCTTGCAGAGGATGTCGGCCGGCTCATCCGCGAGGGCCCGAAGGAGGCGCTCGAACTCACCACCAACACGCAGCCGGTGATGCTGACGGCGGCAATTGCCTGCCTGAACGCCTGGCGTGCCGAAGGCGGCGCCGAGCCCGCGGCGGTGGCCGGGCACTCGCTCGGTGAGTACAGCGCGCTGGTGGCTGCCGGCGCCCTGACGCTGGCCGACGCACTGCCGCTCGTGCGCTACCGGGCGCAGGCCATGCAGGAGGCCGTGCCGGTGGGGGCAGGCGCCATGGCGGCCATTCTCGGCCTCGAGGCGGCCGCCGTGAAGTCGGTCTGCGACGCGGTCGCCGCTGAAACCGGAGGCGTCGTGTCGCCCGCGAACTTCAACGATCCGAAGCAGACGGTCATTGCCGGGGCGAAGGCCGCGGTGGACCTGGCTTGCGAGAAGCTCAAGGCCGCCGGTGCCAAGCGAGCGTTGCCGCTGGCGGTGTCGGCGCCTTTCCATTGCGCGCTGATGAAGCCGGCGGCCGAGCGGCTGCGCGAGCGCCTGGCGGAGGTCGCGATCGCCGCGCCGCGTATTCCGGTCGTCAACAACATCGACGTGGCGGTGCAGACCGACCCGGCGGCGATCCGCGATGCGCTCTATCGCCAGGCCTTCGGCCCGGTCCGCTGGGTCGAGGTGGTGCAGGCACTGGCGGCGCGCGGGCTCGGGCACGTCTTCGAGTGCGGGCCAGGCAAGGTGCTGGCGGGGCTGGCCAAGCGCGTCGACGGCTCGCTGGTCTCGGGCACGGTGCTCGACCCCGCCAGCTTGGCCGATCTGAAGGGGGCGCTGCAGTGAGCCGCCGGCACGTTGGCAGGGCCAATGGGGCAGCGTGCGGCGAGGAGATGGCGCAATGAGCGAAGCGGGTGATTCGGCGGCACGGCAGGTGGCTCTCGTCACCGGCGCCTCGCGCGGCATCGGCCGCGCCATCGCACTGGCGCTTGCCCGTGCCGGCTTCAGGGTCACCGGCACGGCGACCACCGAAGCGGGCGCGGCCGGCATTCGCGAGGCACTCGCCGCCTTCCCGGGCTGCAATGGAATCGCGCTCGATGTCAACGATGCGCCGGCCTGCGAGGCCGCCGTGGAATCGCTGGTCAAGTCGCAGGGCGGCCTCCACGTGCTCGTCAACAACGCCGGCATCACGCGCGACACGTTGGCCATGCGCATGAAGGACGAGGACTGGGACGCCGTGCTGGACACGAACCTGAAGGCGGTCTTCCGCCTCTGCCGCGCCGTGATGCGGCCGATGATGAAGCAGCGCCATGGGCGCATCGTCAACATCACGTCGGTGGTCGGTGCCAGTGGCAATGCCGGCCAGGCCAACTATGCGGCCGCGAAGGCCGGGCTCGCCGGCATGACGCGCGCCCTGGCCCGCGAACTGGGCAGCCGCAACGTCACGGTCAACTGCGTCGCGCCGGGCTTCATCGCCACCGACATGACCTCCGAGCTGCCCGAGGCACAGAAGGCGGCACTGCTTTCGCAGATCCCGCTGGCGCGCCTCGGCCAGGCCGACGAAGTGGCTCATGCCGTGGCCTTCCTGGCCTCGCCGCTGGCCGGCTACATCACCGGCACGGAACTGCACGTCAACGGCGGTATGTACATGAGCTGAGGCCTGCCCGGTGAGCGGGCAGACCCTGAAATCGGCGCCGGTAGAATCCGCGCCTGTTTTTACGCATCCCACTCCAGGAGGAGTCATGAGCGATATCGAAGCGCGAGTCAAGAAGATCATTGCCGAGCAACTCGGCGTGCCGGAGTCCGACGTGACCAACGAGAAGGCCTTCGTGGCCGACCTCGGGGCCGACTCGCTGGACACCGTGGAACTCGTGATGGCCCTGGAGGACGAGTTCGGCATCGAGATCCCCGACGAAGAGGCCGAGAAGATCACCACCGTGCAGCTCGCCATCGATTACGCGGTGAGCCACCAGAAGAGCTGATGTCGACCATGCCGATCGGAGCGGGCGCATGACTCGTCGCCGCGTCGTGGTGACGGGGCTGGGCATCGTGTGCCCGGTCGGGAACGGCGTCACGGAGGCTTGGGGCAACCTGGTGGCCGGCCGCTCCGGCATCGCCACCATCACCAAGTTCGACGCGTCTGCCTTCACCTGCCGCTTCGCAGGTGAGGTCAAGGGCTTCAATGTCGAGGAGTACCTCCCCGCCAAGGAAGCCCGGCACATGGACACCTTCATCCAGTACGGGCTGGCCGCTTCGATCCAGGCCGTCAAGGATGCAGGACTCGCCACCAACGACGCGCTCACCGATGAACAGGCCGAGCGCATCGGCTGCGTCGTCGGTTCCGGCATCGGCGGGCTGCCTCTCATCGAGGCGACGCACAAGGACTATGTCGAGCGCGGCCCCCGCCGCATCTCGCCCTTCTTCGTGCCGGCGGCGATCATCAACATGATCAGCGGCCACCTGTCGATCCGCTACGGCTTCACGGGCCCGAATCTCGCCATCGTCACGGCGTGCACGACAGGCTTGCATTGCATCGGCGAGGCAGGTCGGCTCATCGAGTACGGCGACGCCGATGTCATGGTGGCAGGTGGTGCCGAAGCCACGGTGTCGCCGCTGGGCGTGGGAGGCTTCGCGGCTGCGCGCGCTCTCTCCACGCGCAACGACAGTCCGGCCACTGCGTCCCGGCCCTGGGACAAGGAGCGTGACGGCTTCGTGCTGGGCGAGGGTGCGGGCGTGCTCGTGCTCGAGGAGTACGAACACGCGAAGAAGCGCGGTGCCAGGATCTACTGTGAGCTGGCCGGCTACGGCATGGGCGCCGATGCCTTCCACATGACCGCGCCCAACGTCGATGGTCCCAAGCGCTCGATGATGGCGGCGCTGCGCAATGCCCGCGTCGCGGCCAGCGACGTGCACTACCTCAACGCGCACGGCACTTCGACGCCGCTGGGCGATGTGAACGAGACCAACGCGATCAAGCTGGCCTTCGGTGACCACGCGAAGAAGCTGGTCGTCAACTCCACGAAGTCGATGACCGGCCACCTGCTCGGTGGGGCCGGCGGCATCGAGTCGGTCTTCACGGCGCTGGCCGTGCACCACCAGATCTCGCCGCCGACGATCAACCTCACTCAGCCCGACCCCGAGTGCGATCTGGACTACTGCCCGAACGAAGCGCGCCCCATGCGCATCGATGTGGCGGTCAAGAACAACTTTGGTTTCGGCGGCACCAACGGCACGCTGGTCTTCCGGCGCGCCTGAGGCGCCGACCTTCGGCGATGCGGCCCGCGCCGCCGCTTGCGCTGCAATGTGCCCCGAGCCGGGCGTGGCGGCTCGCCTGCGCGTTCATCGGTGCGTCGGCGGGAGGGGCAATCACGGCCTGGGTCGCGGGGCATCTGGAGTGGGCGCTCCCTGCGTTCCTCGTGTTTTCCGGCGCTGCAATTGCGGGCGGCGCCTGGTTCGGCCGGCGCATCGCTGGCCCGCTGCGCCAAGTCGAGGTCCGGTGGGACGGTCGGGACTGGCAGCTCGACGGCAGCACCGGTGAATTGCGGGTGATGCTCGACTTCGACCGCTGGCTGCTGCTGCTTCGCCACCAGCCCAAGGCCCGCGGCCGGGTGCGCTGGGTCGCGCTTTCGTTCGTCCGAGGCGACGACGACTTCCGCGCCCTTCGCACGGCGCTATATTGCCCGCCGCCCGAACCCACCCCTGACCTGCCTCACGTCCGCGCGCCGGACCGGGCCACCGACTGATGTCCGACGCGGATGCAGACGCCCTGCTGGTGGAGCGCGCCAAGCGCGGCGATACGAGGGCCTTCGAAATGCTCGTCGTGAAGTACCAGCGGCGCATCGAGCGTTTGATCGGGCGCATGGTGCGCGACGTCGATCTCGTGCAGGATGTCGCGCAGGAGAGCTTCATCCGGGCCTACCGCGCGCTGCCGCAGTTCCGCGGCGACAGCGCGTTCTATACGTGGCTGTACCGCATTGCGGTCAATACGGCGAAGAAGACGCTCGTAGATCTCAAGCGCGACATCGTCGTCTCCGAGTCGACCCTGAACTCGTCCGACGACGGCGATGAAACTTCGCGCGCCGAGAACGAACTAAGCGACGGCGAGACTCCCGAGGCCATGCTGGCCAGCAAGGAGATCGCCACCGCCGTGAATGCCGCCATCGAGGCCCTTTCGGAAGATCTGCGGCAGGCGATCACCCTGCGCGAGATCGAGGGTTTGAGCTACGAAGAGATCTCTGACGCCATGAACTGCCCGATCGGCACCGTGCGCTCGCGCATCTTCCGCGCGCGCGAGGCCATTGCCGCCCGCCTTCGGCCCTTGCTGGACACGCGCGAAGGCGAGCGCTGGTAGCCTCGTTGTGGCGACTGGATCCAACCTTCACCTTGCCAAGCCAGCACAAAGAAGAGCACACCGCCATGACCGCCCCGTCTTCCTCGCCCTCGGATCGCGAAGCCGTGCCTGCCCCAGAACCACGAATGTGGCTGTCGGCGTTGGCCGATGGCGAACACGATGCGCTCGCGCACGCCACGGCGCTCTGGCGCGAGGACGCTGCGGCACGCGAGTGCTGGCATGCCTATCACCTGATCGGCGACGTGATGCGCTCGGAGGACCTGGCCTCGCAGCCGGCTCATGACGCGGCCTTCCTGGTGGGGCTGCGGGCCCGCCTTGCGAACGAGCCGGTGCCGCTGGCCCCGGCTCCCCTGGTGGCGCAGCCGCTGGCGCGTCGTCTCGGTTGGCGCGCACCGGCAGCCGTGGCGGCGGGTTTCGTGGCCGTGGCGGCCACGCTCGTGCTCCTGCGACCGCAAGGACTTGGATTCGGCGACGGAGAGCTGGTGGCCGGTGATCCGGTTTCCATGGCGGGTTCCGGCATGCGCGCGGTGCCCAACCTGCAGCCCAGCGCCGCGGGTGCGCTCGTGGCCGATGGCCGCATGATTCGTGACGCAAGGCTCGATGCCTACCTGCAGGCGCATCAGGCCGTGCGGCCCCCGGCCGCCCTGCCGGGCGGTGGTCTGCGCAGCGTGGAACTGCTCGTGACGCCGGTGCCGTTGGCACCCATCGCTCCGAGAGCGAACGCTTCGGCTGCGCGCACTGCCTCCGGGCCGCGCTGATGCGGCTTCCAGGCGCGCATCCCTGGCTGCTCTGGGCGGCCGTGGCGGCGGCCTTCGTTCCGGGCGCAGCCGCCGCCGACAACGACGCGCGCGGCTGGCTGGCCCGCATGAAGGCCGCCGCCACCGGCACCAACTACGAGGGCACGCTCGTGTTCAGCGCCGGCGGCGTGATGTCGAGTTCGCGTGTCTGGCACTACCGGGTCGGCGAGAGCTCCTTCGAACGGCTCGAGGCCCAGGATGGCCGTCAACGGCGCATCTACCGCCACAACGACGAGGTCCGCACCGTGTGGCCGCAGTCGGGCACCGCGGTCGTCGAGCGGCGCGAAACGCTGGCGGCGTGGTCGACCACGCCCCAGGCCGTCGATCCCAGCGCCGCGGATTCCTACGACATCCGCCAGGAGGGTGCCGCGCGAGTGGCCGGCCGCGAAGCCGCAGTGCTGGTGCTGACGCCGCGCGATCCATTGCGATTCACGCAACGGCTGTGGGCCGACCGGGTCACTGGGCTCATGTTGCGCGCGGATGTCATTGCATCCGACGGCAGCCTGGTGGAGAGTTCAGCGTTCAGCGCCATCGAGCTCGGCGTCAAGGCGCAGCCGGAGACCGTGCTGCAGGCCATGCGGCAGGACGCGGGCCTGCGCATCGTGCGGCCGCAGCAGCGACGCACGACGCTCGAGCGGGAAGGCTGGGTGCTTGCCCGTCCGGTGCCTGGGTTCGGGCTCGCCGGTTGCGTGTTGCGCGGCCTCGAGGCCGGTCCGACCGAGCCGACGATGCTGCAAGCCGTCTTTTCCGACGGCTTGACGCACGTCTCCGTCTTCATGGAGACGTTCGACGCCCAGCGTCACCATTCGGAGATGCAGGCCAAGCTGGGCGCCACCAGCACGGCCATGCGACGCATCGGCGAGTATTGGCTGACGGTGGTCGGCGACGTGCCGCCTGCCGCCTTGCAGCGGTTTGCCGAAGCCCTCGAGCGGCGGCGTTGAGCGTGCGGTTCCGCACGCACCAGTCGGCGTCTCGATGCCAGCAACCGTTCTTTTCTCTGGCCATGGCCTTTCGCGTCTCACACTCACACCATTGTTTGCGGACCCTCCCATGAAACCATCGACATCGACTGCAACCGCCGCGCTCACGCCGCGAGGGCCTTCGAGGCGCCTCTTTGCCGGTGGATTGTTGGCGCTCGCCACGGCCGGCGCCGCCCTCGGCATCGGCACGGCACTGCCCATGCCCGCTCTCGCGCAGGGCGTGCAGCTGCCGGACTTCGCCGACCTCGCCGAGCGTCTCAGCCCCACGGTGGTGAACATCCGAACGACGGAGCGTGGCCGCACCGCCAGCGGTGGCTCGGAGGGCGACCCCAACGTCGAGGAGTTCTTCCGGCGCTTCGGCATCCCGTTGCCCGGCCGGCCCGATCCCCGCCGCGGCACGCCGCGTGGCGAGGAGGAAGCCACCCCGCAGCAGCGCGGTGTCGGCTCGGGCTTCGTTCTGACCGCCGATGGCTTCATCATGACCAATGCGCACGTCGTCGACGGTGCTGACGAGGTCATCGTCACCTTCACCGACAAGCGCGAGCTGAAGGCCCGTGTCGTGGGCACGGACCGCCGAACGGACGTCGCGGTCATCAAGGTCGAGGCCGTCGGCCTGCCAGCGGTGCGCATCGGCGATGTCTCGCGCCTGCGCGTGGGCGAATGGGTCATGGCCATCGGTTCGCCCTTCGGCCTGGACAACACCGTTACCGCAGGCATCGTCAGCGCCAAGCAGCGCGACACGGGCGACTACCTGCCCTTCATCCAGACCGACGTTGCAATCAATCCAGGCAACTCGGGCGGGCCGCTGCTCAACCTGCGTGGCGAGGTCGTCGGCATCAACTCGCAGATCTACAGCCGCAGTGGCGGCTTCATGGGCATCAGCTTCGCGATCCCCATCGACGAGGCAATGCGCGTGGCTGATCAACTCCGCACCAATGGGCGCGTCGTGCGCGGCCGCATCGGCGTGCAGATCGCTCCGGTGACCAAGGAGGTGGCCGAGTCCATCGGCCTGGGCCAGCCGCGCGGCGCGCTCGTGCAGAGCGTCGAGAAGGACGGGCCTGCCGACAAGGCCGGGGTCGAGGCGGGCGACATCATCTTGCGCGTCGACGGGCGCACGGTGGAGAAGTCGGGCGACCTGCCGCGCATCATCGGCGGCACCAAGCCGGGCTCGCGCAGTTCGCTGCAGGTCTACCGCCGCGGCAACTCGCGCGACATCGTTGTCACGGTGGCCGAGTTCGAGCCGGACCGGAGTGCGCGCCGGCCTGCGGCCGCCGAACCCGGCAGCGCGCCGCAGACGGCCAAGAGCGTGCTCGGACTCACCGTCTCGGATCTGAACGATTCGCAGAAGCGCGACCTTCGCGTGCGCGGGGGCGTGCGCGTCGACGCCGTGGAAGGCCCGGCCGCACGCGCGGGGCTGCGCGAAGGCGACGTCATCCTCTCCGTGGACAACACCGAGGTGAGCGACACCAAGCAGTTCGCGAGCATCGTGGGCAAGGTCGAGCGTTCGCGGGCGGTGAGCGTGCTCGTCCGCCGCGGCGAGTGGGTCAACTACATGGTGATCCGGCCGAGCCGTTGAGCGGCGAACCGGGTCCTTCGCGGCCCAGGGTCCAGCGTCAGCGGGTCCTGGAGCCGGCGGCGAAGTGGATCTGGGAGCGGTCATGTTGAGTGGGCGGCCGGGTCTTTCCGCATCGTGAGAAGGAGCTCGGCTTCTGCCGATGCTGATGAAGCCCGGTTTCGGGCCACAAGTTGGCGGCCCCTCACTTCATATCGGCGCTGGTCAGGATTGGGCCGCGCCACGTCTAGAATTTGCGTCCAGATAGCTGTTTTTGGGCAGCTTCAGGGCTGAAAACGAACTCCAGCGAAACTTGGTCTGGACCCGACAAGGGCTGTGGATAAGCTGTGCATGAATTGCCCCTGTCGGATCACAGCAACGGCCGGAAATCTAGTGCTGGCGCGGGTTCCCGCAAGATCGTTTTGGATAGAATGAACGCCCAACAAGCAGTTGCCAAACGTTCTGTTGGAAGGCGCGTCACCCTCTTGGACGCGCCTTTTTTTTGCCCCCTGCGGGGCCACTTCGGCCGGCTGCGGAACCACTCATCCGATCTGCTGCGCGCTCATGCATCACTGGGCCGCGTTCATCCGCATGAAGGACCACGCGCCGCCCGCGTGCACTGAAATCAAGGCCGCGGAACTCGAGCCTCACGGGCGCGATACCGCCACACCGACCCCGATGAACCTGATCCGCAACTTCTCCATCATTGCCCACATCGATCACGGCAAGAGCACGCTGGCCGACCGGCTCATCCAGCGCTGCGGCGGCCTCACCGACCGTGAGATGGAAGAGCAGGTGCTCGATTCGATGGACATCGAGCGCGAGCGAGGCATCACCATCAAGGCCCAGACCGCAGCGCTGCAGTACACCGCGAGCGACGGCCAGGTCTACCACCTCAACCTCATCGACACGCCGGGGCACGTCGACTTCAGCTACGAGGTCAGCCGCTCGCTCAGCGCCTGCGAGGGCGCCCTGCTCGTGGTCGATGCCAGCCAGGGCGTCGAGGCGCAGACGGTGGCCAACTGCTACACCGCGCTGGAACTCGGCGTCGAGGTGGTGCCGGTCCTGAACAAGATGGACCTGCCGCAGGCCGACCCCGAGGAGGCCAAGCGCGAGATCGAGGACGTCATCGGCATCGACGCCAGCCAGGCCATCCCCTGCTCGGCCAAGACCGGCATGGGCATCGACGACATCCTCGAGGCCGTCATCCACCGCATGCCGGCGCCTCGCGGCAACCCCGACGGCCCGCCGCGGGCGATGATCATCGACAGCTGGTTCGACAACTACGTCGGCGTCGTCATGCTGGTTCGCGTCGTCGACGGCGTCCTGAAGAAGGGTGACCGCATCCGGCTGATGGCCGCCAACGCTGTGTACCCACTCGAGCAGATCGGCGTCTTCACGCCGAAGTCCGTGCCGCGCGACCAGCTGAAGGCCGGCGAGGTCGGCTTCCTCATCGCCGGCATCAAGGAGCTGCAGGCGGCCAAGGTCGGCGACACCATCACGCTGGAAAAGAAGCTGCCCAATAACGCCGGGCCGGCGAGTGAGGCGCTGCCAGGCTTCAAGGAGATCCAGCCGCAGGTCTTCGCGGGCCTCTACCCCACCGAGGCCAGCGAGTACGACTCGCTGCGCGATGCGCTCGAGAAGCTCAAGCTCAACGACAGCAGCCTGCGCTACGAGCCCGAGGTGAGCCAGGCGCTCGGTTTTGGCTTCCGTTGTGGCTTCCTGGGCCTGCTGCACATGGAGATCGTGCAGGAGCGGCTGGAGCGCGAGTTCGACCAGGACCTGGTGACCACGGCGCCGAGCGTCGTCTACCAGGTCGAGCTCAACGACGGCACCGTGCTGCAGGTCGAGAACCCGAGCAAGATGCCCGACCTGGGCCGCATCCGCGAGATCCGCGAGCCCATCGTCACCGTGCAGCTGTACATGCCGCAGGACAGCGTCGGCCCGGTAATGACGCTGGCCAACGTCAAGCGCGGCGTGCAGCTGAACATGGCCTACCACGGCAAGCAGGTGCACCTCACCTACGAGCTGCCGCTGGCCGAGATCGTGCTCGACTTCTTCGACAAGCTGAAAAGCGTGTCGCGCGGCTATGCGAGCATGGACTACGAGTTCAAGGAATACCGCGCCGCCGATGTCGTCAAGGTCGACATCATGATCAACGGCGACCGTGTCGACCCGCTGGCCATGATCGTGCACCGGGCGCAGAGCCAGCACCGCGGCCGCGAGGTGGCGGCCAAGATGCGCAAGCTGATCCCGCGCCAGATGTACGACGTGGCAATCCAGGCCTCGATCGGCGCCAACATCATCGCCCGCGAGGACGTCAAGGCGCTGCGCAAGAACGTGCTGGCAAAATGCTATGGCGGCGACATCACTCGCAAGAAGAAGCTGCTCGAGAAGCAGAAGGCCGGCAAGAAGCGCATGAAGCAGATCGGTACCGTCGAGGTGCCCCAGGAAGCGTTCCTCGCCATCCTCCAGGTCGAAGACTGATCACCACCCGCTCGTCGAGCACGCCAGAACGCCTACCGCGCACCGATCCCCCCATGATGAGTTCACTCACCGGCGCGCTGTACGGCGCGCTCGTCGTCTACCTCGGCGGCTGGTTCGTCGGCGCATGGACCGGCAACTTCTCGCTGCTGCTGTTCATCCTGACCTCGGTCACGCTCGCCTACTGGCTGGCCGAGCGCTTCCACTTCCGACCGGCGCGCCTGGCCGCCGCGGCCAACCTCGAGCAGAACGACACCGTGCGCCGCGCCGAACTCGCCAAGCTCGGCATCGACAAGGTCGACGGCGACGTGCAGGAAGCCAAGCACAAGCTGCTGATGCAGCCCTGGTGGCTCGACTGGACGGCCGGGCTCTTCCCGGTGATCCTCATCGTCTTCCTGCTGCGCTCGTTCCTCTTCGAGCCCTTCAAGATCCCTTCCGGCTCGATGGTCCCGACGCTGGCCGTCGGCGACCTCATCCTGGTCAACAAGTTTCACTACGGCATCCGCCTGCCGGTGATCAACAAGAAGATCGTCGACAACAATGCGGTGAAACGGGGCGACGTCATCGTCTTCCGCTACCCGCCCGAGCCCTGGGTCGACTACATCAAGCGCGTGGTGGCGATACCGGGCGACGAGGTGTCCTACATCGACCAGAAGCTCTCGATCAACGGCCAACCCGTGCCGACGGTGGGCAAGGGCGAGCACTACGACGACGACAGTCTGAGCTATGCGCCCCAGTTCGCCGAGAAGCTCGGCGACGTCGAGCACATGATCCGCGTCGACCCCAAGCGGCTTGGCGGCTACGGGCCCTACCCGAAGCGATTCCCGTTCGCCGAGAACTGCCGCTACGCGCCCGAAGGAGTGACCTGCAAGGTGCCGCCCGGCCACTACTTCGTGATGGGCGACAACCGCGACAATTCGATGGACTCACGGTTCTGGGGCTTCGTTCCAGACCAGAATCTCGTGGGCAGGGCATTCTTCGTCTGGATGAATTTCGGCAACCTGGGCCGCATCGGCGCCTTCCACTAGGCTCGCCGGTCCACCGCCGGTCGACCCCCGAGCAGGCATGGAGATACCGTGGACGCACGCGCGAAAGCCATGAAGCACCCGTCTATCCATCACGGCCGACCGTCGGCGCCGCGTCGCGCCCAACGCGGTGTCACGATGTTCGGCCTCCTGTTCTGGGCCTTCGTGATCGGCTTCTTCGGCTACCTGCTGGTGCGCGCCCTGCCGACGGTCAACGAGTACATGACGATCCAGCGGGCCGTCACCAAGATCGCTGCGAGCAACCCGGCCACCGTGGCCGAGGCGCGCCAAGCCTTCGACCGCCAGAAGGACATCGAGTACTCCATCAGCTCGATCACCAGCAAGGACCTCACGATCACCAAGGAAAACGACCGGGTCGTCATCAGCTTCGCCTACGACAAGGAAGTGCCGATCGCCGGGCCCGTGTACCTGCTGATCAAGTACGAGGGGCGCTCGCAGGTCCAGACGCGCTGATGTGGCGCTGATGCTGCGCTGATGCCGCCCACCCCCCCGACCCTGGCGCCGCTGCTGGCCCTGCAGCGTCGGCTGGGCTACCAATTCGAGAACGAAGCCCTGCTGCAGCGTGCGCTCACGCACCGCAGTTTCGGCGCCGGCCACAACGAACGGCTGGAGTTTCTCGGCGACGCGGTGCTCAACCTCGCGGTTTCGCGCCTGCTCTTCGACCGCTTCGGCGACAGCGACGAGGGCGACCTCACTCGCGTACGTGCCCACCTCGTGCGCGAAGACAGCCTGCACCGGGCCGCGCTCGTGCTCGGCCTGCCCGAGGTGCTGCGGCTGTCCGAAGGCGAGTCGCGAGGCGGCGGTGCGCAGCGCCCCTCCATCCTGGCCGATGCCCTGGAGGCGGTGATCGGCGCCGTGTTCCTCGAGCGCGGCTACGAGGCGGCGCTCGGTGTCGTGCAGCGACTCTTCGGCGAAGTCATCCAGGCCACCGAGGCCGAAAGCTGGACCAAGGACGCCAAGACCGAGTTGCAGGAGTGGCTGCAGGCGCGCCGCCTGCCGGTGCCCACCTACCGCATCGCCGCCACGCGCGGCGAGAAGCACGCGCAGACCTTCGAGGTGGAGTGCTCGGTGCCCACGCTGGCGCTCACCGAGCGCGGCGAGGGACGCTCGCGCCGCGCCGCCGAGCAGGAGGCCGCACGCCGGCTGCTCGGCGTGCTCAAGGCCAGCGACAGCCCCGGCGGGCCCTTGCGCTCCTGACTTGCCCGTGACCCGATCGTGACCCGCGCCTTGACGCCCCCGGGCCGCGCCCGCGCTGCGCATTCGATCCGCTCCTGTTACTGTCGGCGATGACCCAGCCCACCGCCGCCCCTGCGGAACCCACGCCTTTCCCGGCGCCGCCCCAACGTTGCGGTCACATCGCCATCGTCGGCCGCCCCAACGTCGGCAAGAGCACGCTGCTCAACGCCCTCGTGGGCCAGAAGATCAGCATCACCTCCAAGAAGGCGCAGACGACCCGCCACCGGATCACCGGCGTGCGCACCGTGGGCGCCAGCCAGTTTGTCTTCGTCGACACGCCGGGTTTCCAGACGCGGCAGCAGAAGGCCCTGAACCGCACCCTCAACCGCACGGTGCTTGCCACGCTGGCCGACGTCGACGTCGTGTTCTTCGTCTGCGAGGCCGGGCGCTTCACCCTCGACGATGCCAAGGTGCTGGCGCTGCTGCAGGACGCGTCGATGCAGGGCAAGCCCACCATCCTCGTGGCCAACAAGCTCGATGCCCTGGTGCGCCGGCAGGACGTGCTGCCGTGGCTGCGGCAGATGCAGGAGCGCCATGCGTTCGCCGAGTTCGTGCCGATGACCGCACGCAAGGCGGCCGACATCGAGCGCTTGTTCGCCATCGTCGAGCCCTACCTGCCCGAGCAGCCCTGGCAGTACGAGGCGGAGGCGCTCACCGATCGCAGCGAGCGCTTCCTGGCCGGCGAGCTCGTGCGCGAGAAGCTCTTCCGCCTCACCGGCGACGAGTTGCCCTACACCTCCACCGTCGTCATCGAGAAGTTCGAGGAGGAGGAGGGGGGTGAGGCCAGCAAGCGTGGTGAAGGTGGCCAGGGACCCGGGGACGGTGAGGCGCCCGGCCGCGTGCCGGACATTCCCGGTCCGCGGCGCGTGCGCATCGCCGCCAGCATCGTCGTCGAGCGCGACGCGCACAAGGGCATGGTCATCGGCGAGGGCGGCGAGCGACTCAAGCGTATCGGTAGCGAAGCCCGACAGGAACTCGAGAAGCTGCTCGAGGCCCGCGTCTTCCTAGAACTCTGGGTCAAGGTGCGCTCCGGCTGGGCCGACGACGAGGCGCACCTGCGCAGCTACGGCTACGAGTGAGCCGGGGCCGGCAGCCTTCCTCGCATTGAACCTATTGCGCCGACGTCCCGCGCGTTGATGCCCTGAGCCGATGGCCACCGCCCGCGCCACGCCGCCCCTCGCTGCCTTTGTGCTGCACAGCTACGACTGGAGCGAGTCGAGTCTCATCGTCGACCTCTTCACGCGCAGCCACGGCCGGGTGGTCGTCGTTGCGAAGGGGGCCAAGCGGCCGACTTCGAATTTCCGGCCGCTGCTGCTGCCTTTCCATCCACTCACCGTCTGGCTGTCGCGCACCGCCACCGACGAAGACGGCGAAGTGAAGAGCCTGCGTTCGGTGGAATGGGGTGGTGGCGTGCCTCTGCCGGCGGCGGGGCTGATGTCCGGCTTCTACCTGAACGAACTGCTGCTCAAGGGGCTCGCCCGGCAAGATCCGCACCCGACGCTCTTCGACGCCTATGCCGAGACGCTCACAGTGCTGGCTGCCGCCTCAACCACGCTTGCCGCCGACACGGAGGCGGTGGCCCTGCGCGCCTTCGAACTCGTATTGCTGCGCGAGCTGGGCTGGCTGCCCGAACTGAATGTCGTCACGGCGAGCGCCGAGCCGGTTCATGCCGAGCGCCGCTACACGCTGTCGCCCGAGTCCGGCATCGTGCCCGACACCGAAGGCGCGCCGGGCGCCACCTGGGTGGCCCTGCAAGCGGCGCTGCAGCACGGCAGCCCAGCCGCATTGCGCCATGCCTGCGCCGGCAGCGCCTCGCTGCTGCGCGCGCCGCTGCGCAACCTCGTTCACTATCATCTGTCCACCGCGCAGTTGCGCACCCGCCGCGTCGGTCTGCAGCTGCAGCGCCTGGCGGCCCTCCCGCAGGAACGATGAACCCGCTCATTGCCCAGGAAAGCGCACAGGCCGGTGCCGGCCGCCATGGAGTCGGCGGTACGGCGCTTTCGGTCAACGTCAACAAGGTGGCGCTGCTGCGCAACACGCGGCATCTCGGCATCCCGAGCGTCGTGCGCGCGGCCACGTTGTCGTTGGAAGCGGGCGCCGACGGCATCACCGTGCACCCGCGCCCCGACGAGCGCCACATCCGAGCCCACGACGTGCACGACCTCGCCACGCTGATGAAGCGGTGGCCCCGGGCCGAATACAACATCGAAGGCAATCCGTTCCACAACCTGATGGACTTCATTCGCGCCGTGCGGCCCCATCAGGCGACCTTCGTGCCCGACAGCGAAGGCCAGTTCACGAGCGACCATGGCTGGAACCTCGCCGCCGATGGCGAACGCGTGCGGCCGCTCATCGACGAGTGCCGCACCCTCGGCGTGCGGGTGAGCCTCTTCATGGACGCCGATCCGGCCGCCATGCCGCTGGCGCACGCGGTCGGCGCCGACCGCGTGGAGCTGTATACCGAGCCCTATGCCGCTGCGCATGGCACGGCCGATCAGGCGCACCAGATCGAACGGTTCGCCGCCGCGGCCCGCGCTGCTGCCGCGGCCGGTCTCGGCGTGAACGCCGGCCACGACCTCAACCGCGAGAACCTCGGCGACTTCCTGCATGCGGTGCCCGGAGTGCTCGAGGTCTCCATCGGCCACGCGCTCATCGCCGACGCGCTGGAACTGGGCCTGCCCGAGACCGTGCGTGACTACCAGCGCATCATCCGCCGCGCCGCGGCGCCGGTCTGAACCCATCGGGCCGACATCGGGCGACGACCGCCGTGCGCAGAACGCAGGTTCCCCAGGCCGAACGGTGATCTACGGCATCGGCACGGACATCTGCGACCTGCGCCGCATGGAGCAGACGCTGGCGCGCCGTGGTGACCGCTTCGCCGAACGGGTGCTCGGGCCGGCCGAACTGAAGGTTTTCCACGTTCGCCGCGGCCGCCATCCGGCGCGTGGCCTGCGCTTCCTCGCCACGCGCTTCTCGGCCAAGGAGGCGTTCTCCAAGGCCATCGGCCTGGGCATCCGCATGCCGATGACCTGGTCGACCTGCGAGATCCTCAACGAGCCGAGCGGCAAGCCGGTGATCCGCCTGTCGGGCGCGCTGGCCGACTGGTTCGCCGAGCGGGCCCTCGTGGCCCATGTCAGCATCACCGACGAATCGGACTACGTGGCCGCGTTCGTCGTCGTCGAGAAACCCGAGACCGTGACCCCATGACCAACGATCAAGAAGTGCACGCACCCGTGGTGCTCGACATCGCCGGCCTGGCCCTCACGGCCGACGACCGCCGGCGCATCGCGCACCCGCTCACGGGCGGCCTCATCCTCTTCGCGCGCAATTGGGTGAGCCGGCGCCAGCTCACCGAGCTGACGGCTGAGATCAAGTCGTTGCGTCCCGATTGCCTCGTCTGCGTCGACCACGAAGGCGGCCGCGTGCAACGCTTCCGCACCGACGGATTCACCGCCTTGCCGGCCATGCGCGCGCTCGGCGAACTGTGGATGCGCGATGCGATGACCGCCACCGACGCCGCCAGCGCACTCGGCCACGTGCTGGCCGCTGAGTTGCGTTCCTGCGGCGTGGACCTTTCCTTCGCTCCCGTGCTCGACCTCGACCACGGTGGCAGCAGCGTCATCGGTGACCGCGCCTTCCACCGCGATGCGCGCGTGGCCGCGCTGCTGGCCAAGAGCGTGGCGCACGGCATGCTGCGTGCCGGCATGGCGCACTGCGGCAAGCACTTCCCCGGCCATGGCTTCGTCAAGGCCGACAGCCATGTCGCCACGCCGGTGGACCGCCGCAGCCTGAAGGCCCTCCTCGAGGACGACGCCGCGCCCTATGCGTGGCTCAGCGCCACGCTGACCGCGGTGATGCCGGCGCATGTGGTCTACGCCAAGGTCGACCACCGCCCGGCCGGCTTCTCGGAACGCTGGCTGAAGGAGATCCTGCGCGAGCGCATGGGCTTCACGGGCGCCGTCTTCAGCGACGACCTGAGCATGGAAGGCGCTCGCCATCTTGATGGCGCCGCGCTCAGCTTCACCGAGGCCGCGGCGCTGGCGCTGCAGGCCGGCTGCGACATGGTGCTGTTGTGCAACCAATCGGTCGACGACGGCAAGGCTGTGGACGAACTGCTCGAGGGCCTCGCCGATGCCGCGGCTGACGGCCGATGGTCACCCGATCCCGACAGCGAAATGCGCCGTCAGGGGCTGCTGCCGACCGCACCACCGCTGGCCTGGGACGCGCTGATGCACGACCCAGCCTACCAGCGCTCGCTCGAGCGCCTGCCCTGAGCATCGACAGGGAAAGCGCCCGGCGCGCCGCTGGGGCATCGCACCCCGGAAGGCGCTGCAAAGTGCTCGTATCAGGTCAGTTGGACGACTCGAACGGCAGCCTGACCTGCGACAGGTCCTTGCGCGTTTCGACGAGCACGAGCGGCCCCTCATCGATGACGACGGGTGGCCGGGGTTCGCGCGCCACATGCACGGGCTTGGGCTCAGCGGCCATCGCTGCCTGAACGGCGGCCACCTTCTCGGCATCGCTGCCCACCCACTCGAGGCCGGCGGCACTCGCGACAGCCTGCAGGTCGGCCGCGGGAAGGTCGTAGCGCACGATGCGGATCGGCTCGGCGGCCTGAGGCGGGCGCGGTGCAGCGGCCGACTCGGTTGGCCGCTCGGCCATCCGTTCGGTGATTGCCGGCGCTGCGACGGCCGCAGGCGAAGTGCCTTCGGCCGCGCCGGTGCCGGCTTCGGCGGCGCCCATCCCGCCCATGTCGAGCTGGCCCTGTGCACCGCTGCCGCTGTCGGCGAAGTCGCGCCGGCCACGGCCACCGCGGCGGCGGCGACCGTCGCGCTCGCCACCACGGTCATCACCGTCCGGGCGCTCTCCGCGCTCTCCACGCTCGCCTGAGTCGCCTCCGGCACGCGGCGCACGCGCTTCCGTCGCTGTCGCGGCGTCACCTTCCGTCGAGGCGGCGCTGGCCTCGGGGGATGGCGCGCGTTCGCTGCCGCTGGTGGCCTCGGCTCCGTTCGACAGGCCGGTCTCGTCCCGTCCCTCGCCGCGGCCGCGACCGCCACGCCGCCGCCGACGGCGGCCCTCGCGTTCGGCCTCGGTGCCTTCGCCCACGGGGATGGTGTCGACGAAGTCGCCTTCGCCAGCGGCGCCGGGCGCCACGGCGGGCTGGGGTGTGCGTTCGGGGCGTGCGTTGCGCGCAGCGTCGCCGCCGCGCGGGCCGCGCTCGGCTCGGTCGGCGCGCTCTCCACGCTCAGGACGCTCGCCGCGCTCCTCGCGCGCGGCCGGGCTCGCGCCTGCGGGCGCACCTTCGGCAGGCGCGTCACGACGGGGCGGTCGGCCTTCGCGGCCTTCGCGGCCTTCGCGCGCCTCACGGCCTTCACGGCCTTCTCGGCCCTCGCGTCCATCACGCCCACCCCGGTCGCGGCCGTTGCGGCCACCGCGCTCACCGCGGCCGCCGCGTTCACCGCGTGCACCCCGGTCGCCGCCGCGCTCACCACCGCGTTCGCCACGTCGCCCATCCGCCCTCGCCGCATCGGCAGCCGCCGCTTCCGGCTTGGTGGCGGGCACTTCGATCGCGCGCGCGGGCTCTGCCGGCGCACCTCCGAACAGCTTCTTGACCCAGCCGAAGAAGCCGCTGCCCGCGGCAACCGCGGTCGGCGCCGCCACCGTTGCAGGTGGAGGCTGCACGGGCGCAGGCGCCGCGGCCACCGGCGCCGGCGCCTTCACGGGCAAGGGTGCGGGCGGCGGCGCTGGCGGCGCGGGCTGGTCGGGCAGCACGCCCTTGATCACCGGTTCCTGCTTGGCCTTGGCCTTCTCGCGGCGGGTGATGCCGACCTCGTCGTCAGGCTCTTCCACCATCGTGTAGCTGGCACGGAAGCTCTCCAGGCGCGGGTCGTCGTGGCGCAGGCGCTCGAGCTTGTAGTTCGGCGTTTCCAGGTGCTTGTTGGGCACCAGCAGCACGGTGACGCGCTGCTTGAGCTCGATCTTGCTGATCTCGGGGCGCTTCTCGTTGAGCAGGAAGCTCGTCACCTCCACCGGCACCTGCACGTGCACGGCGGCGGTGTTGTCCTTCATCGACTCCTCCTGCACCATGCGCAGGATCTGCAGCGCGGAGCTTTCGGTGTCGCGGATGTGGCCGGTGCCGTTGCAACGCGGGCAGGTGATGTGGCTGCCTTCGCTCAACGCCGGGCGCAGGCGCTGGCGGCTGAGCTCGAGCAGGCCGAACTTGCTGATGGACGAGAACTGCACGCGCGCGCGGTCGAAGCGCAGGGCGTCACGAAGGCGCTGCTCCACCTCGCGGCGGTTCTTGCTCTCCTCCATGTCGATGAAGTCGACGACGATGAGGCCGCCCAGGTCGCGCAGCCGCATCTGGCGCGCGATCTCGTCGGCCGCCTCGAGGTTGGTGCGGGTCGCCGTCTCCTCGATGTCCGTGCCGCGTGTGGCGCGCGCGCTGTTCACGTCCACCGCCACCAGCGCTTCGGTGTGGTCGATGACGATGGCGCCGCCGCTGGGCAGGTTGACGGTGCGGCTGAACGCGGTCTCGATCTGGTGCTCGATCTGGAACCGGCTGAACAGCGGC
>JAEUPE010000300.1 GCA_016790435.1 Rubrivivax sp. | reverse complement strand
GGCATGCTGGAGAGCCTGACCAAGACCGCCGCGATGGCCACCGGCCAAGCGACGGGGACCATGCCATCGGGGGCCCTCCTTGGTGGGCCCCCGGCCGTAGGCACCCCACCCATCGGAGCACCCGCTGCCGGAGGGGGCCTTTTCGGGGGCCAGCTCCAGGGGTCCTCCACCCCGAAGGTGGCGGCCTCGATGCTCGGCAACCGCAGCCTGACGCTGCCCAAGGGCACGGCCTTCACCTGCGCTTTGAAGACCAAGGTCATCAGCGCCACGTCGGGCCTCGTCGGCTGCCAGGTCCAGCGCAATGTCTTCAGCGACGACGGTCGCGTGCTGCTGATCGAACGCGGCTCGCACCTGGATGGCGAATACCGCATCGCATCGGTCCGACCCGGCACGGTCCGCATCCCCGTGCTCTGGACCCGTATCCGCACGCCGCTGGGTGTCACCGTGGACATCGACTCACCCGGCACCGGCCAGCTGGGCGAGTCCGGTATCGACGGCTACGTTGACAACCGCTGGGGCGAACGCATCGGCGCGGCCATGCTGCTGTCCCTGATCGACGACTCGGTGAAGCTGGTCATCCAGAACCAGGCCAGCGACCGGCAGGCCGACACCATCGTGCTGCCATCCACCACGGCCAACACCGGCAAACTGGCCGAGAAGGTGCTCGACAGCACCATCAACATCCCGCCGCTGACCTACCAGAACCAGGGCGGCATCGTCGGCATCTACGTCGCGCGCGACGTGGACTTCTCGTCGGTGTACGAGTTGAAGCCCACCGCCACCGTACCGGCTCGCGAGGGTACGCAATGAACCAGCACGCTTGCGAGCATGAGGACCTGGGCGAAGGCTGGTGCGGCGACGCCACGTCGGTGGTCGAGTTCCTGCGACCGCTGCGCGAGCAGCTCGATGCGCCCGGCGTGCTGGAAGTGTGCGTGAACAGGCCCGGCGAACTGCTGGTCGAGACGGTCCGTGGCTGGCAGACCGTGCCAGCGCCCGAGATGACGCAGGAACGCTGCCTGTCGCTGGCGACCGCCGTCGCAACCTTCTGCGACCAGCAGGTCAACCAGGAACGCCCGCTGCTGTCCGCCACGCTGCCCAGCGGCGAACGCATCCAGTTCGTCATCCCGCCAGCCGTGCCACGCGGTACGGTGTCGATCACGGTGCGCAAGCCGTCGCACCTGATCAAGCGGCTGGACGATTTCGAGCGCGAAGGCCTGTTCGAGCGCACGGCGACCGTCACGCGCACACCGAACGCGGAGCTGCTGCCCTTCGAGCGGGAACTGGTCGAGCTGAAGGACGCCGGCCGCTATGCCGAGTTCCTGCGCCTCGCAGTTCGCAAGCACCAGACCATCGTCGTCAGCGGCAAGACCGGTTCGGGCAAGACCACGTTCATGAAGGGCCTGGTCGAGGAGGTGCCGAAACACGAGCGCCTCATCACGATCCAGGACACAGCCGAGCTGACGCTGCCGAACCACCCGAACGTGGTCCATCTGTTCTACAGCAAGGATGCCCAGGGCACGGCCCGCGTCACGGCCAAGTCCCTGCTCGAAGCCTGTCTGCGAATGAAGCCCGACCGCATCTTTCTGGCAGAGGTGCGCGGCGACGAGTGCTTCTACTTCGTGCGCCTTGCGGCCTCGGGACACCCCGGCAGCATCACCAGCGTTCATGCCGGCAGCTGTGCGCTGGCCTTCGAGCAGATGTCGCTGATGATCCGCGAGACCGGTGCGGGCGGCGGACTGCGCATGGACGAGATCAAGTGGCTGCTGAGCGTGGTCGTCGACGTGATCGTGCAGTTCGATCGCGACGAGCGCGGGCGCTTCATCTCCGAGATCCTCTACGAGCCCCGTCGCCAGCGGCTCGGCCGATGGGATCAACAGGCGACGGCAGCATGAGCAGCATCGCAGCCCTGCCGTTCTCGGCCTGGCCCACGGGCCGCAAGGTGGCGGCCGGCGCCTTCGCGGTCATTGGCTACACGGCGCTGGCCTGTGCATCGGTCTACCTGGCCGGTGTGCTGTTCCTCGTGCTGAACAAGGCGAACCCGAAGCAGGCGCAATTCGCCAGCATCGTCCACTACTGGGACCTGTATGCCAACGATGCCCAGCTGCGCAAGAAGCTCCAGCTCGCCATCGGCGTCTCGGGAATCGGCCTGCTGATTCTGCTGCCGGCCGGTCTGGTCGCTGCTGCCCGCCCACGGCGTGCGCTACACGGCGATGCCCGGTTCGCCAGCCCGGCCGAGGTCGATCGCGCCGGCCTCACGGGCGGCGCCGGGCAGCCGGGCATCCTCATCGGCCGCCATCGCGGCAGGTTCCTGGCGTTGCCGGGCCAGCTCTCGGTGATGCTGTCGGCGCCGACGCGCAGTGGCAAGGGCGTCGGCGTCGTCATCCCCAACCTGCTGAACTGGCCGGACTCCGTCGTGGTGCTCGACATCAAGGGCGAGAACTACGACATCACGGCCGGATACCGCGCCGCGCACGGCCAGGCGGTCTATGCGTTTTCGCCCTTCGACGAGGACGCGCGTAGCCATCGCTGGAACCCGCTGACCGCCGTTCGCAGCAGTCCGCTGCACCGCGTGGGCGACTTGCTCACCATCGGCCAGGTGTTCTTCCCCAATGATGGCGGCGGCACCTCGTCCGAAGCCTTCTTCAACGACCAGGCGCGCAACCTGTTCCTCGGCCTGGGTCTCGTCCTCCTCGAAACCCCCTCACTGCCCCGGACCATCGGCGAGATGCTGCGCCAGTCTTCAGGCAAGGGCCGGTCGTTGAAGGACCATCTGAGCGGCCTGATCACCCAGCGTCGGGAGGAAGCAAACCCGCTGTCGGACGAGTGCGCCGATGCCCTGCAGCGGCTGCTGTCAAACTCGGAGAACACGCTGTCCAGCGTGGTCGCCACCTTCAACGCGCCGCTGACGATCTTCGCGGATGCGGTGGTCGATGCGGCCACCAGCGCCGACGACTTCGGGCTCGAGGACGTGCGGCGCCGCCGCATGTCGGTCTACGTGCGCATCCCGCCGAACCGGCTGGCCAACGCCCGGCCGCTGTTGAACCTCTTCTTTTCGCAGCTCGTCAGCCTGAACACGCAGGCCCTGCCCGAGCAGGACCCGACGCTGACGGTGCAGTGCTTGCTGGTGAACGACGAGTTCACGGCCATGGGCCGCGTGGGCGTCATCACGAATGCCGCCGCCTTCCTGGCCGGCTACAACCTGCGCCTGCTGACGGTGGTGCAGGCCATGTCGCAGCTCGATGCGGTCTATGGCGACAAGGAAGCCCGGACCTTCGCCACCAACCACGGCCTGCAGATCCTCTACGCACCGCGCGAACAGCGCGACGCCGACGAGTACAGCGCCATGCTCGGCCACTTCACCGAGCGCGCCACGTCGCGCGGGCGCAGCCGGTCCTTCAGCGGGCACGGGCACAGCACCGTCAGCCGCAACGAGAGCGAGCAGCGCCGAGCGCTGTTGCTCCCGCAGGAGTTCAAGGAACTGGGCAGCGAGCGCCTGGTGGTGATCTTCGAGAACTGCAAGCCGATCCTTGGCGAGAAGATCCGCTACTACCGCGACAAGGCCTTCACGCCACGCCTGCTGAAGCCACCGGCTGTGCCGCGGATGGACATGGACCTGCACCTGGCGCGGGTTCAACAACGCTGGCGCTATGCCGACGACGAGCTACCAGCGGGCCAGACCCTCAGCCTGGAGACGCTGGCCCACGACCACACGCTGCTGCCTGATTCGTTTGAAGGCCCGCCGGACAAGGTCGCGGACGAGCTGCTGACCTTCTTCGACAAGGGCGCGCCTGGCATCCCTGGTGTCTCCGGAAAAGGCGGATCGATCGAGCCCGTCGCCGACGAAGACGGCGTCCTACTCGCAGAAGGCGACGCGCCGGAAACGACGCTGGACGTAGCCGCCCTCGACGCCGACATCGAAGTCGCACCGGGTGTCGAACCCGGCCCGCCAGAAACCCAGATCGTGCCCTGAGAACGCGGGAGAACTGCCATGCGCAACACCACCCCATTCGTCCCCTGGCTGCTCGTCCTTGCCTCCTGCAGCTCGCCCCCGAAGCCGCCGACCGTGGACGAGTCGCAGAAGCGGCCGGTGAACTCGCAGATGGCCGTCGAGCTGCAGGTGTGCAAGAACGACCTGCAGAACACGCGCCTGCTCGCCACCGAGTCCAGTCGCATCGCAGAGACCACCGCCGCCACGTTGGCGAACATGGCAGCACGTCAACAGCTGCTGGCCGCCATGCAGGCGCCAGCCACCCAGCTGGTTAAGGCCAACAGCGTCTTCACCGTGCGATTCGACTTCGGCAGCACGCGCGTCGCCATCCCGCCCGACGTGACCGCCGCCCTGGTCGAGGATGCCAAGACATCGCCGCTCGTCCTGCTGCGCGGGCGCACCGATGGGACGAGCGACGCGCCGGCCGAGAGCCGCATCGCCCGCGAGCGGGCCGCAGCCGTGCGTGACTACCTGATGGCGGCGGGCGTGGACCCAGCACGCATTCGCACGACTTACCAGCCCGCCGGCGATCACGTCGCCGACAACGCCAGCGCCGGGGGCCGCAACCTGAACCGGCGCGTCGAGATCGAGCTGTACCGCGCACTGCCGGTTGCCCTGACCACGACTGCCATCGCCCAGCCCTGAGCCTTCTTCCAACCCAACACCGCGAGGTAGCCATGGATGCAGACAACTCCCCCGTCCGCAAGGCAGCGCCAGCCCAGGGCGGCACCGTCGAGCCCGCCAATCGCGCACCCGTGGCGATCGAGCGGTTCCAGACGCCGACGGACACGGCCGGCGAGCGCTACGAGATGCGCGATCCCTTCGCGGAGGTCACGTACCGCGCGAACACCTTTCCCGAGATGGTCGCGAAGGCGGATCAAGTGGGCAGTACGCGCATCGTCGCGGTCGCCGAGGACGGCAAGCGCACGCCGATCCAGAAGGTCGACGGGGAGTGGCAGCGCGGGCAGCAGCGCCCGGCCTTGCCGGAGCGGCCCCTGGACCCCGTGCCGGCTCGCGACGAGGTGCCCGAGGCCACCAACGTGGTCCCGATGCCAGGCGCCGCCAAGGCACCTGCGCAGCGCGAGCAGGTTGATGCGAGGGCCATCGCCAAGATCGACGCACAGGCCGAACGCGCCGCCCTCGTGACGCGCCTCGAAGCCGCCCTGATGGATCGCTACATCATCAAGCGCGCGCCGGTGACCGTGGGCGACGTGACCATCGGCCGCACCGAGTACCGCTTCCGCGGCGACACCTCACGCGTGGCCTTCACAGAGTCGACCTTCCGCCTGGCGACGGACACCAACAGCCCGTCGGTCGCCCGCTCCATGGTCGACGTGGCCGAGGCCCGCAACTGGAAGGCACTGCGAGTCTCCGGCAATGAGGACTTCAAGCGAATGGTCTGGCTCGAGGCCTCCGTGCGCGGCGTGAAGACGCTGGGCTACGAGCCGAATCCCGGCGACCTGGAAGTGCTCAAGCGCGAGCGCGAGGCGCGCCTCGTCAACCGCATCGAGCCGGCCCGCGACGCTGGTGCGGCGGCGGCGGCCCCCACCGACAAGGCCTCGGCCCGCGGCGGCGGTGGCCGCAAGGCGGTGCTCGCCGCTATCGAGGCGGTGCTGGTCGCCAAGAAGGTGCCGGAGAAGCAGCGAGCGGCCGTGATGGCCGCCGCGACCGAGAAGTTGGCCCAACGGATTCGCGACGGCCAGGTGCCCAAGGTGAAGGTCTACGACAAGGCGGCGCCGTCGAAGCGCCCGGTCGTCGTCCCCACGCCCGAGATGCAGCGCACGCGCGACCGCGCCGCGCCGGCACCTGTACGGTGAGGCCACGCCCGTGGAGACTTCGGCCGAGGGCGTCACAACACCCGCTGCGGTTTACGAGATCGCAGGTCGGCGCTTCGACGTCGGGGCGCGAGGGTTCGCAGATGCAGTCGCGGACGCGCATGCCGCCCATCAGCGCCCTCGCTGCATGTGTCTGGTCGAAGGCGTGGAGATGTACGTGGCGCGCCTCGGCGAAGGCTACATCGTCAAGCGCATGCCAGATACAGGCAGCCACCACGCGCCCGACTGCCCTTCCTACGAACCGCCGGCCGAGTTCTCCGGCCTGGGGCAGGTGCTGGGCAACGCGATCACCGAAGACCCGGCCACCGGCGAAACGACGCTCAAACTGGACTTCCCGCTGACCAAAATGCCGAGCCGGTCGACGATCCCGCCCACTGGCGGAGAGGGCGACAGCGTTTCGTCTACCGGCACCAAGCTCTCGCTACGCGGCCTGCTGCACTACCTGTGGGACCAGGCCGAGCTGACGCGCTGGCACCCCGGCTTTGCCGGGAAGAGAACGTGGTCCACGGTGCGGCGGCATCTGCTGGAAGCTGCTGAACGGAAGTTTGCCCTTGGCCAGCCATTGCGAACCAGGCTGTACATCCCAGAAGTCTTTTCGGTTGAGCGGCGGGATGCGATCAATGCGCGAAGGCTGTCACAGTGGGCCGGTGCCGTATCGACTCCGGGGAAGGTCCAGCAACTGATGCTGATGATTTGCGAGGTCAAAGAGATCGTGCCCGCGCGGTACGGCTTCAAGGCCGTCGTGAAGCATCTTCCCGATCAGGCCTTGGCCGTCGACGAGCAGCTGTATCGAAGACTGGCCCGGCGCTTCGAGGCAGAGTTAGATCTGTGGGGCGCTTCCGATTCGACGCGAATGGTGATGATTTCTACTTTCCGCCTGAACACTGTCGGCCTGCCTTCAATTGTCGAGCTGTCTCTGATGCCGGTAACGCTCAGCTGGCTACCGATTGATGACGGATTCGACAAGCAACTCGTGGAGCACCTCGAAGCAGATGGACGTTCCTTTGTGAAGGGCCTTCGCTACAACATGGCTGCGCGTTGCAAACTGGCCAGTGCGACCCTGACCGATTGCGGAAATCCAACACCGCTCCTCTTCATCGTCCGCGCCAACAGTGAAGACTGCGAGGCCGACGACGTGGACCTCGATCCTTCTGAATCGACCTGGTGTTGGAACCCAACGACCGAGCCAATGCCGCCGCTGCCGCCTCGCTCGGAAAGCCGGCAAGGTCGGCCGGCGCACAGCACAGCTGGATGAATCCGTCGCAATCACACGGCCAGAAGGCCGCCCGCGCTATCGGGCTCGTC